>NZ_JAOS01000028.1:0-390021 GCF_000523975.1 Mycobacterium sp. MAC_080597_8934 | reverse complement strand
CCGCCGGCGTTTCGGCGCGGTGTCGATGACCGCGGTCTCGAACAACAGCTGCCGCAGGCTGGCCAGCCGCCCCTGTATGCCCGCCGCGACGATGGCGGCACCACGGTACGTGACAGCGCGGCGTCGAAGTCGTCGAGCGCGTCGCCGGTCAGGTCGGCGACCATTCCGCCGTGGTGTGCCAGCACTACCGCCAGACATTCGCCGAGGACCGTCTCGACCCAGGAACTCCTCCAGCCCAACCGAATTCCCGCATTCCGCAACGCGGCGAATCCGCTCGGATCCCGGTCCTCCACTGCGCGGCCCAGCCCGGTCAACTGTTTGACCGCGGCCAGCTCGACGTCCAGC
This sequence comes from Mycobacterium sp. MAC_080597_8934, assembly GCF_000523975.1. NCBI lineage: Bacteria > Bacillati > Actinomycetota > Actinomycetes > Mycobacteriales > Mycobacteriaceae > Mycobacterium > Mycobacterium sp. MAC_080597_8934. The sequence continues at coordinate 389,676 of NZ_JAOS01000028.1, read as the reverse complement.
CGTAACCGGCCGGTGCCGATCGTGTGACAGATCAGCGGCCACGCCCCGGTGTCCCGTATCTCGGCGATCCGCTCGGCTGCCGGCAGCGTCATCCAGGCGTGCAGGTCGCGGTGGCGTGCGGTGAAGTCGCGAGCGATCCGAATCCGGTCGCGTACCGCCCGCCCGCTCAAACCCAGGGTGGCGACGTGGTCGAGATAATCCGCCACCACCTCGTCGGCGCCTACGGGTTGGCCGACCAACACCGTGGTCACTGCCGGGCTCCGGCCAACGTCGCACGAGCAGCACCGTATTCGGCGGCGAGCTGCTCGATCGACAAATGCACGTAGCGGGCCGTGGTCTCCGGCGAGACATGCCCCATCAACGCCCGCAACGCCAGCAGATCGATTCCGGCCGCCGACAATTCGGTGCCGTAGGTATGCCGTAAACGGTGCGGGCGGACTCTTGTGGCGCCAGAGGTCTCCCGGTGCCGACGGAACAGGCTGCGCAGCCCGGCCTCGCTGACCGGTGCACCGGTCGTCGGGCCGCGCAGCACTACGAAGCACTGCGGCGTCGCCAACCCCGGCGGCCGCTCCCATCGCAGGTAGGCGGCGAGCTCGGTGAAGAACGCCGCATCGACCGGGACATGACGTTCCTTGCCGCCCTTGCCGATCACCCGAAGCCGGCGCCGGCCCATATCGACGTCGGCGAGCAGCAGGCCACGCGCCTCGGCCGAACGCAGCCCTCCGAGTAGCATCACCAGCACCATCGCCCGGTCCCGGTGCGTTGCCAGTGTCGCCAGGAACGCGTCGACATCGTTGGTGGACAACGATTCCGGAAGACGCTGCGGCTGACGCACCAACCTACCGCCACTGCGTGCACGCCCGGGACCAGATGACCGAGCAACCCCGCTGCGACTGGCGCAGCCCTGTCCCCGCCGCGGCGACGGCACCGGATTGTCGGTGCAGACACCGGTCATCACCAGATACTCGAATAACGCGCGCACTGCCGCGACCCGGCGGTTCACCGTCGAAGCTGCCGGCGGGTCGACGAGCGGTGACCGCCGGTGGGCTGGTCCGTTCGGCGGACGCCTTGCCAGTCGATCCAGTCGAACACCAACGGCGCATCGACCGCGGCGAGCCCGACCGCTTGCTGGACGAGGAACCGGCTCAAATTGGCGACGTCGAATGCGTAGGCCCGCACCGTGGCCGCGCTGAACCCCCGTCCCGCCAAATGGTTGAGAAACGCGTTCACCGCGTCCTGCCCGTCCCAGTCGCCCTCCAGGACATATCCGCTGTCGCTCTTGAGTACCCGCATCGCCGCTCCGCCTTCCCCCACCGAGATGCAGACAGCATCCATCCGTGCTCAGCGCTTGTGCGTGAACCTCACGCTGCAGCCCGAACCGTGTCCCCGGAGAGCCGGTTAACGGATAGTGGGTTGGTTGACCAGATCTTTTTCCAGTGGGCCACCGGGAAGTCGGCGAAGGCGGTGATGTCGGCGGCGGCCTCGCGCAACATGGTTTCGACCTTGGGGAACTGGCGGCCGAGCATGCCGGCGATGGTGTCGAGTTGTTCGCGCACGTGCTCGGCGTCTGGCTGGGCGAAGACGGTGCGGATCGCGGCGGCGACCATCTCTGCGGAGCCCTTGGGCACTTGGGCGAGCACGTTGCGCAGGAAGTGCACTCGACACCGCTGCCAGGCGGCCCCGATCAGCACGGCGTCAATGGCACTGCGCAGTCCGGCATGGGCATCGGAGATGACCAGTTGGACTCCGGCCAGACCGCGGGATTTCAACGACCGCAAAAACGCGGTCCAGAACGCCCCGTCCTCGGAGTCTCCGACCTCAAAGCCCAGTACCTCGCGGCGCCCGTCAGCGGCCACCCCGGTGGCGATGACCACCGCCTGCGACACCACCCGATGATTCACCCGGGCCTTGCAGTAGGTGGCGTCGAGGAAGACATACGGAAAGCGCTGATCACCCAACGGCCGGTCCCGGAAGGCCGCGACCTCGGTGTCGAGGTCTTTGCAGATCCGGCTGACCTCGCTTTTGGAGATCCCGGTATCGGTACCCAGTGCCTTGACCAGATCGTCGACCTTGCGGGTGGAGGTGCCGTGCAGGTAGGCCTCCATCACCACCGCGAACAAGCACTGATCGACCCGGCGACGCCGCTCCAACAACGCCGGGAAAAATGACCCGGTGCGCAGCTTGGGAATCCGCAGTTCCAGGTCCCCTGCGACCGTGGACAGCGTGCGCGGACGCGAGCCGTTGCGCTGATTGGAGCGGGTCTCGGTGCGCTCATGGGGAGAAGCCCCGATGAACGCGGTCAACTCCGCGTCGATCAAGGCTTGGTAGATCGTTTCGGCGGCTTGAGTGATCCGCTCACCGGCATCGGCGGTGCGCAGTGCGTCGAGCACCTCCAGCAAGGCAGACTGGTCCAGGGCCATCGCGATGTTCCTCTCGGTAGTGATTCTTGGTCGTTTCACCACAGAGACTCACGCGATGGCCCTCTTACGTCAGGGACCGACACGCCGCCATCACTTACACCACTCCCCGGGACGCTCCCCGATTGTCAGTGTGCTCGCCGGAGCTCATGGGATGCGGGTCGTCGAGTACGCGATCGCGGGTGGCGCTATGGGAATCGTCACGACACTGATCAGTTTGCACACCTTCATGGAGGGATCATTACGCCCGGTGAGAGCAGCGCTGGCGGGGGATTCGGGCATCGGCGACGCTTTACCGCGCTCCCGCCCGACCTTCGCCTGGTGGTTGGAAGTCTCGATGCTCAGCGCTCTGTGCAACTTCACAACCGCGGGCATGATGGTCGGAGCCCTGCTCGGCCGGGTCAGCGATTCCCCGCTGCTGCCCCTCTTGATCGCCTGCGTGGCGACGGCGGCACTCGCGGCGCCGGTCACCGTGGGTGCCATTGTCTCACCGGCATTGCATCCGATCCGTGACCTCGCCGAGGGCACTGAACGCGTTGCGGCAGGCGATTACACCCGTCGCGTACCGGTGGTCCAGGACGACGATCTCGGCGCGCTGACGGCGTCCTTCAATCGGATGCAGGCGGGATTGACTGAGCGACAACGGCTGCAGGCGGCTTTCGGCACTTACGTCGACCCGGCTCTGGCGGCCCGACTGCTCGAGCAGGGCGATGACGTGTTCACCGGCGAGCGCCGCGAGGTCACCGTGATGTTCGTCGACGTCCGCGATTTCACGCCGTTCGCCGAGGTCAATAGCGCCGAGGACACCGTCGCGCGTCTCAACGCTCTGTTTGAGATCGTCGTGCCTGCGGTCGTCGACGGCGGCGGACATGTGAACAAATTCCTGGGAGACGGCGCACTGGCGGTGTTTGGTGCCCCGAATGATCTTGCGGATCATGCGGATGCGGCGGTGAGCGCAGCGCTGCTGATTCATCGCCTCGTCGCTAAGCGTTTCGGCGGTGTGCTTCGAATCGGCATCGGGATCAACACCGGTGTGGTGATCGCCGGAACCATCGGCGGCGGCGGCAAACTTGAGTTCACCCTCATTGGTGACGCCGTCAACGTTGCGGCCCGCGTCGAGCAACTCACCAAGACGACCGGTGACGCGATCCTTGTTACTCAGCAAACCGTAGACGCCTTGGTTTCTCGACCGCCCGGACTGAGCGACAGGGGTACTCACGCCCTGAAGGGCAAGTCAGCCACCACAGCGGTTTTCGGCCTCGACCCAGCCGTCACGCCTTCGCATCGCCTCGGCTGAATGCCGAACGCTCGCCACCCAGTGGGATGGCATGGTTTACATTCAGCACTGTAGATCTTTGGATCTCGATCGATTGCGTATCGCTTCCCGGTCCATTCCACGGCGCTTTGCGCGCCGAGCAGATCGGGTATCTGACGAGCCGAAGGGGTGGTACTTCGCCGTGGTGTCCTCGTCGTCTTCGGTGGACGACAGCGGTCGCGCGACAGTCCGACAGGTGTCTCTAGCCGTGCTAGACGGGTGATCGTGTTGCATCGGAGTCGGTCTTGGCGACATCCGCGAATACGGTTACCTGATCTGTGCCGCGATCGAGTTGAGGCCGATGTGCGACGAGATCTGTTGTACTGCTTCGGTTCTCCGTCGATCCTGTATCGATGGCCCCGTCATTCGACTGCTTCTGAGCGCCGAGGGCACCCGAGAATCACAAGCCGCAGCCGGTACCTGGACACCGTTCTCGAAGCCTTCGCCCTGGGTCTCGGTCGTCGCGCTTTACAGACTGAGGAGAACCCGTGACCCGTCCGGACGCTTGACGGACACTTCCAGCTCACCCCCAGTCGCTTCCACGTACTTGCGGAGAGTGTCGACCCGGCTGGTGCCGAGATCGCCATGTTCCATCTGCGAGACGCGGTTCTGCCCGACGCCAATAGCCGCAGCGAGAGTCGTCTGCGTGTAGCCGGCAGCCTCGCGCAGTTCACGGAGACGGTAGTGGGCAACCTCGCGGTCCATCTCCGCCTTGATCGCGTCGATACGGGTCCGGTTGCCGGGACGGCGACGGCGCATGTCATCAAGATTGGTCATCGTTTCTTACCCTTCCTTGGTTTCCGATTTGTGGCTTTGGCTGCTGCCTTGTGCAAACGCTTTTGGTGAGCATCGAAGAGCTCGTCGGCAATGGGAATGTGCTTGGCATACCACTTGGACCAATTCCCCGCCTTGTCTCCAGCGATCAACATGATCGCCCGCGACCGGGTATCGAAGGCGAATAGCACGCGAATGTGGGCTCCAGCTTTCGTGGGGCGCGGACGGAGCTCCTTCATGTTCGGGTGCCGTGACCCTTCAAGGGTGTCCACAAACGGCCGCCGGGTAATTGGACCGTGTTCCTCCAACTGCTCGAGCGCTGCTATCAAGTTGTCGTACTCCTCGTCATCGAGGGCGTCCATCCAGGCTTCGATGAGAGTCAGGTCAACCTCCCATTTCCGCACTACCGCATGATATCAGCTAAAGCTGATATCAGCTAGGGGTGATGTCTCGAGTGTCCGGGTCCCCAACCGCCCATGGTCGGACGACTCAAGTCGATCACCCAGACCGCGGTGGTCGACATGCCGCCCGAGGACGTTGACGTGATCTGAAATGAGGCGGCCCCAAGGTCGGACATCGGCCAAGCCGTGACATTTGGCAAAGCCTGTCGGGTTACTACGCCGGTCATCATCGGGGCCAAACACTGGGCTTGGCCACCAAACGGCAGCGGTAGCTCGCGGATGAGCCCGGCCCGGATCGCGGCCTGAGGTAGCCTGCGCAAGTGATCCGGACTCAGGTGTGCGTTGCCGGGGGCGGTCCCGCCGGGATGGTGCACGCGCTGCTGCTCGCCCGGGCCGGAATCCCGGTCGTCGTCTTGGAAAAGCACAACGACTTCCTGCGCGACTTCCGCGGCGACACCGTGCATCCGACCACGCTGCGGATCATGGACGAGCTGGGCATCATCGACGAGTTCCTGCGCCTGCCGCACACCAAGATCGACACCGTCGCCTTCGACACCGACGGCTCGATTCGCACCTTCGGCAACTTCAAAGTGCTCAAGCGGCTCGGCTTCAACCAGCCCTATATCGCCATGATGCCGCAGTGGGACTTTCTCGACTTCATCGCCGAAAAGGCTTCTGCCTACCCGGAATTCACGCTTATCCGCAACGCTGAAGTGACCGACCTGATCCTCGATGACGATCGAGTGGCCGGCGTGCGCACCCCCCACGACGAGGTGCGGGCGGATCTGGTGATCGCCGCGGACGGACGCAAATCCGCGGTGCGCGCCGCCGCGGGGCTGCGGACGGCCCAGGCGCACTCGCCGATGGACGTGCTGTGGTTCCGGCTGAAATGGCGTCCGGGCGACCCCCGGGAGCTGTTCGGCGTGTTCCGTAAGGGCCTGATGATGGCCATGATCTACCGCGGCGACTACTGGCAAGTCGCCTATCTGATGCCGAAGGGCGCCAGCCCCAAGGGCGGATCGTTGGAGGAGTTCAAGGAACGGATCGTCACCGCGCAGCCGCGGTTGCGCGAACACGTGAACGACCTGACCTCGTGGGACGACACCAGCGAGCTCGACGTCCGGGTGGACAGGCTCGAAACATGGTGGCGCACCGGCCTTTTGTGCATCGGCGACGCCGCGCACGCCATGTCGCCGGCCGGCGGCGTCGGGATCAACCTCGCCGTCGCCGACGCGGTGGCCGCCGCCAACATCCTGTGCGCGCCGCTGCAACAGGGCCGGGTGACCGATCGCGATCTGGCGAAGGTGCAGCGGCGACGCGAACTGCCCACCCGCATCGTGCAGGCCGTCCAGGTGCTGATGCAGGACAACGCGATCGCGCCGAACCTGAACGGTGACCTATCCCCGATCCACGTCCCGAAGATCGTGGGTTTTGGTCCGCTGCAAGCCATTCCGCCACTTGTGGTCGGCCGCGGTTTCCGTCCCGAGCATGTCCGCACGCCGGACGTGCACGCGCGGTAGCGCCGTCAGAGCCCAACGATGCTGATGACGATGCCCACCACGATGCACACCGAGAGGGATAAGGGCCACCGCCGTGACGCCCCAGGCGCCGGGCAAGTGGAGGTGCGGCCACAGCAGGCCGAGCAGCACTCGGTGAGCAGCCCGTGGGCTTGAGCGTCACCGCCCGGGCGGCAGGCTGGGCGGCGTGGTCACGGTGGTGGTCGGGGTGGACGTCGCGGTCGGCGTCCCGGTGACCGTGACCGTGCTGGTGCTCGTGCTGGTCGACGGCGGCGGCACCGCGACGGTGGTGGTGCTCGTCGTGACGCTGGTCGTCGGCGTGGTCGTGGTGGAGGTGGCCGACGACGCCGCGATCACCCCGCAGGCCAGCCGTTTACCGGAATCGGCGGCGGGGGTGTTGGCCAGGTTGTTCGCGTTCTGGTGCAGGATCAGCGCGCTGCCCGAGCTGGTCCTCAGGTCCGCGGCGGTGAACGCGTTGCTGGTGGTGACCAGTTTCGCGGAGCCGTCGGAGCGCACCTGCAGCGCGGTCAAATCGCCGCTGGCGGGATAGCCGGTGTGGTCCGGCGCCTGATAGACCGCGCCGGCGGATTCGAAGTCACCGGTCGAACCGCCCGTCGGCGCAGTCGAATTCGCCTCGCACTTGCCCACCGCGTGGATCTGCAGGCCGTGGAACCCGGGGCTCAGCACCTGGTTCGGGCCGGCTTCCACCGTCACCGTCGCGTAGCCGTTCGCGAATTCGAAGCTGGCGTTGGCGACCGGGATCCCCTCGGCGGTCTTGAGCTGGGTGGTCAACCGCTCCGATCCGGGCACCGAGCTGGTCAGCGGTGCGGTGTTGGGTTGGCTGCTCTGCTGGTTCGCGCAGGCGGCCAGCGGTGCGGTGGCCGCGGTGACCGCCGCCACCGCGAAGGTTGCGCCCTTGTGCATGGGCGCTGCCTACCCGGATCGGCGCAGGCCGAAACGGCGGTCTCAGGCCGAGCGGCGGATACCGCGCCCGCGGCCGATCTCGCCCTTGAGCAACAGATCACGCTCGGATTCCGACAGGCCGCCCCAAACCCCGTACGGCTCGCCGACTTCCAGCGCGTGCGAGCGGCACTCCTGGATGACCGGGCACTGCCGGCACATTTCCTTGGCCCGCTGCTCGCGCTGCATGCGGGCGCGGCCGCGCTCGCCGTCGGGATGGAAGAACATCGACGAGTCGACACCGCGGCACAAGCCATGCAATTGCCAATTCCAGATGTCGGCGTTGGGCCCAGGTAGCTGCTCCGGCTGTGGCATTGGTTCGTTCCCTCTCTGCACCGCCCACTCGAGGTCAGGTCGTGAAAGCGATGGTGTGCAACTTAAATTAAGTGGAGCGGAGTCCCCGATGACTACCCGTCTCGCCTAGACGGTAGGGGGGACGGCGAATTTCCGTCAATAGCCACTTAGCCCGGCAAAGTATGTGCCCGTCCGCGCAAAATTAACGTTGCGTTCATGTCCGCTGAAATTGCCAAAGCAATGCCCTGCTACCAGGCACTTGATCGAAACGTGATTTCCCAGCTCAGCGCGCGGGCGACGGTCCGGTGGAATTTATCCATGGGCTATAGTCATTAACGGATCGGTAACAAGAAGACCACAAACTGTTTACTACATCATTGTGATTGAAACTCGTCACACTTCGGCGGTCGGGGGGCGCGGTGCAGGCCAACGTTGACGGCTCCGTCGACCGGTTGTTGGCCGAGGCCGCATTCGGCGACCGGCCCGACCGCTGGCCCCTGCCCGCGGCGGGCACGCCCGCGCAGCTGTGGTTGCGCGCCGTCGCCGCCGGGGGGCAGGGACGTTACGGCGCCGCGCTGCACGATCTGGCGCGGCTGCGCCGCACCGCGACCGCCGGGCGGCTCGCCTCGCTGGCGCACAGCACCCAGGGGTCGTTCCTGCGCCAACTCGGGTGGCACGCGCTGGCGCGGGGCTGGGACGGACGCGCCCTGGCGCTGGCCGGCGACGACCCCGAGGCGGGCGCCGACGCGCTGATCGGGCTGGCCGCCGATGCGCTGGGCGTCGGCCGCTTCGCGGCCGCGGCGGCGCTGCTGGCCCGCGTCGAGCCGCTGCTGGACTCGGAAAACATTGTGCCCCACCGTATTTCGGTGCGCCGCGGTTGGGTGGCCGCCGAACTCGCGATGGCCCGCGGCGACGGCGAACTCGCCGTCCGGCGCGCCGGGGAGGCGGTCGAGGCGGCGGCGGCCGGGGCGGCGGCGCGCCACCAGGTCAAAAGCGAGGTGGTGCTGGCCGCCGCGCTGTGCAGCGCCGGGGATATCGAGCGGGCCCGCGCGATCGCCGACACCTCGCTGCACACCACCGCCCGGCTGCGACTGGTGCCGCTGCGCTGGGCGCTGGCGTGCTTGCTGATCGATATCGGAAGTGTGGAGTTTTCGTCACGGCAACTGCACGAAATCCGGGAAGTCTGCGCAGGCCAGGTGCGGCGCGCCGGTGGAACGTGGCGTTCCGCTTGAAACGGCCGTCGGCCCGTTATTGTCATTTCGTTAGTTAGCCCGGTTGGCCCGCGATGTGTCCGCTTCGTAACGTTGGAGATATCACCGTCGATGACAATTCCAGCAGGGGAACGTCTCGATGCTGTGGTCGCCAAGGCCGTGACGGGAGACCACAACGCACTCCGGGAGGTGCTGGAGACCATCCGCCCGATCGTCGTGCGATATTGCCGGGCACGCGTCGGCACGGTCGAGCGGGGTGGCCTGTCAGCCGACGACGTGGCACAGGAGGTGTGCTTGGCGACCATCACGGCGCTGCCGCGGTATCGCGACCGCGGGCGCCCCTTCCTGGCTTTCCTGTACGGCATCGCGGCCCACAAGGTCGCCGACGCGCACCGGGCCGCCGGCCGCGACCTCGCCTACCCGACCGAGTCCATCCCCGATCGCTGGTCCAACGATGCGGGGCCCGAACAGCTTGCCATCGAAGCGGATTCGGTGAGCCGGATGAGTGAGCTGTTGGAAATCCTGCCGGCCAAGCAGCGCGAGATCCTGATCCTGCGCGTCGTGGTCGGCCTGTCCGCCGAGGAGACCGCGGCCGCCGTCGGCAGCACCACCGGCGCGGTCCGCGTCGCCCAGCACCGCGCACTGTCGCGGTTGAAGTCCGAGATGATCGCGGCAGGTGACTGTGCCTGAATCCCTGGATGAATTCGCCCGCACCGACCTGCTCCTCGATGCGCTCGCCCAGCGCCGGCCGGTTCCCCGGGGACAGGTCGAGGACCCCGACGACCCCGACTTCCAGATGTTGACCACCCTGCTGGAGGACTGGCGCGACAACCTGCGGTGGCCGCCGGCCAGCGCGTTGGTGACGCCCGAGGAGGCGGTCAACGCGCTGCGCGCCGGCCTGGCCGAACGCCGCCGCGGCCACCGCGGCCTGGCCGTGGTGGGGTCCGTCGCGGCCACGCTGATGCTGCTCAGCGGCTTCGGCGCGATGGTGGTCGAGGCCCGCCCCGGCAGCACCCTGTACGGGCTGCACGCGATGTTCTTCGACCAGCCGCGGGTCAACGAAAAAGACCAAGTCATGCTGGCGGCCAAGGCCGACCTGGCCAAGGTGGCCGAATCGATCGACAAGGGGCAGTGGGATCAGGCCCGCACGCAGCTGACCGAGGTGAGCAGCCTGGTCGCCTCGATCGACGACCCGGCCACCAAACAGGACCTGATGACGCAGCTGAACCTGCTCAACGCCAAGGTAGATTCGCGCAACCCCAATGCCACGCTGCCCGCGGCGGCCCCCTCGATGGCCCCGTCGGTCGCCGTGCCGGCCGCGCCGCCGCCGGCCGCGTCGATCGCGCCGACCCCGGCGGCACCGCCCGCCCCGCTCAGTCCGGCGCCCGTGTCGACCCCGTCGCCGAGCCCGTCAGTGGGCAAGCATCACCACCACGGCCAGCCACCCGCGGTGGCGCCGGTGAATCCGAATCAGTGAATCAGTGCCGGCGGTGGAAGCCGTCGGCGTCCGACGTCGCCTCGTTGAGTGAGGCGTCGGCGTAGCCCCGGCAGTAATCCCACGTCACGTAGGCGTCCGGCTCGGGGTCGTAGGCGGGCTCGTGCGGGCGCACGGTGCCGTCGATCAACAGCTGCAGCAGGTTGGCCCGCAGCATGTCCCAGTCGTGGTAGTGATCCTGCTGGCACTCGTCGCAGCACACCACGAGTCCGCGAATACCCTTGTGCGCCAGCAGCGCCTCGTACACGGCCAGATCGGCGAGGTCGGCCTCGACGGCCATCCGCTCCTGCTGATCCAGCGGCTGTCCCGGCTCGACGGCATCCAGCGCCGCCGACGGATCACAGGGGTCGTCGGCGAAAGGATCGGGCGGCAAACCCGGTGGGAGGTGGTCGCGCACGCCTCTAGCCTACGCAGCCCGGCCGGGATAACGCCAGCAGGGAGCAACCCGCCGTTCGGGTCCCGTTTGGCCCGCGCGGCGCGCCCGAGCAAGCGGACTGCCGGGGCGGCCGAGCCGATAGGATGGGTCTCTCACCCCGCATCGTATGGAGGACCCCACTGATGACCCGTGGCACGTCCCACCTGGAAGACAGCTCTGACCTGGTTGGCAGTGCGTACGTGCGGGTGGGTGGCCTCGTCGACGATCCGGTGCCCACCGGGGGCGACAACCCGCACAAGATCGCCATGCTCGGCCTGACGTTCGACGACGTGCTGCTGCTGCCCGCGGCCTCCGACGTGGTGCCCGCCACCGCCGACACTTCCAGCCAGCTCACCAAGAAGATCAGGCTCAAGGTGCCGCTGGTCAGCTCGGCGATGGACACCGTCACCGAGTCGCGGATGGCCATCGCGATGGCCCGGGCGGGCGGCATGGGCGTGCTGCACCGCAACCTGCCGGTGGCCGAACAGGCCGGCCAGGTCGAGATGGTCAAGCGCTCCGAGGCCGGCATGGTCACCGACCCGGTCACCTGCCGCCCCGACAACACGCTGGCCCAGGTCGACGCGCTGTGCGCGCGGTTCCGCATCTCCGGGCTGCCGGTGGTGGACGACTCCGGCGCGCTGGTCGGCATCATCACCAACCGCGACATGCGGTTCGAGGTCGACCAGACCAAGAAGGTCGCCGAGGTGATGACCAAGGCCCCGCTGATCACCGCCCAGGAGGGCGTGTCCGCCGACGCGGCGCTGGGGCTGTTGCGGCGCAACAAGATCGAGAAGCTGCCCATCGTCGACGGGCACGGCCGGCTGACCGGGCTGATCACCGTCAAGGACTTCGTCAAGACCGAACAGCACCCCCTGGCCACCAAGGACAGCGACGGCCGGCTGCTGGTCGGCGCGGCCGTCGGGGTCGGCGGCGACGCCTGGGTACGGGCCATGATGCTGGTCGACGCCGGGGTGGACGTGCTGGTCGTGGACACCGCGCACGCGCACAACCGGCTGGTACTCGACATGGTCGGCAAACTCAAGGCCGAGGTGGGCGAGCGCGTCGAGGTGATCGGCGGCAACGTCGCCACCCGGGCCGCGGCCGCCGCCCTGGTGGCCGCCGGCGCCGACGCGGTGAAGGTGGGGGTGGGGCCCGGCTCGATCTGCACCACCCGGGTGGTGGCCGGCGTCGGCGCGCCACAGATCACCGCGATCCTGGAAGCCGTGGCCGCCTGCGGGCCGGCGGGCGTGCCGGTGATCGCCGACGGCGGGCTGCAGTACTCCGGCGACATCGCCAAGGCGCTGGCCGCCGGCGCGTCGACGGCCATGCTGGGCTCGCTGCTGGCCGGCACCGCCGAGGCGCCCGGCGAGCTGATCTTCGTCAACGGCAAGCAGTTCAAGAGCTACCGCGGCATGGGGTCGCTGGGCGCGATGGCCGGCCGCGGTTCCGGCGCCGGCAAGTCCTACTCCAAGGACCGCTACTTCGCCGACGACGCCCTCTCCGAGGACAAGCTGGTGCCCGAGGGCATCGAGGGCCGGGTGCCGTTCCGCGGCCCGCTGTCCTCGGTGATCCACCAACTCACCGGCGGCCTGCGGGCGGCGATGGGGTACACGGGCTCGCCGACCATCGAGGCGCTGCAACAGGCGCAGTTCGTCCGGATCACGGCGGCGGGCCTGCGGGAAAGCCACCCGCACGACGTCGCCATGACCGTCGAAGCCCCCAACTACTACGCGCGCTGAGGCCCACATGGTCGAGATCGGGATGGGCCGCACCGCCCGTCGCAGCTATGAACTGAGCGAAGTCAGCATCGTGGCCTCCCGGCGCACCCGCTCCTCGCAGGACGTGTCGACGGCCTGGCAGCTGGACGCCTACCGGTTCGAGATCCCGGTGCTGGCGCACCCGACCGACGCGCTGGTGTCACCGGAGTTCGCCATCGAGCTGGGCCGACTCGGCGGCCTGGGCGTGCTCAACGGCGAGGGCCTGATCGGCCGGCACGCCGACGTCGAGGCCAAGATCGCTCAGCTGGTCGAGGCCGCCAGCAAGGAACCCGAACCCTCCGCGGCGATCCGGCTGCTGCAGGAGCTGCACGCCGCGCCGCTCAACCCCGACCTGCTGGGCTCGGCCGTGGCCCGCATCCGGGAGGCCGGGGTGACCACCGCGGTGCGGGTCAGCCCGCAAAACGCCCAGGCACTCACCCCGGTCCTGCTGCAGGCCGGCATCGACCTGCTGGTCATCCAGGGCACCATCGTCTCGGCCGAACGCGTGGCCAGCGACGGGGAACCGCTGAACCTCAAGACGTTCATCTCCGAGCTCGACGTGCCGGTGGTCGCCGGCGGCGTGCAGGACCACCGCACCGCGCTGCACCTGATGCGCACCGGGGCCGCCGGCGTCATCGTCGGCTACGGCGCGACCAGGGGAGTGACCACCAGCGACGAGGTGCTGGGCATCAGCGTCCCGATGGCCACCGCGATCGCCGACGCCGCCGCCGCACGTCGCGAATACCTCGACGAGACCGGCGGCCGCTACGTGCACGTGCTGGCCGACGGCGACATCCACACCTCCGGCGAGCTGGCCAAGGCGATCGCCTGCGGCGCCGACGCGGTGGTGCTGGGCACCCCGCTGGCCGAGGCCGCCGAGGCGCTCGGCGAGGGCTGGTTCTGGCCGGCCGCCGCCGCGCACCCGTCGCTGCCACGCGGCGCGCTGCTGCAGGTCGCGATCGGGGAGCGCCCGCCGCTGCGCCAGGTGCTCAACGGGCCGTCCGACGACCCGTTCGGCTCGCTGAACCTGGTCGGCGGGCTGCGCCGGTCGATGGCGAAGGCCGGTTACTGCGATCTCAAGGAATTCCAGAAGGTGGGCCTGACGGTCGGCAGCTAGTCGCGCCTTGAGGCGCCCTTGCGCCTTGGGCCACCGGCCGGCCGTCACGCTGGCGTGACGGCCGGCGCCGAGCGTCACGCCAGCGTGACGCTCGGGCGCGGCGGCCGGAGGCCCCTGGCTTGTTACCGGCGGGTAAGGCCATACTGGTGCGATGAAGCCGGATTACGACGTCCTGATCATCGGTTCGGGTTTCGGGGGCAGCGTCAGCGCGTTGCGGCTGACCGAGAAGGGCTACCGGGTGGGCGTGCTGGAGGCCGGCCGCCGGTTCGCCGACGAGGATTTCGCCGAGACATCCTGGGACCTGCGCAAGTTCCTGTGGGCGCCGAAGCTGGGCTGCTACGGCATCCAGCGCATCCACCCGCTCAAGAACGTGCTGATCCTGGCCGGCGCGGGAGTGGGCGGCGGCTCGCTGAACTACGCCAACACCCTCTACGTGCCGCCGGAGCCGTTCTTCAAAGACCAGCAGTGGGCGCACATCACCGACTGGCGCGACGAGCTGATGCCGCACTACGACCAGGCCCAGCGGATGCTGGGCGTGGTGACCAACCCGACCTTCACCGACGCCGACCGGATCGTCAAAGAGGTCGCCGACGAGATGGGCTGCGGCGACACGTTCGTGCCCACCCCGGTCGGAGTGTTCTTCGGCCCCGACGGCACCAAGGCCCCCGGCAAGACCGTGCCGGACCCGTACTTCGGCGGCGCCGGGCCGGAACGCACCGGCTGCCTGGAGTGCGGCTGCTGCATGACCGGCTGCCGCTACGGCGCCAAGAACACCCTGCTGAAGAACTACCTGGGTCTCGCGGAATCGGCTGGGGCGCATGTGCTTCCGATGACGACGGTGAAGGCGTTCGAGCAACGCCCGGACGGGCTGTGGCAGGTCCGCACGGTGCGCACCGGCAGCTGGGTGCGCCGCGACAGGCGCACCTACACCGCCAAGCACCTGATCCTGGCCGCCGGCACCTGGGGCACACAGCATCTGCTGTTCAAGATGCGCGACGAGGGCCGGCTGCCCCGGCTGTCCAACCGGCTGGGCGTGCTGACCCGCACCAACTCCGAGTCCATCGTCGGCGCCGGCAAGCTCGAGGTCGACCCCAACCTGGACCTGACGCACGGGGTGGCCATCACGTCGTCGATCCATCCGACGCCGGACACCCACATCGAGCCGGTCCGCTACGGCAAGGGCTCCAACGCGATGGGTCTGCTGCAGACGCTGATGACCGACGGCGCCGGCCCGCAGGGCACCGACGTGCCGCGCTGGAAGCAGTTGCTGGACCAGGCCCGCGAGGATCCGCGCCGGTTGATGCGGTTGCTCAATGTCCACCAGTGGAGCGAGCGCACCCTGATCGCGCTGGTGATGCAGCACCTGGACAACTCGATCACCACCTTCACCAAGCGTGGCAGGCTCGGAATCCGTTGGTACACCAGCAAACAGGGCCACGGCGAGCCGAACCCCACCTGGATCCCGGTCGGCAACGAGGTCACCCGGCGCATCGCCGCCAAGATCGACGGCGTGGCCGGCGGCACCTGGGGGGAGCTGTTCAACATCCCGCTGACCGCCCACTTCCTGGGCGGCGCGGTGATCGGCCAGGACGCCGAGCACGGCGTCATCGACCCCTACCACCGGGTCTACGGCTACCCGACGCTGTATGTGGTGGACGGCGCCGCCATCTCGGCCAACCTGGGCGTCAACCCCTCGCTGTCCATCACCGCCCAAGCCGAGCGGGCGGCGGCGTTGTGGCCCAACAACGGCGAGAACGACCAGCGCCCCGCGCAGGGCGAGCCGTATCGGCGGCTGGATCCGATCGCGCCCAAGGCGCCGGTGGTCCCGGCCGAGGCGCCGGGCGCGCTGCGCTGGACACCGACCAAGCCGATCAGCTCGGCCAGCTAGGAGCCTGCTGAATTAGGGGATTTTTTGGGGCGGGGCGTCTCGAACCGTCTAGCGGCGTGTTGTAGTCAGACCCTGTGGGTCGACAGAAAAGAGATCGCCCCGCCGTTGTTGAGCGTGGCAGCGGTCGGCGGCTGAGGCAAGGCCTTGGTGTGAGGGCGTGTTAGGCGATGGCCCAGGTGGTGTCGGTGCGGGTCAGGCCCATGGTGAGCAGCCGACGTAGGTTCAGTGCTGCGGCGCGGTGGTGCAGCCAATGGTTGTTTTTGGCGGTTCCTCGGTAGCGGACCTTGCGGTTGCCGCGAGTGAGCCAGGCCATTGAGCGTTCCACCATGGGCCGGTGTTGGCGGTATTCGGCTTGCCAATCGGGGTCGCGGGCCGCGACGCGAGCAGCGCGCAATAATTGCTCGTGGATATGAAGGGTGAGTTTGCGTCCGCGCGTGGCGGTCGTGCACCGGGACGCCAACGGGCATGAGCGACAGTATCTTTCGAAGGTGACTCCGCCACTGGGACGGATCGGCATTCCGTGTCCAGCCGGGCAGGTCACGATGCGGGCGTCGAAATCGATGAGGAAATCGTCGCTGGTGAAGCCACCCGGAACCGGCGGGCGTAGCGGTAGCGGTTTGATCACCGCGACATGGCCGGCGTCGGCC
This sequence comes from Mycobacterium sp. MAC_080597_8934, assembly GCF_000523975.1. Taxonomy (NCBI): domain Bacteria; kingdom Bacillati; phylum Actinomycetota; class Actinomycetes; order Mycobacteriales; family Mycobacteriaceae; genus Mycobacterium; species Mycobacterium sp. MAC_080597_8934. The sequence goes on along the minus strand of NZ_JAOS01000028.1, from coordinate 373,468 downwards.
AGTGCCGCCCGGGCGGCCCCGGTGCCATACGCCGAATCGCCCAGGACCCGCACCGGGGTGTGTTCACCCTCGAGCAGGCTCAGCCCGACGACGGCCTCGTGGTTGTCCGCGCCGCTGGCCTTGGTCAACGCGCAATCGGTGATGATTCCGGTGTCGGGCTCGACGGCAAGGTGGGCTTTGAAGCCGTCCTGGCGGCGGTGCACCGTCTTGTGAGCGTGCCGCGTGTCGGCATCGACGGTGGAGATCACGCGATCCCCACTGACCTGCTGCGCGATGCGCCAGTGCCCGTCGGTGCCATCAGAGCCCTCGACCGGTTCAACGTCTTGACCGGCGATCAACGCCAACAACGCCACCGCCTCAGCAGCCCGCGGCGCGAGTTCCTGGTCAGGCAGATAGCCCAGCACCCGGTGAGCATCACCGACCAAACCATCCACCAGCCGATCCCGAGCGGCCTTATCCTCCCACGCAATCGCGGGTTTCCCCGGATCGTCGTAATCATGGGCGCTGCAGTGGGCTTCGATCACCGCTGCAGCGCCAGGGACTTCGCGGCGCACTCGTCGGATCGCGGCGATCAACTGCGTCACGGTGTCCTGCGTGGCCACCGCATCGTCGAGCACCGTGGAATCCAAGGCCCGCCGTGTCTTGCCCGCCAACACCCCGGTCTCGGCCACCACCGTCTTGACCGCCTCAAAGATCCGGTTGGGCCGATCCGAAGCCGCCAACCGACGCCGCCAATACGTCAACGTCGTCGAATGAAACGCGCCCGCCGTGATCGGCAACCCGCACGCTGCTTTCCAGCGCAGATCGAAAGTCACCGCATCCACGGTCTCGTTATCCGAAAAACCGTGCAGGGCCTGCAAGGTGATCACCGAGGCCATCACCTCAGCCGGCACGCTGGGCCGGCCCCGCTGCGACGGGAACAAGTCCGCGAACATCTCCTCGGGAAACAACTGGCTGCGGTGCGCCGCCAGGAACGCAAACATGCTGTCGGCCTTCAGAAGATGCCCGGCAACCGACTCCGCATCCAACAACTCACGCTGATCATCAGAGCGACCCTGCACCCAACAATCATCCCCAAAACCCCAGGACAACTCGTCCCGCCACGCGGAATTAATTCAGCAGGCTCCTAGCTGGCCAGCACCTCGAGCGGGGCGCCGCTGATCACCCGGCTGCGCTCGCCGTGCACGTTGACCGGCACGTCGCCCATCAACGTGATGCGATGCATCAGCCGGGGCTGGTCGTCGTAGTCGTCGATCGCCCGGTGCTGGGTGGCGCGGTTGTCCCACATGGCGACGTCCCCCGGCGCCCAACTCCAGCGAACGGTGTTCTCCGGCATGGTGATTCGCCGCTGCAGTAGCTCCAGCAGCACGCTGGACTCGTGGCCGTCCAGGCCGACGAAACCGCGCACGAAATCCCCGGCCAGCAGGGCGCGCTCCCCGGTCTCCGGGTGCACCCGCACCACGGGGTGCTCGGTGCGAAAGTCCGGCTTCTCGAACGCCTGGCGAAACGCCCGCTGGGTGTCGTTCAGGGCGTCGGTGCGCACGTAGTCATAGCGGTTGGTGTGCAGCGCCCACAGGTTTTCGGTCAGGTGCCGCAGCGGCTCGGGCAGCTGCTGGTAGGCCGCGACCGTGGAGGCCCACAGCGTCGAGCCGCCGTAGCTGGGCAGGGTGACCGCCCGCAGGATCGAGGCCGCCGGATAGTTGGCGGCGAACGTCACGTCGGTATGCCAGCGGGTGGCCTTGCCGTACTCGGAGTCGATCGGCGTAATCACCGGAAGGTGCTTGGCGGCCAGCGCCGAGGCGGCCGGGTGCCCGATGGGGGTGCCCAGCAGCCGGGCGAACTCGAGCTGCCGGGAGTCGTCGAGGTGGTGCTGGTGACGGAAGAAGATCACCTTGTGGGTCAACAGCGCGCGGCGGATCTGCTCGACCGTGGCGTCGTCGAGGTCGCCGCCGAGGCGCACCCCGTCCACCCGGGCGCCGATCCGGCTGCCCAGCTTGGTGACGGTTATCTGACCTGTCATTGTCGTCGTCCTTGGCTTGAAGAGGGGACCCGAAACGGGTGTAGTCAACTGACTACAAATGCTACTGTAGTCAGATGACTACAACTTCCGCAACCCGTCGCCGGAAACCGCCCACCGGCCGGGCGGAAGTGGCCGCGGCGATCCTCGAGGCCGCCACCGATCTGTTCGCCGAACGGGGACCAGCCGCGACGTCGATCCGCGACATCGCCGCGCGCTGCGGGGTCAATCACGGGCTGGTGTTCCGCCACTTCGGCACCAAGGAGCAACTGGTCGGCGCGGTGCTCGACCATCTGGGCGCCAACCTGAGCGCCCTGCTGGCGACCGACACGCCCGCGGAGGTGGTGGAGCAGTCACTGGACCGGCAGATGCGGGTGATGGCCCGCACCGTGCTCGACGGGTATCCGGCCGGACAGCTGCAGAAGCGCTTTCCCAACATCGCCACCCTGCTCGACGGGGTGCGGCCGCTGCATGACGACGAGCTGCACGCGCGCCTGGCCGTTGCCAATGCCCTTGCGCTGCAGTTCGGTTGGCGGCTGTTCGCGCCCATCCTGCGGGCGGCGACGGGGATCGAGGAGCTGACCGACGCCGAGCTACGCCGGGCGGCCGGCGCCGAGGTGGAGCGGATCCTGAGGTCCCCCGACCCTCACTGACCCGGCGACGACCGCGACACCGCCCGCCGGTGGGTGGGCTCGCGGCCCGGCGGCTGCTGCGGCGGCGGCAGCAGCGGCTTGCGGGGACGCACCGCGACGGTGGTCGGGGACTGGGTGCTGAGCTCCAGCTCGGCGCCGGCGTGCTGGATGGTCAGCTCGCCGCCGGGCCCGTCGCGCAGCGTGTAGGTGACATCGGCGTGGTTGACGTCCACGGTGACCCGGAAATCGCGCCACCGCAGCCGGAACCGCAACCGCGAAATCCCGTCCGGCAGTTGGGGATCCAGCGACAGAACGCCCTCGTCGTCGCGCAGCCCGCCGAACCCGGACACCAGCGCCGTCCACGCGCCGGCCAGCGAGGCCATGTGCAGGCCGTCGCGGGTGTTGTGGTGCAGGTCGCGCAGGTCGATCAGGGCGGCCTCGTAGGCGTAGTCGTGGGCCAGTTCCAGATGCCCGACCTCGGCGCACATCACCGCTTGCGTGCACGCCGACAGCGACGAGTCGCGCACCATCCGCGGCTCGTAGTAGTCGACGTTGCGGGCCTTCTGCTCGAGCGTGAACGCGTGGCTCTGCCAGTGCATCGCCAGCACCAGGTCGGCCTGCTTGATCACCTGCGCCGGGTAGAGGCGCACGTAGGCCTCGTGCAGCAGCAGCGGGTAGGTGGTGTTGTGCTCGAAGTCCCATTCCGCGAAGGTGGTGAAGCCCTCGCACTGCTGGTGCACGCCCAGGCCGGAGTCGTAGGGGATCTTGACGGCGTCGGCGGCGTCGCGCCACGCCGCGGTCTCCTCAGTGGTGACGCCCAGCGCCTTGGCCCCGTCGGGGTGGCGGTTGCAGGCCTCGGCCGCGACGCGCAGGTTGTGCGCGGCCATCAGGTTGGTGAAGACGTTGTCGCGGACCACCGCGGTGTACTCGTCGGGGCCGGTGACGCCGTCGAGGTGCCAGACGCCGTGCCGGTCGTGGTGGCCCAGCGAGAGCCACAGCCGGGCGGTTTCGACCAGCACCGGCAGCCCGCACTCGGCCTCCAGGTCGTCGTCGCCGGTGACGATGCGGTAGCGCTCGAAGGCCGCGGCGATGTCGGCGTTGATGTGCCAGGCCGCCGTGCCGGCCGGCCAGTAGGCCGAGCATTCCTGCCCGCGGATGGTGCGCCACGGAAACGCGGCGCCCTCCAGGCCGAGCTCGGCGGCGCGCTCCTTGGCCAGGTCCAGGGTGGAGGCCCGCCACCGCAGCGCGTCGGCGACGGTGTGCGGCGCGGTGTAGGTGAGCACCGGCAGCACGTATCCCTCGGTGTCCCAGAAGGCGTGGCCGTCGTACCCGGTTCCGGTGAGCCCCTTGGCGGCGATCGCGCGGCGTTCGGCGCGGGCGCTGGCCTGCAGCAGGTGGAAGAGCCCGAATCGGACCGCTTGCTGGGATTCCGGGTCGCCCTCGACCTCGACGTCGGCGCAATCCCAGAAGTTGTCCAGATACTTGCGTTGCGCTTCCAGCAGTCCCTGCCATCCGCTGTAGCGGGCGCTGTGCAGCGCGGCGGCGACCTGGTCGCGCAGGGCCGGGCGTGAGCGCATACTCGACCAGCCGTACGCCAGGTACTTGACGATGCGTAGCTTCTGGCCCTCGCGCAGCCCGCAGATCACGGTGGTCCGGGCCAGATCGGCGCGCGCGTCGGTGCTGACCTCGACGCGCCCGGGGACCTCGACCTCGTGATCCATCCCGGCGGCCGTCATCAGCGCGCTGCTGCGGGTGCGGTGCATGAGAACCGCACCGGTGTCGGTGTTTTCGTGGTCGACCTCTTCGAGCGGGTTGTCCAGGATGGCCGACACCCGCGGGTCACCCGAGGTACGTGGCTGGTCCTCGTTGGTGACCAGTTCCGATTGCACGGTGACGCGCACGAACTCGCCGACAGCCTCCACGACGTACTCGATGGCGGCCACGCCGCGCTGGGCCAGCGACACCAGCCGGGTGGATACCACTTTGACCTGCTTGCCGGCGGGCGAGCGCCAGTGCGCGCTGCGGGTCATCGTTCCGGCGCGCAGGTCGAGATCGCGCTCGTGGGAGATCAATTCGCCGTAGCGGACGTCGAACGGCTCGTCCTCGACCAGCAGGCGGATGATCTTGCCGTTGGTGACGTCGACGAGCGTCTGGCCGGCTTCCGGGTAGCCGTAGCCGGCTTCGGCGTAGGGCAGCGGCCGGATCTCGTAGAAGGAGTTCAGATAGGTGCCGGGCAGCCCGTAGGGCTCGCCTTCGTCGAGGTTGCCGCGAAGCCCGATGTGCCCGTTGGACAGGGCAAACAGGGATTCCGACTGGGCGAGCAGGTTGAGGTTGAGCTGGGTTTCGCGCACGTGCCAGGGGTCGACGGGGAACGATTCGTCGGTGATCATGACGCCAGCAGCTCGGCGAGGTCGCTGACCACCACGTCGGCGCCGTTGCGGCGCAAATCCTCGGCCTGGCCCACCCGGTCGACACCTACCACGAAACCGAAGTTACCGGCCCGGCCCGCGGCCACCCCGGACAAGGCGTCCTCGAACACTGCCGCCGCGCCGGCGGGGACGTCGAGCAGCTGCGCCCCGCGCAGGAAGGAGTCCGGCGCCGGCTTGCCGGCCAGGTGTTCCTCGCGCAGCATGATGCCGTCCACCCGCTGCTGCACGAACCGGTCCAGGCCGGTGACCTCGAGCACGTCGCGGGTGTTGGCGCTGGACGACACCACCGCGATGCCCAGGCCGGCGGCCGAGGCCGCCTCGAGGTAGCGCCGCGACCCGTCGAACACCTTGACGCCGTCCTGTTTGAGGACCTTCTGGAACATGTCGTTCTTGCGGTTGCCCAGGCCGTAGATCGTCTCGGCGTCTCCCGCGTCGTCCGGGCTGCCGTCGGGCAGGTGAATGCCCCGGCTCTGCAGGAACGACCGCACCCCGTCCTCGCGCTTCTTGCCGTCGACGTATTTGCGGTAGTCGGCGGCCGGGTCGAACGGGACGAACGTCTCGCCGGTGCGCTTGGCCCGGTCGGCCAGGTAGGCGTCGAACATCGCCTTCCAGGCCTTGGTGTGCACGCTGGCGGTGTCGGTGAGCACGCCGTCGAGGTCGAACAGGCAGGCGTGCACTTTCTCGGGCAGACCCAGCACGGGCACTCGCTTCCGGGGGTTGGGGTCGGGCGGTATCCACTCCACCATGCGGAAGGGACATGTCGCCACCGATCACCGGCGCGCCGGACGTCAGCCCCCGCTGTGGCGCGGGACAGGCGGGGCCCAGCTGCCCGGGAGCAGGGGCATGCCGGCCCCGCCGCCGAACTCATCTCCGGCCAGCTGGGTCAGGCCCGCGGCCGCGACGGTTTCCCGGGGCGCCGTGCCGGCGAAGCCCAGGTTTCCGGCACCGCGCGGGGACGCCGTCGTCGCCGGCTCGTCCCAGTCCGGATCGACGCCGACATTCATGTCCATGAATTCGTCGCCGCGGCTGCGCCGCCGCGACCGCTGGCGGCGCCGGGCATGTGCCGCCTCCCGGACGGCCGCCCCGGCGCTGACCGCATTCGAATCCGGTTGGGGTGACTTGCTTTTCGCGTAGGCGTCGACGCTCGCTCTCGCTTTCGAGCCGAACCCAACACCGGGCGGTGGGACGGCGTAGGGAGGCGCAAACGGGGCCGCGCCCGGGGCCGGTGGCGCCGGCGGTGCCGGGCTGGACACGGTGGCCGCCGTAGGCGCAGGCGTGGCGCGGGCGCCGGCACCGAAGCCGCGGCCGAAGCGGCGATCGGGGTCGCGCCGGCCGTCGCCGGCAGGCCGGTCGGCGCCACGGCGGATGGGGTCGCCGGCTCCGCGACCGGCGCGGGGAGGGGCGGCTGCCCGGCCACGCCCGCGAAGCCGGCCAGCGCCCCGAACGGCGCCGCGGCGACGAGCGCGGGCACCAACAGCAGCTGGGGTTGCGTCGGAAGCCAACTCGCGAGCTGGGCCAGGTGGGTCGGCCAGTCGAGCAGCACCAGTTCGGTGATGAATTGTAAAGCCGCCGCGGGGTTTTCCTGCAGCAGAGCCCCGAACTGTTGGAAATCGGAAAACAGCTCCAGGGCCCGCACCACCCACCACAGCGGGTCCGCGGGGCTGGTGTAGGCCTCGTACGGCAACCCGTTGAGGGTGCCCTCGACCGGGTCCCAGTCGATGCCGAACAGCCGCAGGATCTGGGCGACGAACTGGTTGAGCGGGCTGTCGAACCCGTGGTCGTGATCGTGGTCATCCCCGTGCTCGTGGTCGTGCGCCGCGGTGGATTTCAGGATGGACGGCGCCGGGTCCGGCTGCGGGACGGCTGCCACCGCCGCGGTGGAGACCGCTTGATACGTCGCCATGGTGCCGGCGGCCTGGACCCACATCCGCGCATAGTCGGCCTCGTTGACGGCGATCGGAATGGTGTTGATCCCAAAGAAATTCGTCGCCACCAGCGCGCCGTGGACGGCGTGGTTGGCGGCCAGCTCCGGCAGCGTCGGCATCGCCGCCAACGCGGCGGTATAGGCGGTGCCCGCGGTCTCGTGCAGGGCGGCCGCCGCCGCGCTGTGCGCGCTGGCCCGCGTCAACCATGCCAGATACGGGCCGTGCGCGGCGACATAGGATTCGGCGCTCGGCCCCTGCCACGCGCCGGCCTGCGCCGACGCCAGTAACCCACTGAGTTCCTCTGCCGCCGAGGCGTATTCGGCGCCCAACGAGCTCCACGCCGCCGCGGCGGCGAACACCGACGCCGGCCCGGGGCCGCTGCTCAACAACGCCGAGTGCACCTCCGGCGGGGACGCCATCCAGATCGGTGCGGTCATCGCGGCACTGCCGTCACGGCAACTCCTGGGCTAGGCGGGCTGCGGAATCACCGAAAAAATAAGTGAAAATGATTATCGTTATCAGCAGCGACCGGGAGGCTCATATCGAAGGCATAGAATTCGCTCGGTGACGCGCTTTCGCTGCGGGCCTCGGGGGCCGGGGCCGGCGGAGGCGGCCACTAGACTTCTGGCGTGGCCGAATCCCCCTCCACCGAGGTGCCCGAACCGCCCGCTCGACCCGTGTTGGTGGTCGACTTCGGTGCCCAGTACGCGCAGCTGATCGCCCGGCGGGTGCGTGAGGCGCGGGTCTTCTCCGAGGTCATTCCACACACCGCGACGATCGAGGAGATCAAGGCCCGCCACCCGCGGGCGCTGGTGCTCTCCGGCGGCCCGTCCAGCGTCTACGAGCCGGGCGCCCCGCAGCTGGATCCGGCGGTGTTCGACCTGGGGGTGCCGGTGTTCGGCATCTGCTACGGATTTCAGGCCATGGCGCAGGCCCTGGGCGGCACCGTCGCGCACACCGGCACCAGCGAATACGGTCGCACCGAGCTGAAAGTGCTTGGGGGCGAACTGCATTCGGGGCTACCGGGCGTGCAGCCGGTCTGGATGAGCCACGGTGATGCGGTCACCGCCGCGCCGGACGGTTTCGAGGTGGTGGCCAGCAGCCCCGGCGCCGTGGTGGCCGCGTTCGAGAACCGGGCCCGCCGCCTTGCCGGGGTGCAGTACCACCCGGAGGTGATGCACACCCCGCACGGCCAGCAGGTGCTGAGCCGGTTCCTGCACGACTTCGCCGGGCTGGGCGCGGACTGGACGGCCGCCAACATCGCCGGTGTGCTGGTGGAGCAGGTCCGCGCGCAGATCGGCGACGGCCACGCGATCTGCGGATTGTCCGGCGGGGTGGATTCCGCGGTGGCCGCCGCTCTGGTGCAGCGCGCCATCGGCGATCGCTTGACGTGTGTGTTCGTCGACCACGGGTTGTTGCGTGCCGGCGAACGCGCGCAGGTGCAGCGCGATTTCGTGGCGGCCACCGGCGCCAACCTGGTCACGGTCGACGCGGCGGACACCTTCCTGCAGGCGCTGGCCGGGGTGACCAACCCTGAGGGCAAGCGCAAGATCATCGGCCGGCAGTTCATTCGGGCGTTCGAGGGCGCGGTGCGAGATGTGTTGGGGGACAAGCCGGTCGAGTTCCTGGTGCAGGGCACGCTGTATCCCGACGTGGTGGAGTCCGGCGGGGGCAGCGGCACCGCGAACATCAAGAGCCACCACAACGTCGGGGGGCTGCCCGGCGACCTGAAGTTCACCCTCGTCGAGCCGCTGCGGCTGCTGTTCAAGGACGAGGTGCGCGCGGTCGGCCGGGAACTGGGGCTGCCGGAGGAAATCGTTGCGCGCCAACCCTTTCCGGGCCCCGGCCTGGGCATCCGGATAGTCGGGGAGGTCACCGCGACGCGGCTGGACACGCTGCGGCGGGCGGACTCGATCGCGCGCGAGGAACTCACCGCCGCCGGCTTGGACTCGCTGATCTGGCAGTGCCCGGTGGTGCTGCTCGGTGAGGTCCGCTCGGTGGGGGTGCAGGGCGACAACCGCACCTACGGGCATCCGATCGTGCTGCGGCCGGTGACCAGTGAGGACGCCATGACCGCGGACTGGACCCGGGTCCCCTACGAGGTGCTGGAGCGGATCTCGACCCGCATCACCAACGAGGTCCCCGAGGTCAACCGCGTGGTGCTGGACATCACCAGCAAGCCGCCCGGCACTATCGAGTGGGAGTAGCCGCCCCGCCGGAAATGGGCTCGGGCTGCCGTCAGCCGGACGGGATGGTCGCCGCGCCGCCGCCGAGGGCGCGCGGCGCGATCCGCCGCTGTGCGGTCTGCACGGCCGCGGCGAACCGCGGGTCGGGCTGGAGGGCGTTTTCCCGGTAGCAGGCCTCGGTGAATTTGATGACGTGCTCGTCGCCGTGCACGACGGTGCGGCTTCCGCCGGCTTTCTACCGGCCCGGCCCGGCATTGCCACTCGGGGCAAAAAAGCACCATCCGTCCCACCGGCACCGAGCGCATAAGGCTGCCCCTTACGTTTCTTGACGGTTGTCGGAGGGTGGGTGTTTACTCCCCAGTGAATCGAACATGCGTTCGAAATATTCGGGCGACGAGTGGCGACAGGAGGCTGGTCATGACCGCGGCTTTCGCCTCCAGTCGCCACGAAGAAACCCGCGCCGAGCGGCTGGAATCGCTGCGCCGGCGGATGGCGGAGATGTCCGGGAGGATGTCCGGGGCGGCATCCGGCGCCGCCGCCCCCGCCGACCTGCTGGGCGCGGAATCTTTGCTGGCCCTGCCGCGGTGGCTGGCCGAATCGGTGCGGGTGCCCCGGGGGTCGGTGGCGGTGCTCTCGGGCGCCCGGTCGCTGCTGTTGAGCATGGTGGCCGCGGTGACGGCGGCCGGGGGCAACGCCGCGATCGTCGGCCAGCCGGACATCGGGCTGCTGGCCGCCGCCGAGATGGGGGCGGACCTGAGCCGGCTCGCGGTGATCCCGGACCCCGGGACCGATCCGGTGGAGGTGGCCGCGGTGCTGGTCGACGGCATGGACCTGGTGGTTCTCGGGCTGGGCGGGCGCCGGGTGCCGCCGACCCGGGCCCGGGCGGTGGTGGCGCGGGCCCGCAGCAAGGGCTGCACCCTGCTGGTCACCGGCGGCGATTGGCAGGGCGCGCCGACGCGGCTCGCGGCCCGGGTCTGTGGCTATGAGGTCACACCGGCCCAGTGGGGAAAACCCGCCCCGGGGTTCGGGCGCATCAGCGGGGTGCGGCTGCAGGTCAGCGGGATGTGCGCGGGACGGCGGGTGGCGGCCCAGGCGCGGGCGGGGTGAATTCCGGTGGTAACCCCTTCTGGTTCAAGGGTTTTGGCGATCTGGTGCATGGACTGGCCCGCGGTGGCGGCGGCGGCCGCCGCGGAGCTGCCAGCCACCGCCCCGGTCGCGGTCACGTTGGCCAACCGGGTGATCGCCTGCTCGTCGGCCGCCCGCGCGGCCGGGGTGCGGCGAGGCCTGCGCCGCCGGGAGGCGGCGGCCCGGTGCCCGCAACTGCATGTCAGCACCGCCGACGCGGACCGCGACGCCCGCTTCTTCGAAGCGGTGATCGCGGCGGTGGACGACCTGGTGCCCCGCGCCGAGGTGCTGCGGCCCGGGCTGCTGGTGCTGCCGGTGCGCGGGGCGGCCCGCTACTTCGGGTCCGAGGAGGCCGCGGCCGAGCGGCTGGTCGACGCGGTGGCCGTGAGCTCGGTGGCCGGCGCCGAGTGCCAGGTCGGGATCGCCGACCGGTTGTCTACCGCGGTCCTGGCGGCGCGGGCGGGCCGGATCGTGGAGCCGGGAGGCGACGCGAAGTTCCTGTCGGTGCTGTCCGTCCGCCAACTCGCCACCGAGCCGAGCCTGTCCGGCCCCGGCCGCGAAGAGCTGACGGACCTGTTGTGGCGGATGGGAATTCGCACCATCGGGCAGTTCGCCGCACTGGCCCGCGGCGACGTGGCGTCCCGGTTCGGCGCCGACGGGGTGGCCGCGCACCGGCTGGCCCGCGGCGAACCCGAACGGCCGCCCTCCGGGCGGGAACCCCCGGCCGAGCTCGAGGCCGTGCTGGACTGCGACCCGCCGATCGACCGGGTGGACGCCGCGGCGTTCGCCGGGCGCTCGCTGGCCGGCACGCTGCATCAGGCGCTGATGGCCGCCGGTGTGGGCTGCACCCGGCTGGCCATTCACGCCGTCACCGGGAGCGGCGAAGAACGCCACCGGGTGTGGCGGTGCGCCGAGCCTTTGACCGAGGACGCCACCGCCGACCGGGTGCGCTGGCAACTGGACGGCTGGTTGAGCAACCGCACCGCGCGCGATCGTCCCACCGCCCCGGTGACGCTGTTGCGGCTGCGGGCGGTGGAGGTGGTCTCCGCCGAGGCGCTGCAGTTGCCGCTCTGGGGCGGCCTGGGGGAGGAGGACCGGCTGCGGGCCCGCCGGGCACTGGTGCGGGTGCAGGGCTTGCTCGGCCCGGAGGCGGTGCAGGTGCCGGTGCTGTCCGGTGGCCGCGGCCCGGCCGAGCGCATCACCTTGATCCCGCTCGGCGACGAGCCGGTGCCGCGGTGCGATCCCGAGCTGCCGTGGCCCGGCCGGCTGCCCGAGCCGTCACCGGCGGTGTTGCTCGACGATCCGGTGGAATTGCTTGACGCCCAAGGCAATCCGATACGCGTCAGCAGCCGGGGGCTGTTCTCCGCCGACCCTGCGCGCCTGGTCGTTCACGGCCGGGGCGAGCGGCTGTGCTGGTGGGGCGGGCCCTGGCCGGTCGACGAGCGGTGGTGGGACGACCGGGGTCAGGGCGGGGGCCGTACCGCCCGCGCCCAGGTTCTGCTGGAAAGCGAACGCGCGCTGCTGCTGTGCTACCGGCAAAGGAGGTGGTATTTGGAGGGAAGCTACGAATAACGTTGTGGTGCAACATGTTCGACGCGGCGAAGCGCGTCCGGCGTCAGGTCCTTCAGCGAGGGGTAGCCGTCGACGGCCATGATCAGGTCGGCCTCGGCCAGCAGCGAGCGCAGCACGTGCACGATGCCGCCGACGCCCCCGAGCGCCAGCCCGTAGGCGTAGGGGCGGCCGATGCCGACCGCGGTCGCCCCCAGCGCCAGCGCCTTGACGATGTCGGCCCCGCTGCGCACACCCGAGTCGAACAGCACCGGCAACCCGTCGGCCGCCTCGACCACCCCGGGCAGGCAGTCCAGGCAGGGCAACCCGCCGTTGGCTTGCCGGCCGCCGTGGTTGGAGCAGTAAACGGCGTCCACCCCAATGTCTTTGGCGCGGCGCACGTCGTCGGGGTGGCAGATGCCCTTGGTCATCAGCGGCAGGCTGGTCCGCGACCGCAGCCATTCCAGGTCCTCCCACCGGAACGGCCTGCCGAAGATCGGCAGCTTGCGCACCGCCGCCTCGATGGGGTCTTCGCCGCGGCTCAAGCCGGCGCGAAAAACCGGATCGCTGGTGTAGTTGGCCAGGCATCCGCTGGGCACCTGGGGGTAGTTCCCGCCGCTCAGGTCGCGGGGCCGCCAGCCGGTCACCCAGGTGTCCAGGGTGACGGCGATGCCCTTGAAGCCGGCCGCCTCGGCCCGGTGCACCAGGCTGGCGGCCATCTTGCGGTCCGGTGGGGTGTAGAGCTGGAAAAACGCTGGGGTGTCGCCCAATTCGTCGGCCAGGTCCTCCATCGGATCGGCCGACAGCGTGCCCACGAAGAACGGGACGCCGGTGCGGATCGAGGCCCGAACGCAGGCCAGGTCGCCGTGGCCGTCGGGGTCGCACACCCCGATCACGCCGATGGGCGCCATGAATATCGGCGACGGGAACCGGGTGCCGAACAGCTCGACGGACATGTCGCGCTGTTCGGGGGCGATCCCCATCCGCGGGTACAAGCCCCACCGCTTGAACGCCTCGCAGTTGGCCCGCTGGGTGTGCTCGTCGCCGGCGCCGCCGGCGACATACCCCAGCACCTTCGGGGTCATCGCCGCCGACGCCTTGGCCTCCAGCTCCTCGAATCTGATCGGATACTGCGGCTGGTTGCCGTGCAACGACTGGTCGTAGAGCTCGTTCTGATACTCGGCGAAGGCCATAGTCGCTGCTTTACCCTCTGCTCGGATCACCAAACGAGGGCCGGCGCGACCGCGGGTTCAGTACCGTCCGAAGGCGATGGCGACGTTGTGGCCGCCGAAGCCGAACGAGTTGTTGATCGCGTACTGGTAGTTGCCCGGCCGCGGTTTGCCCGCCACCACGTCCAAATCGATTTCGGGGTCGAGGTTTTCCAGGTTCAGGGTGGGCGGGACGACCTGGTCGCGCAGGGCCAGCACGGTCAGGATGGACTCGACGGCGCCGACGGCGCCGACCGAGTGGCCGAGCGCGGCCTTGGGGGCGTAGACGGCGGCGTTGCCGCCGTGCGGGCCCAGCGCGTTGTTGATCGCCTTGCCCTCGGCCACGTCGCCCACCGAGGTGCCGGTGGCGTGCGCATTGACGTGGGTGATGTCTTTCGGGGTCAGCCCGGCCAGCTGGATGGCGCGGCTCATGGCGTGTCCGGCGCGTTCGCCGTTGGGGTCCGGGGCGACCATGTGGTAGCCGTCGGAGGTGATGCTGGCGCCCATGATGCGGGCCAGGATGTTGGCCCCGCGGGCCTTGGCGTGTTCCTCGGTTTCGATCACCATCAGCGCGCCGGCCTCGCCGAACACGAAGCCGGTGCGGTCCCGGTCGAACGGGCGACAGGCGCCGACGGGGTCGTCGTTCTTGGTCGACATCACGATGCGCATCTGGGCGAACGCCGCGATCGCCACCGCCTCGATGCGGACCTCCACGCCCCCGCAGATCGCGACGTCGGCCTCGCCGAAGACGATGCTGCGCCACGCCTGGGCGATGCCCTCGGAGCCCGACGCGCACGCCGACACCGGCGTGATCACGCCGGCCTTGGCGTGCCGTTCCAGGCCCACCGCGACGGCCGCGCCGTCGGGCATGTACTTCGACACCGCCAGCGGCGAGACCCCCTTCATGCCCCGCGCGCGCAGGTCGTCGTAGCTGAACACGATCTGCTCCGCCGAGCCCAGGCCGGTGCCGATGGACACCATGAGCCGGTTACTGTCAACTTCGGGCGAGCCGGCGTTCTCCCAGACCCGCCGGCCCAGCACCGTCGACATCATCTGCAGGTAGCCCATCCGGTGCCGCTCGGCCCGGGTCAGCCCGTCGTCGAAATCCTCCAGCAGGTGACCGCCGATGCGCACCGGCAGGTCGAACTCCTCGACAAAGGAATCCTCGAGCTTGCGGATACCACTTTGACTGTCCAGCAACAGCTTCCAGGTGGTATCGGCGTCGGTTGCCAGCGCGGTCGTCATGGCGATGCCAGTGACGACCACGTTCGGCAGCGTTTCCCCGGTAACCAGCTCCGTCATGACACTCGATACCTTTCACTTGACGGGAGCCGTCCACGCGTGACGTCGCGCCCCCACTCGTCCATCTTCATGAAAACACAATCCGCCGACGTCACCGGCGCAGGTGACCGGCAACCGCCGATTTTCGTGTGACGGCCCGCCTTCGTTTCGCGGATACCGTCGTCACCGGCCGCCGCCCACCCGGCGGGCGAACGGCCCCACCCGTTCGATGAACCGGTCGAAGAATGCCGCCGAGTCCACATCAATCCTGATGAGCGCGTTGGGTTCTCGACGACCCGACCAGTCGGTGACCGTCATGGCGCGGGTCAGGGTGCCGGTCAGCTCGATCTCCACCGTCGCCGGACGGGTGGCCACCAGGGTGGGGTCCAGCGCGACGGCGGCGGCCAACGGGTCGTGCATGTGCGCCTGATAGCCGTGGCCGAGGTCGTGATAGGCCTCCAGGTAGAACCGCATCGCGTCCTCGATCACCCGGATCAGCGGGTTGGCGGCCGCGGACCGGGTTCCGGGTTCGTCGTCGGCACTCAGCGGGCGGGTGCCGGAGTCCGCGGCGGTGGCCAGCCGCGTCAGGTGATCCGGCGTCATCGCCACCTTGCGGGTCAGGTCCAGCCCGCACAGGATCGGCAGCCGCTCCCGCCCGACGTCGGCGCCACCCCAGCCGGCCAGCACCTCGGCCGCGGCCTCGGGGTCCACGCTGATGTTCCATTCCGCCACCGCGGTGGTGTTGCCCCGATGGTCGTAGGAGCCGCCCATGATCACCAGCCGGCGCAGCAGGGTCGGCAGCGCGGGCTCGGCCCGCAGCGCCAGCGCCAGGTTGGTCAGCGGCCCGGTCGCCACCCCGATCAGCTCCCCGGGGTGGGCGTGCGCGGCGCGCACCCAGGCGGTTGCCGAGTCGTGGTCGGTGACCCGGTGGTCGCTGGGCGGCAGCTCGGCATAGCCCAATCCCCTGGGGCCGTGGACTTTTGACGGCAGCCGCATCGGGCCGGTCAGGGTGTGCCCGGAACCCTTGGACACCGGGATGCCGGTCAGCCCGCACAGCTGCAGCAGGCCCAGGTTGTTTTCGCAAACCTGCTCCACCGCAACGTTTCCGCCGGTCGATGCGATGCCGACCACGTCGGCGTCCGGGCTGGCGAACAGGTACATCAGCGCCAGCGCATCATCCACGCCGGTGTCGACATCGACGAAAACTGGAGTCACCGCGGCCACGATACCGCGACGATCAGGGCCGGCCGGACGCGAAGGTGATCACCAGGACGTCCCGGCGGGCCGGGCCGTCGCCCTCGAGCGGCCGGATCGGCGACACCTGGTGCAGGGTGCGGCGGTCGTCGCTGACCAGCAGGGTGCCCGGCTCGGCCAGCGTCGCCGTCAGCAGCCGCCGGCCCTGGGCGTCGGTTGACCGCCGGCGCCGCACTCCTGCGGCGCCGACCGGATGTGGAACGGGTGCACCTGGACGTTCCACTCGCCGACCTCGTCGAGGGCGGCGGCGATCCGGGACAGCAGCCGTATCACCTTGTACAGCAACGGGTCCCGGGCGAACCGCGTCCACTCCTTGCGGCCCACACCCAGGCTGCGCGTCACACTCAGCGCGGGCAGCACCGCCGCGCCCGTCGCGGCCACCAGTTCGGCGGCCACTCCCACGGGATCGATGTCAGCCCGGCCGGCACTGCCTACCATCGCGCCGGAGTACCGCGATCGCGCCCGGGTAAACGTGTGCGCGGATCACCAGTGCACGCCGGGGACCAGGCGCACCAGCCGCCTGACCGGGCGCGGTGTGCGCAGGCCGCGCGTGACGGCGCGGACGGGCCGGCGCGGCTTGCGGGGTGCAGTGCGTTCGGTGCGTTCCACCGGCCGGGGTTCGGTGGCCACCCCGCGCGCCGCGGCCGAGTCCGGGTAGCCGAGGTAGAGCTGGTGCAGGACCCGCCGAGAAGTCCTCGGCGCGAAGTAGTTTCCGGCCTCGGCCAGGGTGCCCAGCGGGGTGTCGATGCGGGCCGGCTTTTCCACCAGCCCGCGCACCACCATCGCCGCCGCGCGCTCCGGGCTGATCGCCCGCACCGGGTTGAGCCGGTGCGACGGCACGATCATCGGGGTGCGCACCAGCGGCATGTGGATGTTGGTGAAGGTGATGTGGTCGGACAGCACCTCCGAGCCGACCACGTCGGCGAACGCGTCCAGGGCCGCCTTGGTCGGCAGATAGGAGCTGTACTTGGGGTTGCGTGCCTGCACACCGGCGCTGGACACGTTGACGACGTGACCGAATCGCCGCTCCCGCCAATGCGGCAGCAGCGCCAGCACCATCCGCACCGCGCCGAAGTAGTTGACCGCCATCACCCGTTCGTAGTCGTGCAGCCGATCGGTCGAGTTGACCACCGAGCGGCGGATCGACCGGCCGGCGTTGTTCACCAGGTAGTCGACGTGGTCGAACCGGCCCAGGATGTCCTTGACGGTGTGTTCCACCGACGCGGAATCGGTGACGTCACAGGTAAAGGCATGGGCCGCACCGCCATTGGCGCGGATCTCGTCGACCAGCGCGTCGAGTGCGGCGCCGTTGCGGGCCAGCGCGAACACGGTGGCGCCCCGCTGCGCGATCGCGATGGCCGACGCCCGGCCGATGCCGCTGGAGGCGCCGGTGACGATGACGTGCCGGCCGTACAGCGGTCCCCGCGGATCGTCGCGGCGCGCCCGGTCGGGGTCGAGGTGCTCGGCCCAGTACCGCCACAGCCTGGGCGCGTAGCCGGCGAACTCGGGAACTTCGATTCCGGTGCCCGCCAACGCATTTCGCGTCTTCTCGCTGACGAAGGTGGGGGCCAGGTCGACCAGGTCGAACACCTGCGCGGGGATGCCGAGCTGGGTGGCCGCCATGTCGCGCACCACCCGGGCGCGGCCGCGCACCTTGAGCACCGGGGCGGCCACCGCGCCGGGCAGCGACCCGCGCAGCGGCGGCAGCCCGGCCGCCTTGGCCACGCCCCGGTAGATGCCGCGCAGGCCGATGGTCTTCTCGGCGGTGAGGTGGAAGGTCTGCCCGTCCAGGCCGTCGGCGTGCATCAGCGCGACCAGCGCGTCGGCGACGTAGTCGACCGGCACGATGTTGGTGCGCCCGGTGTCGGGCAGCAGCATCGGGGTGAACCTGGGCAGCACCGCCAGCTTGGCCAGCACGCCGAAGAAGTAGTACGGCCCGTCCACCTTGTCCATCTCGCCGGTGCGCGAGTCGCCCACCACCACCGCCGGGCGGTAGATGCGATGACGCAGGCCGGGCGCCGAGCGCACCAGCAGCTCGGCCTCGAACTTGGTCTGGTGATACGGCGTGGGCAGTTGCTGGCCCACGTCGAAGTCGTCCTCGGTGTACTCGCCGGGGAAGTCACCGGCCACCGCGATGGACGACACGTGGTGCAGGGTGGCGCCGAGCCGTTGCGCCAGCTCGATCACGGCGCGGGTGCCGTCCACGTTGGCGGCCCGCTGCTCGGCCTCCCCGGCGGTGATGTCGTAGATCGCCGCGCAGTGCACCAGGTGGTCGACGTGTCCCAGCTCGGCCAGGGTCTCGTCGCTGAGCTCCAGCGCCGGCAGCTCTCCGACCAGCGGTTTCACCCGGTCGCCCCACGGGGTGTCGCCCCGCGCCGAGAGCCGTTCGAACCGGCCCAGCGACTGCCGGCGGACCAGCACCCACACCTGCGCGTCGGGCCGGGTTTGCAGAAGACGAGTGACGACGCGGCGACCAATAAACCCGGTACCGCCGGTAACGACATACCGCATGAAGACATCGTGGCGGTGCCGGCCTCGCGCGTCAACCGCCGAGCTTGGGGAGCGAGCTTGGGCGGCGAGCTTCGGGGCGGCCGGGGGCTAGCTGCGGAAGTCGCGGATCCCGTCCCAATCCACCAGCGTCCAGCCGGTGATCGGGTTGCCGTTGATCACCACCCGGCCGGTGTTGGGCAGCGGATGGGTGTTCATCAGGCTGTCCTTGGCGTTGCGGGTGTTCATCAGCGTCCACACCATGATCGAGTTCGCGTGCGAGAACACCACCGGGTTGCGGTGGCCGCTGTTGTAGATCTTGTTGACGGCCGCGGTGAACTGGTCGTTGAACTCCTTGCCGCTGATCGAGCCGGGGATGCTGTCGGAGACGTCGCCCTTGAGCCAGTTCGCCGGCGCCACCAGGTAGGTCGACTTCGCCATCGACTCGGGTTTGCCGTTGTACCAGCCGGCGTTGATCTCCTGGATGCCGGGCAGCACCTCGACCTGCTTGCCGAGCTCGGCGGCCAGCGGGGCCGCGGTTTGCTGGGCCCGGGTCATGGTGGAGGCGTAGACGCTGTCGTAGTCCTTGCGGCCGAGTTGGTGGGCGACCTGTTCGGCCTGCCCCTTGCCCTCCGGGGACAGACCCGGCCCGGGCACCTCGGTGTCGATGGTGCCGCTGGCGTTGGCCTCGGACTGGGCGTGCCGGACGAAGGTCACCGTGATGGACCGGGCCTGCGGTGAGCCGCCGCAGGCGGCGACGGTCACCGTCGCGATGAGCGCGGCCAGCGCCACCGAGACCTTCCGGATCATGCTGCGCTTGGGCATGAGAGATAGCCTGCCCTGCCGACGGCTCCGCTGGGAAGGGTTTGCGATGGTTAGCGGGAGAAAAGCTCTCGAATTCCGCGAAAAGGAGACTCCCATGGCGATTGACCCGAGTGCCGTCGGCGCGGTGACCGAACCCCTGCTGTTCGAATGGACCGACCGGGACACCCTGCTTTATGCGCTCGGTGTCGGCGCCGGGGTCGACGACCTGGCCTTCACCACCGAGAACAGCCACGGCATCGACCAGCAGGTGCTGCCCACCTACGCGGTGATCTGCTGCCCGGCCTTCGGCGCGGCCGGGCTGGTCGGAAAGTTCAACTGGGCCATGCTGTTACACGGCTCGCAGAGCATCCGGCTGCACGCGCCGCTGCCGCCGGCGGGCAAGCTCTCGGTGGTCTCGGAGGTCGCCGACATCCAGGACAAGGGCGAGGGCAAGAACGCGATCCTGGTGTTGCGCGGCCGCGGCACCGAGCCGGACTCCGGGCAGCTGATCGCCGAGACGCTGACCACCCTGGTCATCCGGGGCGAGGGCGGGTTCGGCGGGATGCCCGGGCAGCGGCCGATCGCGCCGGAATTCCCCGACCGCGAGCCCGACGCGCGGATCGCGCTGCCCACCCGGGAGGACCAGGCGCTGATCTACCGGCTCTCCGGGGACCGCAACCCGCTGCACAGCGACCCGTGGTTCGCCCGGGAACTGGCCGGCTTCCCCAAGCCGATCCTGCACGGGCTGTGCACCTACGGGGTGTCCGGGCGGGCGCTGGTGGCCGAGCTCGGCGGCGGCGTCGCGGCCAACATCACCTCGATCGCGTCGCGGTTCACCTCGCCGGTGTTCCCCGGCGAGACGCTGATCACGCTGATCTGGCGCACCGAGCCGGGCAAGGCGGTGTTTCGCACCGAGGCGTCGAACCCGGACGGCTCCAACGCCCGGGTGGTGCTCGACGACGGCGCGGTGGAGTACGCCTAACCCTCGCCGCGTTCGAGCTGATCGGCCAGCCGCTCGGTGAACTCGGCGGCCCGGGCGGGACTGTCCAGCGCGAACAGGGCCGCGGTGGCGCGGTCGCCGTCGTCGTTGTGCCGCACCAGGATTGGCACGCCCTGGACAGGCCCGCCGCGCACCGCGTCGAACGCGTCCTCGTCGGTGATGTCGTCGCCGAGGTAGACCGGTGTCAGCGCACCCGACCCGGACCGGCGCAGGTGCTCGATCACCCAGCGCAGCGTCTTGCCCTTGTCCCAGTCCAGGTCCGGGCGCAGCTCGATGACCTCGCGGCCGGTGGTCACCCGCAGCGCGTCGTGCCTGCCCGCGGCGCGCACCGCCGCCGCCACCTCGCCGACGCGGTCGCGTGCCGCGTTGCGGTAGTGCACCGCGACGCCGAATCGCTTGTGCTCCACTACAACACCCGGGATCGCGCCGAGCTCGTCGCGCAGCCGCCCGGCCGCTTGCGCCAGCACCGGGATGGCTGCGGCGGCGTCGTCGTTCTGGTGGTGGCTGCCGTCGGGTGCGGTCAGCTCGAAACCGTGGCTTCCCGCATACCAGATCCCCGGCACCCCAACGCGTTTCGTCACGTCGGCCAGATCGCGCCCGGACAGCACCGCGACCGGGCAACGCGCGGCCAGCCGGGTCAGCGCCGCGGTGGCCCCGGCCACCGGGCGGGCCGCATCGGGATCGTCGACGATGTCCGACAGCGTGCCGTCGAAGTCGAAGAACACCGCCGGGTGCCGACCGGCCAGCCCGTCGGCGCCGCCGGTCAGGGCCTGGGAGGCATCCGGCAGCTGCGACATCCGGCGGTCGCCGGTGCGCACGGTGATCTGTTCCAGCTCGGCGACCACCGCGTCGGCCCCGGCCCCGCGCAGCCCGTCGCCGTCGCGCCCGACGGGCGCCAGCCCGATCACCAACGCGAACCCGGCGGCGCGGGCCGCCTCGACGGCCGCGGGGTCGCCGGCCACCACCACGCAGCGGCCCGGGCGGACCCGCAGCCGGTCGGCCGCCGCCGCCGGGCCGTCCGCCGCGATCGCCGCGGTGCCCACCCCGATCTGTCCCAGTTGGCTCGCCAGTGCCGAGCCCAGCGCGTCGCCGACCCCGAACAACACCGCGTCGTGGCGGCGCGGATCGATCACCACCGGCCCCGATTCGCCCATGAGGAAAACCTTCTCACGGCGGCACGGTCGCGCCCCGAGCCGGTCAGTGACGCGCGTGCCCGGGCGCCGATGGGTGCGCGGGCGGCACCCGGCCCAGCGGCGGGCGGGCCGCGCGGCGGCGCCGCCGGTCGGCGAACAGCAGCACGGAGTCGTCGCCGAGGGCCGCCAGCCGCGCCATGCCCAGCTCGACGGCGGCGGCCAGCCGCGTGACGTCGAACCCGTCGCCCGGCCCGGCGGTGATGCCGAAAACCAGTTCGTCGCCGTAGCTGAGCACCGCGACCCCGGTGTGCAGCTGGGTGGCCGTCGGGGGGACCGGCAGCAGCCGCTCCAGCGTCTGGCCCATCACCCGCAGCCGTCGGCGCGGCCCCGGCACGTTGGTGGCCAGCGTGACGACGGCACGCTGCGGCAGCCGGGACAGCAGCTGGATCAGATTGCCGCGCACCATGTTCGGGAGCAGTCCGATCGCCGATTCGACGATGCCGGCCGGCTGCGTCCCGGCGGCGGGGTTGCACCGGGCGTGCACGGTCTGCAGCCGGCGCACCGGGTCGTCGTGTTCGACGGGCAGGTGCGAGAGCACCGCCGAGCGGACCGGCAGCGGGACCAGGGTGCGCAGCGAGTCGACCCGCGGTTGCTCGCCGCGGTCGAGCAGCACCGTGCGGAATCCCTCGGTGACGGCGGCCAGCGCGACGTCGTTGGCGCTGACACCGAATTTGCGGCAGACCCGGTCGACGTCGCCGATCGGCACCCGCACCGTGGCGTAGCGGCGCACCGGCGCCACCGCCTCGGCCCGCCCGGCGAGCCGGAGCGCCCCGAGCAGCCCACCGGTCAGCGACGACACCCGGCTCAGCGCGTCGAGCCAGCCGGTCGAGGATGAAACAGGTTGTGCCGCAGCATTATTGGCGAACATGTCGGCGTCGGCGTCGTCGCAGAGCCGGGTGATCAGGCGGGCGGCCGGGTTGCCGTCCAGCAGGCCGTGATGGGTCTTCATCAACATCGCCCACCGGTTGCCGCGCAGGCCCTCGATCACCCAGCATTCCCACGGCGGGCGACCCGGGTCCAGCGGCCGGCGCAGCGCCTGGCCGATCACCCGCGACAGCTCGGTCTCGTCGCCGGTGCCCGCGATCGCCACCCGGCGCAGGTGCCGGGCCAGATCGAAGTCCGGGCAGTCCACCCACTCCCGGTTCAGCGGGTGCGCCCGCAGCAGCTGCGTGCACCGCGCGATCGGCAGGATGCGTTCTGCCACAAGGTGTTCCAGTTGCGCGGGGTCGGGCACGGTGCCGTCGACGATGGCGACCGCCCCGATCGCCAGGCTCGCGTGCTGATCCGGATCGTGGGCCTTGAGGAACGCCGTATCGAGTGTCTGCGCCATGCTCGGTCCCGCCCGTGTCCGCTTTTTTGAACCCGTACCAGTATTCGTCCAGTGCCCCGGCCGCGGTAACCCCCGCAGCGTTAAGACCTTGTTTAGGAGTTGAAGATCGGTTTAACAACGGTTGTACCGGGCCGCGATTAAATCGAACACCAGTTCGATATACTTGGGTTCGTGGGCTGGTTCAACGGGCCGCCGAGTTGGGCGGAGATGGAGCGGGTGCTCGACAGCAAGCCGCGCCGCGCCGGTGAGTCGCCGGCCCCGGAACCAGACGGCCCGCTGTCGCGCGGGCGCGCGACGTACCGGCCGCCCGACGAGGGCCGGGCGGCCCGTTCGTCGGTTCCCTATGCCGAATTGCACGCGCATTCCGCGTTCAGCTTCCTGGACGGGGCGAGCACGCCCGAGGAGATGGTCGAGGAGGCCGCCCGGCTGGACCTGCGCGCCCTGGCGCTCACCGACCACGACGGGTTGTACGGGGCGGTGCGGTTCGCCGAGGCGGCGGCCGAACTCGACGTGCGCACCGTGTTCGGCGCCGAACTGTCTTTGGGCCCCAGCGCGCGCACCGAGGCGCCCGACCCGCCCGGCCCGCACCTGCTGGTGCTGGCCCGCGGCGCCGAGGGGTACCGGCGGCTGTCGCGGCAGCTGGCCGCGGCGCATCTGGCCGGCGGCGAGAAGGGCAAGCCCCGCTACGATATCGACGCGCTGACCGAGGCCGCCGGCGGGCACTGGCACATCCTGACCGGTTGCCGCAAAGGCCATGTCCGCCAAGCGCTTTCCGACGGCGGGCCGGACGCGGCGGCGCGGGCGCTGGCCGATCTGGTGGACCGGTTCGGCGCGGCGCGGGTCAGCATCGAGCTGACCCGGCACGGCCAACCGCTCGACGACGAACGCAACGCGGCGCTGGCCGCGCTGGCCCCGCGCTTCGGGGTCGGCGTCGTGGCCACCACCGGCGCGCATTTCGCCGGGCCGTCGCGGCGCCGGCTGGCCATGGCGGTGGGCGCCATCCGGGCCCGGGAGTCGTTGGATTCGGCCGCCGGATGGCTGGCCCCGCTGGGCGGTTCGCACCTGCGCTCCGGCGAGGAGATGGCCCGGCTGTTCGCGTGGTGTCCCGAGGCGGTGACCGCCGCCGCCGAGCTGGGCGAGCAGTGCGCGTTCGGGCTGGCGCTGATCGCGCCGCGGCTGCCGCCGTTCGACGTGCCCGACGGGCACACCGAGGACAGCTGGCTGCGGCAGTTGACCATGACCGGGGCGCGCGACCGCTACGGGTCACCCGAGCACGCGCCGCGGGCCTACGCCCAGATCGAGCATGAGCTGAAAGTCATTGCGCAACTGCAGTTTCCGGGCTATTTCCTGGTGGTGCACGACATCGCCCGGTTCTGCCGGGAGAACAACATCCTGTGTCAGGGCCGGGGATCGGCGGCCAACTCCGCGGTCTGCTACGCCCTGGGCGTCACCGCGGTGGACCCGGTGGCCAACGAGCTGCTGTTCGAGCGCTTCCTGTCGCCGGCCCGCGACGGCCCGCCCGACATCGACATGGACATCGAATCCGACCAGCGCGAAAAGGTGATCCAGTACGTCTACGACCGCTACGGCCGCGACTACGCCGCCCAGGTCGCCAACGTCATCACCTACCGGGGAAAGATCGCGGTGCGCGACATGGCCCGCGCGCTGGGCTTCTCGCAGGGCCAGCAGGACGCGTGGAGCAAGCAGATCAGCAGCTGGAGCGGTCTGGCGGATTCCCCGGACGTGGAAGGCATCCCGCCGCAGGTGATCGACCTGGCCAACCAGGTCCGCAACCTGCCGCGACACCTGGGCATTCATTCGGGCGGCATGGTGATCTGCGACCGCCCGATCGCCGACGTGTGCCCGGTGGAGTGGGCCCGGATGGAGAATCGCAGCGTGCTGCAGTGGGACAAAGACGATTGCGCGGCAATCGGTTTGGTGAAGTTCGACCTGCTCGGGTTGGGCATGCTCTCGGCGCTGCACTACGCCATCGACCTGGTGGCCGAGCACAAGGGGATCGAGGTGGACCTGGCGCGGCTCGACCTGTCCGAGCCGGCGGTGTACGAGATGCTGGCCCGCGCCGATTCCGTCGGCGTGTTCCAGGTGGAGTCGCGCGCGCAGATGGCCACCCTGCCGCGGCTGAAGCCCCGGGTGTTCTACGACCTGGTGGTGGAGGTGGCGTTGATCCGTCCCGGGCCCATCCAGGGCGGGTCGGTGCATCCCTACATCCGGCGGCGCAATGGGGTGGACCCGGTACTCTACGACCACCCGTCGATGGAGCCGGCGCTGCGAAAGACGTTGGGGGTGCCGCTGTTTCAGGAGCAGCTGATGCAGCTTGCGGTGGACTGCGCCGGGTTCTCCGCCGCCGAGGCCGATCAGCTGCGCCGCGCCATGGGGTCCAAGCGCTCCACCGAGCGGATGCGACGGCTGCGCGGCCGGTTCTACGACGGCATGCGGGCGCTGCACGGCGCCCCCGACGAGGTGATCGACCGGACCTACGAAAAGCTGGAGGCGTTCGCCAATTTCGGCTTCCCGGAAAGCCATGCGCTGAGCTTCGCGTCGCTGGTGTTCTACTCGTCGTGGTTCAAGCTGCACCACCCCGCGGCGTTCTGCGCGGCGCTGCTGCGCGCCCAGCCGATGGGGTTCTACTCGCCGCAGTCGCTGGTGGCCGACGCCCGCCGGCACGGCGTGACGGTGCACGGCCCGGACGTCAACGCCAGCCTGGCGCACGCCACGCTGGAGAACGCCGGCACCGAGGTGCGCCTCGGCCTGGGTGCCGTCCGCCACATCGGCGACGACCTGGCCGAAAAGCTGGTGCAGGAGCGAAAGGCCAACGGCCCGTTCACTTCCCTGCTGGACCTGACCGCCCGGCTGCAGCTTTCGGTGCCGCAGACCGAGGCGCTGGCCACCGCCGGGGCGTTCGGCTGCTTCGGGATGTCGCGGCGCGAGGCGCTGTGGGCGGCCGGGGCGGCGGCCACCCAGCGGCCGGACCGGCTGCCCGGGGTGGGTTCGTCCTCGCACATCCCGGCGCTGCCGGGGATGAGCGAGCTGGAGCTGGCCGCCGCCGACGTGTGGGCCACCGGCATCTCCCCGGACAGCTATCCGACCCAGTTCCTGCGCGACGACCTGGACGCGATGGGGGTGGTGCCCGCGGCGAGGCTGGGGTCGGTGCCCGACGGCGACCGGGTCCTGATCGCGGGCGCGGTGACGCATCGGCAGCGGCCCGGCACCGCGCAGGGGGTGACCTTCCTCAACCTCGAGGACGAGACCGGGATGGTCAACGTGCTCTGCACCCCGGGGGTGTGGGCGCGGCATCGCAAGCTGGCCAACACCGCGCCGGCGCTGCTGGTGCGCGGGCAGGTGCAAAACGCCAGCGGCGCCATCACCGTCGTCGCCGAACGGTTGGGCCGCATCACCCTGGCCGTCGGCTCGCGCTCCCGCGACTTCCGCTGACCGGCCCGCCGAACGTGCACTGGCGGCGAAAATTTCGCGTGAACGTCACCGTGAGTGCACGTTCGGTGGCGACGGGCCGACCGACGGGCCGACCGGCCGGCCGACGGTAGTCTCCAAGCATGACCCTGAACCTGTCCGTCGACGAAGTCCTGACCACCACCCGCTCGGTCCGCAAGCGGCTCGACTTCGACAAGCCGGTGCCCCGCGAGGTCCTGATGGAATGCCTGGAACTGGCGCTGCAGGCGCCCACCGGGTCCAATGCCCAAGGCTGGCAATGGGTTTTCGTCGAGGACGCCGACAAGAAGAAGGCGATCGCCGACATTTACCTGGCCAACGCCCGCGCCTACCTGAGCCTGCCCGCCGCCGAGTACCCCGAGGGCGACACCCGCGGCGAGCGGATGCCCAAGGTCAAGGACTCGGCGGTCTACCTCGCCGAGCACATGCACGAGGCGCCGGTGCTGCTGATCCCGTGCCTGGAGGGGCGGGTGGAGAACGCGCCGCTGGGGCTGAGCGCGTCGTTCTGGGCGTCGCTGTTCCCGGCGGCGTGGAGCTTTTGCCTGGCGCTGCGCTCGCGCGGGCTGGGCACCTGCTGGACCACGCTGCACCTGATCAACGACGGCGAGAAGCAGGCCGCCGAGCTGCTCGGCATCCCGCACGACCGCTACAGCCAGGGCGGGCTGTTCCCGATCGCCTACACCAAGGGCACCGACTTCCGCCCGGCCAAGCGGCTGCCCGCCGAGCAGGTCACGCACTGGGACAGCTGGTGAATGCGCGGCGATCGCAAGCGCGGCGCAGCCGGGCGAAGCGGGTCGCCGCGATGAAATCAGGTCGCACCGGCGTAGCCGTGCTGCCGCCACGCCTCGTAGACGGCGATCGCCGCGGCGTTGGACAGGTTCAGTGAGCGCCGCCCGGCCAGCATCGGGATGCGCACCTGGGTGGTGACGTGCGGGTCGGCCAGCGTGGCCGCGTCCAGCCCGGTGGGTTCGGGGCCGAACATCAGCACGTCGCCCGGCCGGTAGCGCAGCTCGGCGAACGACGCGGGGGCGTGCGAGGTGAACGCGACCACCCGGGCCGGCGTCAGTGCGTCCCACGCGGCGGCCAGCGAGGCGTGCACGGTGACCGAGGCGAGGTCGTGATAGTCCAGCCCGGCCCGGCGCAGCTTGGGTTCGGACAGGTCGAAGCCCATCGGCTCGACCAGATGCAATTCGCAGCCGGTCGCCGCCGCCGTCCGAATGGCGTTGCCCGTGTTGGGGGCGATGCGCGGGGAGACGAACATCAGCTTGAACACAACGAGATAATGGTCGCATGGTCGAGCAGAGCATCTGGATGCAGAAGGTCGCTGCCGATCCCGGTCATTCGCACTGGTACATCGAGCGCTTCCGCGCCATGGCCCGCGCCGGCGACGACCTGGCCGGCGAGGCCCGGTTCGTGGACGCCATGGCGCCCCGGGGCGCCCGCATCCTCGACGCCGGCTGCGGACCCGGCCGGCTGGGCAGCTACCTCGCCGCGGCCGGCCACCAGGTGGTCGGCGTCGACGTCGACCCGGCGCTGATCGAAGCCGCCGAGCACGACCATCCCGGGCCGCGCTGGCTGGTCGGCGACCTCGCCGAGCTCGACCTGCCCGCCCGCGGCATCACCGACCCGTTCGACGTGATCGTCTCGGCCGGCAACGTCATGACGTTCCTGGCGCCCAGCACCCGCGTGCTGGTGCTGAGCCGGCTGCGCGCACACCTGGCCGCCGACGGCCGCGCCGCGATCGGCTTCGGCGCCTACCGCGAGTACGAGTTCACCGACTTCCTCAACGACGCGGCCGACGCCGGGTTCGCCCCCGATCTGCTGCTGTCCAGCTGGGACCTGCGGCCGTTCACCGAGGACTCCGAGTTCCTGGTCGCCGTGCTGCGCCCGGCCTGACCTTCCGCCCGCCGCGGTGTTTGCCAGGGCCGACGACGGCCGGGCGGCGCCACCTTGGAGGGACCTGTCTGCTCAGTGACGATTCTGGTGGGCTGGGCCGCGGGCTGTCATACTCGTCGGGTTGCCACACTTACGCACACGCCGATCTGGCGCGCGGCGGGCGAAATGGCGAAATAAAGCAGGAAGTTTCATGAGCCTCGGGTTTGTTTCAGCACTGAGCGCAGCGGCCGGTCGCGCGGCCGCGACGACGTGACCATGTTCAGCCGCCCGGCCGAACCGGCCGTGGCGGAAGCTCCGGGGCCCGCACCGCTGGGCGGCGGCGCCGTGCCGGCCAAACGCCCGCCGGCCTGGTCGCTGAGCAACTGGCCGGTGCGGTGGAAAGTGCTGGCCATCGTCCTGGTTCCGCTGATGCTGGCGACGGTTTTCGGGGTGCTGCGCATCCACGGCGCGATGGCCAACGCGGCGGGCCTGCGGCTGGCCGCCGCCCGCGCCGACGTCGTCCCGGCCATCACCAAGTACATGTCGGCGCTGGACGTCGCGCTGCTGGCCGGCTCCGCCGGGCGCGACGCCGAGGGCGCCAAGAAAAACTACGAGGCCCGCAAGAACGAACTGCAGACCCGGCTGGGCGACACCGACGTCACCGACGACGTCCGCGCCGGGGTGAACAACCTGCTGGACGCCGGCCAGATGCTGGTGAACAAGGTGGCCGAGGGCAGCCTCGGCCTGCGGGAGCGGGTGACCTTCTACGCGCCGATCCTGTTGACCGCCGAAAACGTCATCAACGCGTCGGTGCGGGTCGACGACGAGCGGATCCGGGCGCAGGCCCAGGGCCTGAGCCGGGCGGTCGGCGCCCGCGGGCAGATGACCATGCAGAAGATCCTGGTCACCCGGGGAGCCGAGCTGCCCGAGCCGCAGCTGCGCACCTCGATGGCGACCCTGGCCGGCACCGAACCGTCGACGCTGTTCGGCATGAGCGAGGTGCTCGGCGCCGGATCGCCCGAGGCCAAGACGCTGCAACAGCAGATGGTCAGCCGGATGGCGATCATGTCCGACCCGGCCAGCGTGCTGGTCGACAACCCCGACCTGCTGCGCTCGATCCAGACCACCGACGACATCGCCGACCAGGTCATCAAGAACACCACCGCGTCGGTGACCAAGTCGGTGCACGCGCAGGCCGCCGAACGGCGCAACTCGGCCATCCTGGACACCGCCCTGGTGCTGGCCGCCATCGTGATCGCGCTGGCGGTGGTGCTGCTGGTGGCGCGGGCCCTGGTGCGGCCGCTGCGCACGCTGCGCGACGGCGCGCTCAAGGTGGCCCACACCGATCTCGAGGAGGAGATCGCACACGTGAAAGCCGGTGGGGCCGAACCGATTCCGGCTCCGCTGCCGGTGTACACCACCGAGGAGATCGGCCAGGTCGCGCACGCCGTGGACGAGCTGCACACCCAGGCCCTGCTGCTGGCCGGCGACGAGGCGCGGCTGCGGCTGCTGGTCAACGACATGTTCGAGACCATGTCGCGGCGCAGCCGCTCGCTGGTCGACCAGCAGCTGGCGCTCATCGACCGGCTGGAGCGCAACGAGGACAATCCCGAACGGCTGGACAACCTGTTCCGGCTGGACCATCTGGCGGCCCGGCTGCGCCGCAACAGCGCCAACCTGCTGGTGCTGGCCGGCGCGAAGCTGGCGCGCGACCAGCGCGATCCGGTGCCGCTGGCCACCGTGATCAACGCCGCGGTGTCCGAGGTGGAGGACTACCGCCGGGTCGAGATCGCCGGGCTGCCCGAGTGCTCGCTGCTCGGGGCGGCCGCCGGCGGCGCCATCCACCTGTTCGCCGAGCTGATCGACAACGCGCTGCGGTACTCGCCGCCGACCACCTCGGCCCGGGTGTCGGCGTCGCGCGGCGGTGACGGGGGAGTGGTGGTGCGCATCGCCGACTCCGGCCTGGGGATGAACGACGCCGACCGGCGCATCGCCAACATGCGGCTGCAGGCCGGCGGCGACGCCAACCCCGACCCGCATCCCGAAAACGCCCGGCATCTCGGCCTTTTCGTGGTGGGCCGGATCGCGGCCTGGCACGGGATGCGGGTGGGGTTGCGCGGCCCGGCGGCCAACGAATCCGGCTCGGGCACCACCGCCGAGGTGTACCTGCCGCCGACGGTGCTCGCCGGCCGGGTCGTCGCCGAGCCGTCCGGGCCCCGGCACATCCGGGCGGTCTCGTCGCCGAGCGCCAAACTCGCCAGCGCCATCGCCGCACCCGCCGAGGAGGGCGGCCGGCACGACGGCACCCAGCAGCCGGCGCGCGCGGCACCCGCAACGCCGCGACGCGTCCACACCGCCGGTCACCCTGCTGCCCCGCCGCAATCCTGGGTCCAGCGGCATCGCGGATGTTGCCGCGGTTCCCGCCCCGCCGGCCGAACCGCAGCCCCGCCGGCAGCGCCGTGAGCTGGCGAAGCCCTGGTGGGAGGCCAGCCCGGCGCCCAGGCCGGCCCCGGAACCGCAGCAGCCGGCCCCGGAGCCCGCCCCCGAACCGCAGCAGTCGGCGCCGCGGCCGGCCCGTGCGGCGTCGGACACCTCGGCCTTCTTCGCCGCCCGCCCGCGCACCGAGACGCCGCCCGAGGCGCCCCCGAAACCGCCCCCGAAACCGGCCCCGAAGCCGAAGCCCGACGCCTCCATTCCGCCCGCCGCCAGCACCGGCCCGGCCGACGACGACGTCATCTACCGGCGCATGCTCTCGGAGATGCTGGGCGACCCGCACGACCTGGTCAACAGCCCCGACCTGGACTGGCAGTCGGTGTGGGACCGGGGCTGGACGCTGGCGGCCGCCGCCGAGGACAAGCCCGTCGAGTCGCACACCACCGACCACGGCCTGCCCGTGCGCACCCCCGGCGCCCGGCTGGTGCCGGGTGGCGCCCATGGGGCCGCGGCCGAACCCGACGACGAGCCGGGGCTCAACGGCCGCTCACCCGCGCCGCGCCGGCCGCAGCACGCGGCCGTCACCCGCGACCCCGAGGCGGTCCGCGCCTCGTTCAGCAGCCATTTCGGTGGCGTGCGCACCGGACGGTCGCACGCCCGGGAAAGCAGCGAAGGACACGACCAACAATGACCGCACCCGACAACTCCTGGTCTGCAGCCCCGGACCGGTCGCTGGACTGGCTGGTGACGAAGTTCGCCCGCGAGGTCCCCGGCGTCGCGCACGCGCTGCTGGTGTCCGTCGACGGGCTGCCCGTCGCCGCCAGCGAACACCTGCCGCGCGAACGCGCCGACCAGCTGGCCGCCGTCGCCTCCGGGCTGGCCAGCCTCGCGACGGGCGCCGCCCAGCTGTTCGAGGGCGGGCAGGTGCTGCAGTCCGTGGTCGAGATGTCCAACGGCTACCTGCTGCTGATGCAGGTCGGGGACGGCTCGCATCTGGCCACACTCGCCGCGGCGTCCTGCGACATCGGTCAGATCGGCTACGAGATGGCCGTCCTCGTCGAGCAGGTGGGCGGGGTGGTGCAGTCCACCCGCCGGTCCAGCGTCTCGTGAGCGCCCGATGGACACCCCCGAGACCTGGCCGACCTCCCGCAGCGGGAATCTGGTCCGGCCGTACACGCTGACGTCGGGGCGCACCGACACCACCGTCGACCTGCCGGTGGAGGCGCCGATCCAGACGTTGCAGGCCGGCCTGACGCACCGGTGGCCGCCCGGCGACGCGCGCGGCAGGATCGTGCGGCTGTGCCTGGATAGCCCGTCGGTCGCCGAGATCTCGGCCCGGCTGGACCTGCCGCTGGGCGTGGCGCGCGTCCTGGTCGGCGATCTGGTGTTGTCCGGCTACCTTCGGGTGCACAAGACGTTGTCCGAGCGTTCGACCAGGGATGAGCGCCACGAACTGATAGGAAGGACCCTGCGTGGCTTACGCGCACTCTGACGTGCAGCTTGACTCCGGCGACCACGCGTCGACCAAGATCGTGATCGCCGGCGGATTCGGCGCCGGCAAGACCACGTTCGTCGGGGCGGTGTCGGAGATCATGCCGCTGCGCACCGAGGCCATGCTCACCGACGCCTCGACCGGCGTGGACGCGCTGGAGGCCACGCCCGACAAGCGGACCACCACGGTGGCGATGGACTTCGGCCGGATCACCCTGGCCGACGATCTGGTGCTGTACCTGTTCGGCACGCCGGGGCAGCGCCGGTTCTGGTTCATGTGGGACGACCTGGTGCGCGGCGCGATCGGCGCGGTGGTGCTGGTCGACTGCCGCCGGCTGCAGGACAGCTTCGCCGCCGTGGACTTCTTCGAGCACCGCAACCTGCCATTCCTGGTCGCGGTCAACGAGTTCGACGGGGCACCCCGCTACCCGGTCGAGGAGGTGCGCGAGGCGCTGACGCTGCCGCCGCACATCCCGGTGATCACCGTCGACGCCAGGGACCGCCGGTCGGCGACCGACGCCCTGATCGCGGTCAGCGAATACGCGCTGGCCAGCCTGTCGGCCAATTGACCGCGTGGGTCGACCGCGAATTCGAGCGGCACGATTTCACCGACGAGGACCTGGTCGGGCTGTCGACCGAGCGGGTGGTGTTCACCGAATGCAATTTCAGCGGCGCCAACCTGGCCGAGTCGCGGCACCGCGCGTCGGCCTTCCGCAACTGCACCTTTCGTCGAACATCGTTGTGGCACAGCACTTTCGAGCAGTGCACCATGCTGGGGTCGGTGTTCGAGCAGTGTCGGCTGCGGCCGGTGACGTTCGATGAGGTGGACTTCACGTCGACCAGGCCGTCGCCTTCGCGCTGGCGCACGGGCTGCGGCTGGACGGCGGGGACGGCTAGCGAGTCAGCGCCGCAACCGGATGCGCCAGCGCACCAGCGCGGCGTAGCCCACCGAGAGCACCGCCAGCATGGCCATGTCGAACAGCCAGGCCGTCGCGGTGTGCTGGAAGTGGCTGTCCCGCGTGCTCTGCGGGCCGGGCGACACCGTCCACAGGTCCACCGTCGCCGCCTGCGCCGCATAGCCCCACCGGGACGGCACCAGCCAGGACAGCTGGTCGAGGAAGACCCGGTGGGTGACCGGCACCATGCCGCCGCACAGCACCATCTGCATCATCAGCGACACCACCAGCAGCGGCATGATCTGCTCGTGCGACCGCGCCAGCGCCGAGAGCAGCAGGCCCAGCATCGCCGCGGCCACGCACGTCGCCGCCACCGCGACGAACAGCTCGAAGGTGGCGTTACCCAGCAGCACGGCCGGCCGCGTCGGGGGTCCCTTGCCCAGCACCACGATGGCGGTGGCGACGGCCGCCTGCGCGACGGCGAACACGCAGAACACCACGATCTTGGCCAGCAGGTAGGCGGTGCTGGACAGCCCGACCGCCTGCTCGCGGCGGAAGATCGGCCGCTCGCCGATCAGGTCGCGGATGGTCAGCGCCGTGCCCATGAACGCGGCGGCCATGGTGAGCAACGTCAGGATGGTGCCGGCCTCGCCGGCCGACTCGCCGGCCGGATCGGCGTAGCCGAACCCGGCGCTGCCCGGCACGGTCAGCGACAGCGCGCCCATCACGAACGGCAGCACCGCCAGGAACAGGAAGTAGGCGCGGTCGGCGACCACCAGCCGGACCTGACGGCGGGCGATGGTGAAGAACTGCCGGCGCTTGCTGGTCTGCGCCGGGGCGCCCAGCTCGGCCGGCGCCTCGGTCCGCGCGGGCGGCGGCGGCCGGTTCTGGGCCAGAAAGCGGCGGTTGGCCTCGTCCGGGTCGGCGCCCACCTTGGCGAAGATGTGCGCCCAGTTGGTGGTGCCCATCGCCGGGCCGATCTGGCCGGGCGGGCCGAGGAACGCCGTCTTGCCGCCCGGCGCCATCAGCAGCACCTGGTCGCAGACGTCCAGGTAGGTCAGCGAGTGGGTGACCACCAGCACCACCCGGCCGGCGTCGGCGAGCTGGCGCAGCATGGTCATGACCTGCAGGTCCAGCGCCGGGTCCAAGCCCGACGTCGGCTCGTCGAGGATCAGCAGCGACGGCCCGGTGAGCAGCTCCAGCGCCACCGACGCCCGTTTGCGCTGGCCGCCGGACAGTCGGTCCACCCGGGTGTCGGCGTGCTCGGTCAGGCCCAGCTCGTCGAGGACCTGGGCGACCACCTGGGCCCGGTCGGACTTGCTGGTGTCGGGCGGCAGCCGCAGTTCGGCGGCGTAGCCGAGCGCCTGGCTGACCGTGAGCTGGCGGTGCACCACGTCGTCCTGCGGCACCATGCCGATCCGGGTGCGCAGCGAGGCGTACTCGGTGTGGATGTCGTGGCCCTCGAACGTCACCGAGCCGGAGGTGGGGGTGGCATACCCGGCGATCAGCCGCGACAGCGTGGTCTTGCCCGCGCCCGACCCGCCGATCAGCGCGGTCAGGGTGCCGGGACGAGCGACCAGGGAGATCCGTTCCAGCAGCTGCTTGCCGTCGACGCCGAAGTTGACCTCGCGCACCTCCAGGCCGCCGGCGCGGGTGGCCGCCTCCTGGCGGCGGACCAGCATGCCGCCGGTGAACACCAGGTCGACGTTGCCGATGGTGACCACGTCGCCGTCGGACAGCGCCGCCGCACCGACCCGCACACCATTGACGAAGGTGCCGTTGCTGCTGTTGGCGTCGCGGATCTCGGCGCCGGTCGGCGTCGGGGTCAAGAAGGCGTGATGACGGGAGGCCAGCACATCGTGGATGACGATGTCGTTGTTGAGGGCGCGCCCGATCCAGGCGGCGCGCCCGGGCGCCGGCCGGCGATCGGCGTCGGGACCCGGGACGCTGACCCGGGTGGTCGGGAACTCCCCGCTGCCGCCGGTCCTGCCGGTCTGGGTGCGCGGCGGCGGCCCAGGCTGCGGCACCCCGCGCGTCGCGGCGTCCGGCGGGACGGCGCTGCGCTGGGTGTCTCGGCGCCGGAACGAACGCGTCGGCGGCTGCCCGGGCGGTTTCGGCTGCCGGGGCGGCGGCGGGAGCAGGCCGACGGCGCCGGTGTGCTGGCCGATTTCGAACGTGATGCGCGGGCCGTCGGGTTTGCCGATGTTGATGGTCTGCCCGTCCTGGATGTCGACCGCCGGCACCCGCCGGCCGTCCACATAAACCCCGTTGAGCGTGTTGTTGTCCACCGCCCTCCAGCGGCCCTGCTCGAAGCGCAGCAGCACGTGCGCCCGGGCGATCAATGGGTGCGCCACCCGCAGGTCGGCGCGCAGGTCGCTGCCGACGACCACGTCACGGCCCGCGGCGAAGCTGCCTTCGGAGCGGTCGGATCGGGCAGTCAGCACGGGCTGCGCGGAGCGAGTCATCACACCCAGATTAGAGTTCGCGGCCGGCCGGCCGGCCTCAGCGTTTCAGCCGGATGTGCCAGCGCACGAAGCCGGTGTAACCGATCGACAGCAGCGCCAGCATGGCCATGTCGAACACGAAGATGTGTTTGGAGTGCTGCCAGATCGGGTCGTTGGTGGGGATCTGCTTGACCTTGACCAGCGACGGGAAGTCGATCGAGGACGCGCCCGCGGCATAGCCCCACCGCGCCGGTGTCAGCCAGGCCAGCTGCTCGAGGCCGATGCGCTGGTAGACCGGGATCATGCCGCTGGAGAACACTAGCTGCGACATGATCGACACCACCAGCAGCGGCATGATCTGCTCGTTGGACTGCGCCAGCGCCGACAGCAGCAGGCCCAGCATCGCCGACGCGATACAGGTGCCCGCCACGGTGACGAACAGCGAGAACGTCGAGTTGCCGAAGAACTGCGGGTGCGCGGTCGGCGCGCCCTTGCCCAGCCGCACGATGATGGTCGCGATCGCCGCCTGGGCGGTCGCGAAGACACAGAACACCGCGATCTTGGCCAGCAGATAGGCGGTGGTGGACAACCCCACCGCCTGCTCTCGTCGGAAGATGGCCCGCTCGCCGATGAGATCTCGGATGGTCAGCGCGGTGCCCATGAACACCGCACCGATGTTCAGCAGCACCATGATGTACTGCGGCTGCGTGGGCGCGGGTCCGAGCGGGTCGGCCGGCCCCAGCCCCGGATGCGGGCCCTTCACCGTCAGCGACAACGCGCCGATGAGGAACGGCAGCACCGCCAGGAAGATGGTGTAGCCGCGGTCGGAGACCACCAGCCGGACCTGGCGGCGCGCGATCGTCGACAGCTGCCGCCACAGGTCGGTCTGCGGGGGTTCCCCCAGGTCCGCCGGGCTCTGCGGCGTCGGCGGCTGCGACGACTGCTGGTTGCGCTCCTTGAAGCGCCGGTTGGCCTCGTCCGGGTCGGCGCCGACCTTGGCGAAGATGTCGGCCCAGTTGCGGGTGCCCAGCGCGGGCTCGACCTGGTCGGGCGGCCCGCAGAAGGCGGTCTTGCCGCCGGGGGCGATCAGCAGGATCTGGTCGCACACGTCCAGGTAGGACACCGAGTGGGTGACCACCAATACCACCCGCCCGGCGTCGGCGAGCTGGCGCAGCATCAGCATCACCTGACGGTCCAGCGCCGGGTCCAGGCCGGACGTCGGCTCGTCGAGCAGCAGCAGCGACGGCTGGGTGAGCAGCTCGAGGGCGACCGAGGCGCGTTTGCGCTGCCCACCGGAGAGCTTGTCCACCCGCGTTTCGGCGTGCTGGGTCATGTCGAGTTCCTCGAGCACCTGGGCGACGACGCGGGCCCGTTCCTCTTTGCTGGTGTCGGGCGGCAGCCGCAGTTCGGCGGCGTAGCCGAGCGCCTGGTTGACCGTGAGCTGGCGGTGCACCACGTCGTCCTGCGGGACCATGCCGATCCGGCTGCGCATGGATGCGTACTCGGTGTGGATGTTGTGGCCCTCGAAGGTCACCGTGCCCGACGTGGGGGTGGTGTAGCCGACGATCAGCCGCGACAGCGTGGTCTTGCCGGCGCCTGAGCCGCCGATGATGGCGGTCAGCGTGCCGGGCCGGGCGGTCAGCGAGATGTGGTCGAGCAGCTGCTTGCCGTGGTCGACGGTGTAGCAGACGGAGTTGACCTCCAGCCCGCCGCTGCGGGTGGCCGCCTCGGTGCGCCGGATCAGCCCGTCCCGGGTGAACACCAGGTCGACGTTGCCGATGGTGACCACGTCGCCCTCGGTGAGCACGGCCGAGCCGACCCGCACGCCGTTGACGAAGGTGCCGTTGACGCTGTGCGCGTCGCGGATCTCGGTGCCCAGCGGCGTCTGGATCAGAAAGGCGTGGTGGCGGGAGGCCAGCACGTCCTGGATGACGATGTCGTTGTCGGTGGCCCGGCCGATGGTCTGCGACCCGGCCGGCTTCTGGATGGCGCCGGACCGCGACGGCATCAGCGCCTGGAACATCTTGGTCGCCAGGTTGGCCACCTCGGGCGGCTTGGAAGCCGCGGGCGCCATCTGGGTGTGCGGGGCCGCCGGGGCCGGTGCGACGGGCGGCGGGGGCGGCGCGGCGGGCGGGTAGCCGCCGGGTGGGCGGCCGCCGTACATGGTCTGGCCCGGCGGGCCGGGCGCGGCGCGGGCTGCGGGCGCCGCGGTGGCGCGGCCCAGTTGGGGTGCGCCCGGCCGGCGGGGCGGGCGGCGACCGGCGGCGCCGGTTGAGCCGACCAGGCCGCCGGTGCGGGCGGGTGGGCCGCCACCGGTATGCCCATCGACTCGGTGCGGGGCGGGCGTCCGGCCATGCCTTGGTGGCGGCCGACGTCGAAGGTCAGCAGCGGGCCGTCCGGGTTTCCGATGTTGATGGCGCACCCGTCGTGGATCTCGACCACCGGCACCCGGCGGCCGTTGACGAAAGTTCCGTTGAGCGAACCGTTGTCGATGGCCAGCCACTTGCCCTGGTCGTAGCGCAGCAGCAGGTGGGCGCGCGAGATCAGAGGGTGTGTGATGCGCATGTCGGCTCGCAGATCGCGCCCGACGACCACGTCGTGGCCCGCGGCGAAGGTACGTTCCGAGCCTTCGTGATGGACGGTTAGCGCTGGCGGGGCTGGTGCTGACATCGCCACAACTGTAGCTTGCAGCGCTGTGGATTAAGTTGCGGCGCTGGTGTGCCGGTCGGGCGCACCGGTGACCACGCAGTGCGTTCGGCTGTAGATGGTGGGCATGCACTGATTGCAGTGCGTGCACGCCGAATGCACCCGGTGCGCGGCACCGTCGGCGGCGATCCGGTTGATCAGATCCGGCTCGGCCAGCAGCGCGCGGGCCATGGCGACGAACTCGAACCCCTCCGCCATCGCCAGGTCCATCGTCTCCCGATTGGTGATGCCGCCCAGCAGGATCAGCGGCATCTTCAGCTCGGCGCGAAACAGCTTGGCGTCCCGCAATAGATACGCCTCGCGGTAGGGGTATTCGCGCAGGAACTTCTTGCCCGTCATGCGCATGCCCCAGCGCAGCGGCGGCTTGAACGCGCCGGCGAACTCCTTGAGCGGCGCATCGCCGCGGAACAGGTACATCGGGTTGACCAGCGAGCTGCCCGCGGTGAGCTCGATCGCGTCCAGGCCGCCGTCGGACTCCAGCCACTTGGCGGTGGTCAGCGATTCCTCGGTGCTGATGCCGCCGCGCACCCCGTCGGCCATGTTCAGCTTGGCCGTCACCGCGATGGGCGTGCCCTCCTTTTCCACCGCCCGCCGCACGGCCATCACCATGCCGCGGGCCACCTTCGCCCGATTCTGCAGCGACCCGCCGAACTCGTCGTTGCGCCGGTTGATCAGCGGGGACAGGAACGAACTCGCCAAATAGTTGTGGCCCAGGTGGATTTCGACGGCGTCGAACCCGGCCTCGATGGCCAGCCGCGCGGCGTCGGCATGCGCGGCGATCACCTCGTCGATGTCGTCGCGGGTCGCCTTCTTGGCGAACCGCATTCCGATCGGGTTGAAGAACCGGACCGGCGCCAGCGCCTGCGCCTTGTTGGACCTGGCGTTGGCCACCGGCCCGGCGTGCCCGATCTGCGCGCTGACCGCCGCGCCCTCGGCGTGGATCGCGTCGGTGAGCCGGCGGAACCCGGGCACGGCCTCGGGCCGCATCCAGATGCCGTTGCCCTCGGTGCGGCCGCCGGGGGAGACGGCGCAGTAGGCGACGGTCGTCATGCCGACGCCGCCCGCGGCGGGCAGCCGGTGGTATTCGATGAGGTCGTCGGTCACCAGCGCGTCCGGTGTACGCGCCTCGAAGGTGGCGGACTTGATGATGCGATTGCGCAGCGTGATCGGACCGAGCTTGGCGGGGCTGAACACGTCCGGAGGGGTGGGCATATCGGGGAGCCTAATGGCGATCGCAAGCGCGGCGGAGCCGGGCGCAGCGGGTCGCCATCAATCGAGTTACATGGCGATCGCAAGCGCGGCGGAGCCGGGCGCAGCGGGTCGCCATCATCGAGGTCTGCCAGACTGTCAGCGTGGGAGCAATCACACTGGACGGCAAGGCCACCCGCGACGAAATCTTCGTCGACCTCAAGCAGCGGGTCGCCGCGTTGACCGCGGCCGGCCGCACCCCCGGTTTGGGCACCATCCTGGTCGGCGACGACCCGGGCTCGCAGGCCTACGTGCGCGGCAAGCACGCCGACTGCGCCAAGGTGGGCATCACCTCGATCCGCCGTGACCTGCCCGCCGACATCAGCACCGCCGCGCTCAACGACACCATCGACGAGCTCAACGCCAACCCCGAATGCACGGGGTACATCGTGCAGTTGCCGCTGCCCAAGCAGTTGGACGAGAACGCGGCGCTGGAGCGGGTGGACCCGGACAAGGACGCCGACGGCCTGCACCCCACCAACCTGGGGCGGCTGGTGCTCAACAATCCGGCGCCGCTGCCGTGCACGCCGCGCGGAATCGTGCACCTGTTGCGCCGCTACGACGTCGAGATCGCCGGGGCGCACGTGGTGGTCATCGGCCGCGGTGTGACGGTCGGTCGTCCGCTGGGGCTGCTGCTGACCCGGCGTTCGGAGAACGCGACGGTTACGTTGTGCCACACCGGAACTCGTGATCTGCCGGCGTTGACCAGGCAGGCCGACATCATCGTGGCCGCCGTCGGGGTGCCGCACCTGCTGACCGCCGACATGGTGCGCCCGGGGGCCGCGGTGCTCGACGTGGGGGTCAGCCGGGTCGACGGCAAGCTCGCCGGCGACGTGCACCCCGACGTGTGGGAGGTGGCCGGTCACGTGTCGCCGAATCCCGGCGGCGTGGGCCCGTTGACCCGGGCGTTCCTGTTGACCAACGTCGTCGAGCTGGCCGAGCGGGAATGACCGCACGCACCCTGATGCGGGCCCAGTGGCCGATTCTGTTGGTGGGCTTGATCTTTGCGGTGGCACTGGCCTTGGTGGGCGCCAACTTCTGGCGCCGCGGTTCACTGCTGCTCGGCATCGGGGTGGGGGTGGCGGCGCTGCTGCGGCTGGTGCTGTCCGAGGAGCGTGCCGGGCTGCTGGTGGTGCGCGGCAAGGGAATCGACTTCGTCATCACCGCGATGGTCGGGGCGGCGATGGTCTACATCGCCTGGACCATCGACCCGCTGGGCACCGGCTGACGTTCCGAGTGTTTGGTCCGCGTCGAACGTGGGCTTTAGGTACGACTTTTCGTCATTTTTCGTCCATGGCCCACACGCTCGGCGCGCCTCGATCAGAAGCTCGGCAGCTGGCCGGGCATCGTCGGCAGTTGGCCCGTCTGGCCCGCCATGCCCGGGATCTGGCCGGCCATCGTGGGAAGCTGCCCGGGCATTCCCGGAACCTGCGGCATGGCGCCGGACAGGTTGCCGCTGGCGATGTTCGCCATCTCCTGGGGGCAGTACGTCTGGATTGCGATGGTGGTGAACATGCGGGCCATCGTGGGGGACATGCCCCGGCCGGCGACGCTGGACGCCACCGCGGCGAAATTGCCGCCCGGCTGCGACAGCATGGGGCAGACCGACTCGCCGACGGCCATCGCGTTTCCCGGTTCGCCGAAGTCGATGCCGGCGTGGTTGAGCGCGTCGATGAAGTCGTCGCCGTTTCCCTCCGCCCCGGCCGGCGCCGCGAACGCCGACGCCACCGTGAGCAGGCCGGCGGCCGCGGCCAGCAGCCGAATGGTGAAGGGCTGGTGGCGCAAAACCCAGATCCATTGATGAGTTCGTGCAAGTGCCTTCACGCCAGCCTCCCCGTCCGCCTGGAGTGCACCGACGGCACTCGAATCACGCCCTACGAACTCTGAGCCATCACTGTCACGTTTACGACACGGTGGGATAAAGGTTCGCACAATAAGCGTTTCGTAAGGCCGCGGCGTCGGCGAGGTGGATTATTGGCCGGCCCGCAAGTCGGTTGCCGGGCAATTGATTCGTCGCCATTGTGGACGCACCGACTGCTCGACGACCGCGGCTCCCTCGACGCCCGTCGGCAGGTGAAATCCCTTGTGTCACTTTGGTTTCTGTGGTCACATGGCGGCGATTCTTGTCGGTGCCCCTTCATACACTTCGAGGCATGGGCTGCAGCAGTCGTGAAGAGATCGTCAAGGTCTTCGATGCGCTGGATGCTGCGGTCGACCGCCTGGGCGAGTTGAGTTTTGACGCGTTGACGCCGCGCGAGTGTCTATCGTTGTTGCAGCGTTGCGAGACGGTGCGCCGGCGCCTGCCGGTCCCCGAGCATCAGTTGATCAATCTCGTTGCCCGGCAAGCCAGCCCGGCGGAGTTGGGGG
The DNA here is from genome assembly GCF_000523975.1 of Mycobacterium sp. MAC_080597_8934. Classification (NCBI taxonomy): domain Bacteria; kingdom Bacillati; phylum Actinomycetota; class Actinomycetes; order Mycobacteriales; family Mycobacteriaceae; genus Mycobacterium; species Mycobacterium sp. MAC_080597_8934. The sequence continues at coordinate 332,121 of NZ_JAOS01000028.1, read as the reverse complement.
GCCGGCTTTCGCATGCGATCGCCGAGGCGACGCTGATCAGCCGCGCCGAGGCCGCCCGGCGGGTACACACCGCCGCCGACCTGGGCCCGCGGGTGGGGTTGACCGGGGAACCGTTGCCGCCGCTGCTGGCGGCCACCGCCGCGCGGCAACGAGAGGGGTTGTTGGGTCTCGAGCAGGTGGCGGTGATCCGTAAGTTCTGCCACCAGTTGCCGGGCTGGATCGACCAGGCGACCCGGGAGCGCGCCGAAACCGACCTGGCCAGGGAAGGCACCCGGTATCGGCCCGAACAGCTCGCCGCGTTGGCCGGCACGCTGGCCGATTGCCTCAACCCCGACGGCCTCTACCGCGACGAAGACCGGGCCCGCCGCCGCAGCCTCACCCTGGGCAACCAACACGCCGACGGCATGTCCGAACTCCGCGGCTGGCTGTCCCCCGAACTACGTGCCACCCTCGAGGCGGTGCTGGCCAAACTCGCCGCCCCCGGCATGTGCAACCCACTCGACGAAAACCCCTGCGTGGAGGGCACTCCGAGTCAAACCGCCATCGACGCTGATGCCCGCTCGGCGGCTCAACGCAACCACGATGGGCTGCTGGCCGGCCTGCGCGCCCTGCTGGCCTCAGGAAACCTCGGCCAACACAACGGCCTCCCGGCCTCCATCATCGTCACCACCACCCTGGCCGACCTCGAAACCGCCGCCGGCAAAGGGCTCACCGGCGGCGGCACCCTGCTGCCCATGTCCGATGTGATCCGGCTATCCCGCCACGCCCGCCACTACCTGGCCATTTTCGACCACGGCAAAGCCCTGGCCCTGTATCACACCAAACGCCTGGCCTCCCCCGCACAGCGCATCGTGTTGTACGCCAAAGACCGCGGCTGCACCGCCCCCGGCTGCACCGTGCCCGGCTACTACGCCGAGGTGCATCACTGCACCGACTACGCCACCTGCCACACCACCGACATCAACGATCTGACCTTCGCCTGCGGACCCCACCACCGCCTGCTCCAACCCGGCGCCTGGACCACCCACAAAAACGCACGCGGGGAAACCGAATGGATCCCACCACCCCACCTGGACCGAAACCAACCCCGCACCAACACCTTCCACCACCCCGAAAAACTGCTCCGCGGGGAGAACGGGGGCGAGGACGACGACGGCGATGACGACGGGGACGAACCCGATTGACCCGGCGCTCAGCCGGCCAGCGTCGCCCGGGTGCACCGGGTGACATAGGGCAGCGCCAGGCCGGTCGAATTCGCCAGCGCCGGATGCGTGGCCAGCAGGTGGCGGACCTGGTCCAGGGTTCGGGTGCGCACCTCGGTCGGCGAGGTGATGCAGTAGCTGCGCGACGCCACCAGGTCGATCAATGCTTGCGGCGTAAGGTAATTCGTCCACTCGACCTCATGGTGCGCCAGGTCGGTGAACGGCTCGGGCAGCGTCACGTTGGTGCGGCCGTCGCCGTCGCTTCCGATGATGCGGCCCAGTTCGCGCACCCAGCCCAGCCGCTCGTCGCGGGTGTTCCACACCAGGCCGAGCCGCCCGCTGGGCCGCAGCACCCGGGCCACCTCCGGGATCGCCCGCTCCGGATCCACCCAATGCCAGGCCTGCGCCACCAACACCACGTCAACGCTGTTGTCTTCCAACGGGATTTCTTCGGCGGTGCCCAGCAGCGCCCGGGTCTCCGGCAGCGAGCTCCGCAACACCTCCAGCATGTCCGGAATCGGGTCGACGGCCACCACGTCCAGGCCGCGTTCCACCAGCCGGGTGGTCAGCTTGCCCGTGCCCGCGCCGAGGTCGAGCACCTGACGCGCGCCGACCGGCAGCAGCCAGTCGATCGCCTCCGGCGGATAGGAGGGCCGCCCACGCTCGTAGGCTGCGGCCGCCGAGCCGAACGAGAGGGAGCGGTCGTGGCGCGAGCGGGTCACCGGCGGGTCGTGCCTTTCCTGCTCCCCGGGCCGGCGCCGCCCGGACCGGCGCTCTGCGAACCGGCCAACAGCAGTGTCTTGCGGATCATTTCGCCGACCGCCTCGGACTCCACCAGGAACCCGTCGTGCCCGCAGATGGAGTCGACGACCTGCAGCTCGGCGCAGCCCGGCAGCTGCTCGGCCAGCTCCTGCTGCAGACGCAGCGGGTACAGCCGGTCCGACGTAATGCCGCCCACCACCACCGGCACCGGGCAGCTGCGCAACGCCTTGCGCACCCCGCCGCGGGCCCGGCCGACGTCGTGACTGTTCAGCGCCTCGGTCAACACCACGTAGCTGCCCGCGTCGAACCGCTCCACCAACTTGACGCCCTGGTACTCGAGATAACTCTGCACCGCGTACCGGCCGCCGTTGGCGGGATCCTCGTCGAGCTGCGCGTCGTTGCCGAACCGGGTGTCGAGCTCGACCTCGCCGCGGTAGGTCAGATGCGCGAAGCGCCGCGCGATCGCCAGCCCGGCGTCGGGCGTGCGCCCGGTGTCGTGATAGTCGCCGCCCTGCCAATTCGGATCGGATTTGATCGCCGCGATCTGGGTGCACTGGGTGCCGATCTGATCGGCGGTCGCGCGCGCGCCCACCGCCAGCAGCAGCCCGGCCCGCACCCTGCTCGGGTGACCGACGATCCACTCCAAAGCCCTTGCGCCGCCCATGGATCCACCCACCACGGCGGCCACCTCGTCGATGCCCAGCGCGGCCAGCGCCGCGATGTCGGCCTCCACCTGGTCGCGAATCGAGATCCGGGGAAACCTTGAGCCCCAAGGCTTTCCGTCGCGGGTCCGCGAGCTCGGGCCGGTGGAACCGCGGCAACCCCCCAGCACGTTGGTGGCCACCGCGCACCAGCGGTCGGTGTCGATCGGCGCGCCCGGCCCGACCATCTCGTCCCACCAGCCGCCGGTGGGATGTCCGGGCCCGGCCGGCCCGGTGACATGGGAGTCACCGGTCAGCGCGTGCAGCACCACCACCACGTTGTCCCGCGTCGGCGACAACTCGCCCCAGCGCTGCACGGCGATGTGCACGTCGTCGATCACCGCACCGGCCTCGGTGGTCAGCGAGCCGATGTGGACGAAGCCGATTTCGCCTTCGTCGGGCAGCGTCTGGGTGGGAACGTCGGGGATGGTCATGGCCGGGTCCTTCAGAACGCCGCCACGGCGTGCGGGTCGGCGCCGGAGGTGCCCGCGTTCGCACCGAATTTGGCGGCCGCGGCGAAGCCGAGCTCCAGGTCGGCCAGGATGTCGTCGATTCCCTCGATGCCGACCGCCAGCCGCACCAGCCCCGGGCTGACCCCGGTGCTCAGCTGCTCGGCCGGGGACAGCTGGGCGTGCGTGGTCGAGGCCGGGTGGATGACCAGCGAGCGGACGTCGCCGATGTTGGCGACGTGGCTGTGCAGCTTCAGCGCGTTCACGAACGCCTTGCCGGCCTCCACCCCGCCGGCCAACTCGAACGACAGCACCGCCCCGGTTCCCTTGGGCGCCAGCTTCTTTGCCCGCTCGTGCCACGGCGAGCCGGGCAGTCCCGCGTAGTTCACCGACAGCACGCCGTCATGAGAGGCCAGGAACTCGGCCACCCGCTGCGCGTTGGCGACGTGCCGCTCCATGCGCAGGCTCAGCGTCTCGATGCCCTGGGCGACCAGGAACGCGTTGAACGGCGCCGCGGCCGAACCGAGGTCGCGCAGCAACTGCACGCGGGCCTTGAGCGCGTACGCCGGCGGGCCCAGCTCCGCGAACACCACGCCGTGGTAGCTCGGGTCGGGGGTGGTGAAGCCCGGGAACCGGCCCTGCGTCCAGTCGAAGGTGCCGCCGTCGACGATCACGCCGGCGATCGCCGAGCCGTGACCGCCGAGGTACTTGGTGGCCGAGTGCACCACGATGTCGGCGCCGTGCGCGAACGGCTGGATCAGGTACGGCGTGGCGATGGTGTTGTCGACGATCAGCGGCACGCCGTTGGCGTGGGCGACGCCCGAGACGCCGGGGATGTCCAGGATGTCGATCTGCGGGTTGGAGATCGTCTCGGCGAAGAACGCCTTGGTGTTCGGCCGGACCGCGGCCTGCCAGGAATCCAGGTCGTCGGGATCCTCCACGAAGCTGACCTCGATACCGAGCTTGGCCAGCGAATAGTGGAACAGGTTGTAGGTGCCGCCGTAGAGCCGCGGGCTGGAGACGATGTGATCTCCGGCACTTGCCAGGTTCAATATGGCGAAAGTCTCAGCGGCCTGACCGGAGCTCAGAAACAGCGCCGCCACCCCGCCCTCCAGCGCGGCGATGCGCTGCTCGACGACGTCGGTGGTCGGATTGCCGATCCGGGTGTAGATGTTGCCCGGCACCTCCAGCCCGAACAGGGCGGCGGCGTGGGTGGTGTCGTCGAAGGTGTACGACGTGGTCTGGTAGATCGGCAGGGCCCGGGCGTTGGTGGCCGAGTCGGGGTGCTGGCCGGCGTGCACCTGCTTGGTCTCGAACGACCAGTGCGCGCTGGGGTCGGTGTCGTGATCGGTGTTCTCGGAGCTCACGGGGGTGCTTTCTCTCGGTCGGAAGAAGTCGGTCGGAAGAAGTCGGAAGAAGAATCCGGCTGGCAGCCGTCAGCAGCGACGCACGCGCGGGCGCGATCGAGCTTGCCGATGAACCGAGTGAATGCGCATCACGTTTCCCTGTCTGCTCAGGGGCCCGTCATGGCGGACCCGCGCTTGCCGGATAGCCGGTTGTGGTGGCTACTCAACCTGGTCATCACCCGGGGCACCCCACCGCGGTTGGAGGGTTGCCGGCCAGCAAGCCGGGGCTTGATGCTGGCGCTCATGACCGATACAAAGACTATCTTACTGTGCCGACCCGGTGCCAACTCCCCGGTGGCGACCCGGCGGTGAGCCGGCGGTGATGCGGGCAGACGCGCCCCGACACCTGTCCAAACACCCTTGATAACGTGGCAGATAGATTGCTGAGCCCCACAATGCGAACCCATCATTGACGCCGGGAGAGGGACCGTGAGCGCCGAGAAGCCGACCGTCATCTACACGCTGACCGACGAGGCGCCGCTGCTGGCGACCTACGCGTTCCTGCCGATCGTGCGGGCCTTCGCCGAACCGGCGGGCATCGAGATCAAGACCAGCGACATCTCGGTGGCGGCCCGCATCCTGGCCGAGTTCCCCGAGCACCTGACCGAAGAGCAGCGGGTGCCCGACAACCTGGCCGAGCTGGGCCGGCTGACCAAGCTGGCCGACACCAACATCATCAAGCTGCCCAACATCAGCGCCTCGGTGCCCCAGCTGATCGCCGCCGTCAAGGAGCTGCAGGGCAAGGGATACAAGATCCCCGACTTCCCGCAGAGCCCGAAGACCGACGAGGACCGTGAGATCCGCGAGCGCTACGCCAAGTGCCTGGGCAGTGCGGTCAATCCCGTTCTGCGGCAAGGCAACTCGGACCGTCGCGCACCCAAGGCGGTCAAGGAGTACGCCCGCAAGCACCCGCACCACATGGCGGAGTGGTCGCCGGCCTCGCGCACCCACGTCGCGACCATGAAGCACGGCGACTTCTACCACGGCGAGAAGTCGATGACGCTGGACCGCGCCCGCAACGTCAAGATGGAGCTGGAGACCAAGAGCGGCAAGACGATCGTGCTCAAGCCGATGGTTTCGCTGCGCACCGGCGACATCATCGACTCGATGTTCATGAGCAAGAAGGCCCTGGTCGAGTTCTACGAGCAGCAGATGCAGGACGCCTACGAGACCGGCGTGATGTTCTCGCTGCACGTCAAGGCGACCATGATGAAGGTCAGCCACCCGATCGTCTTCGGGCACGCGGTAAAGGTCTTCTACAAGGAGGCCTTCGCCAAGCATCAGGCGCTGTTCGACGAGCTCGGCGTCGACGTCAACAACGGGCTGGTCGACCTGTACAGCAAGATCGAGTCGCTGCCGGCGTCGCTGCACGACGAGATCATCCGCGACCTGCACGCCTGCCACGAGCACCGGCCCGAGCTGGCCATGGTCGATTCGGCCAAGGGCATCACCAACTTTCACTCGCCCAGCGACGTGATCGTGGACGCGTCCATGCCGGCGATGATCCGCGCCGGCGGCAAGATGTACGGCGCCGACGGGCGGCAGAAGGACACCAAGGCCGTCAACCCCGAGTCCACCTTTTCCCGGATCTACCAGGAGATCATCAACTTCTGCAAAACCCACGGCGCGTTCGACCCGGCGACCATGGGCACGGTGCCCAACGTCGGGCTGATGGCGCAGCAAGCCGAGGAATACGGTTCGCACGACAAGACATTCGAGATCCCCGAGGACGGCGTCGCCAACATCGTCGACCTGGACACGGGGGAGGTCCTGCTGACCCAGAACGTCGAGACCGGCGACATCTGGCGGATGCCGATCGTGCGCGACGAACCGATCCGGGACTGGGTCAAGCTGGCCGTCACCCGGGCCCGCAACTCGGGGATGACGGCGGTGTTCTGGCTGGACACCGAACGCCCGCACGAGGTCGAGCTGCGCAAGAAGGTCAAGGAATACCTCAAGGAGCACGACACCGAGGGCCTGCACATCCAGATCATGCCGCAGGTGTGGGCCATGCGGTACACGCTGGAACGGGCCATGCGCGGCCAGGACACCATCGCCGTCACCGGAAACATCCTGCGCGACTACCTCACCGACCTGTTCCCCATCCTGGAGCTGGGCACCAGCGCCAAGATGCTGTCCATCGTGCCGTTGATGTCCGGCGGCGGCATGTATGAGACCGGAGCCGGCGGGTCGGCGCCCAAGCATGTGCACCAGCTCGTTGAGGAGAACCATCTGCGCTGGGACTCCCTCGGTGAATTCCTGGCTCTGGGAGCGTGTTTCGAAGACATCGGCATCAAGACCGGTAACCAGCGGGCCAAGCTGCTGGGCAAGACGCTGGATGCCGCCATCGGAAAGCTGTTGGAGAACAACAAGAGTCCGTCGCGCAAGACCGGAGAGCTCGACAACCGGGGCAGCCAGTTCTACCTGGCGCTGTACTGGGCCCAAGAGCTCGCCGCGCAAAACGACGACGACGAGCTGCGCCGGCATTTCGCCGCGCTGGCCGAGTCGTTGGGCGAAAACGAGCAGCGGATCGTCGAGGAGCTCGCCGAGGTGCAGGGCCGGCCGGTCGACATCGGCGGCTACTACCAGCCCGACAGCGAGAAGACCACCGCGGTGATGCGGCCGAGCAAGACGTTCAACGAGGCGCTGGCCGCGTCGCAGCGCTGACATGTCCAAGCCCGCCAACACGTCCAAGATCAAGGTCAAGGGCCGCGTCGTCGAGCTCGACGGTGACGAGATGACCCGGGTCATCTGGAAGATGATCAAGGAGAACTTGATCCTTCCCTACCTCGACATCGACCTGGACTACTACGACCTGGGCATCGAGCACCGCGACCGCACCGACGACCAGGTGACGATCGACGCGGCGTATGCCATCAAGAAGCACGGCGTGGGCGTCAAGTGCGCGACGATCACCCCCGACGAGGCGAGGGTCCGGGAGTTCAACCTCAAGAGGATGTGGCTGTCCCCGAACGGGACGATCCGGAACATCTTGGGCGGCACCATCTTCCGCGAGCCGATCGTGATATCCAATGTGCCGCGGCTGGTTCCGGGCTGGAGCAAGCCGATCGTCATCGGCCGCCACGCATTCGGCGACCAGTACCGGTCGACCAACTTCAAGGTGGACAAGCCGGGCACCGTCGCGATCACCTTCACTCCCGCCGACGGCAGCGAGCCGATCGTGCACGAGATGGTGTCCATCCCCGAGGACGGCGGGGTGGTGATGGGGATGTACAACTTCCGGGAGTCGATCCGCGACTTCGCCCGCGCGTCGTTCAAGTACGGCCTGAACGCCAAATGGCCGGTGTACCTGTCGACCAAGAACACCATCCTCAAGGCCTACGACGGCATGTTCAAGGACGAGTTCCAGCGCATCTACGACGAGGAATTCAAGGAGCAGTTCGAAGCGGAGGGGCTGACCTACGAACACCGGCTGATCGACGACATGGTGGCGGCCTGCCTCAAATGGGAGGGCGGCTACGTGTGGGCCTGCAAGAACTACGACGGCGACGTCCAATCCGACGCGATAGCACAGGGTTACGGCTCGCTGGGGCTGATGACCTCGGTGCTGATGACCGCCGACGGCAAGACGGTCGAGGCCGAGGCCGCGCACGGCACCGTCACCCGGCACTTCCGTCAGTACCAGGCCGGCAAGCCAACCTCGACCAACCCGATCGCCTCGATCTTCGCCTGGACGCGCGGGCTGGCGCACCGCGGCAAGCTGGACGATACCCCCGAGGTGATCGAGTTCGCGCAGACCCTGGAACGCGTCGTCGTCTCCACCGTGGAGAGCGGCAAGATGACCAAGGACCTCGCCATCCTGATCGGCCCCGACCAAAAGTGGCAGCAGAGCGAGGAATTCCTCAACTCGATCGCCGAGAACCTGCGGCGGGAGCTGACTAACTAGCGGGGGGCTGCTGGCGCTGGGAGCGGGCCACGCAGTCGTCGATGAAGTCGGTGAGCACCGTTGTGACCCGCTCAGGCGCCTCGAACATCGGCACGTGTCCGACGCCGTCGAGCCTGGTGATCCTCGTCTCCGGCGGCAGGTGGTCGGTGAAGTGCCGGCTGAACCTGCTGGGCGGCACCACCCGGTCCTTCTCGCACAGCACCAGTTGCACCGGCACCGCGGTCTGCGCCAGCTCCAGCAGCCCGGGCTGCAGCAGCGACTTGACCAGCAGCTGGAAATAGGCCGGGCAGTGCGCGGCGTCCTCGATGACGCCGGACAGCTGGCGCTCGCTGACCCCGCTCGGCGTGGCGCTCAGCGGCAGCGTCGCCAGCCGCCGGCTCAGCGGCAACTGCAGGATGCGTTGGCCGAGCAGCCGGGCCAGCAACAGCAGCGGCATGCCCCCGATGAACTTGCCGATCACCTCGAACTTGACCGGGCTCCAGCGGGTCCAGCCGCCGGCGGCGCCGATGCCGGTGACGCTGCGCGCCCGGCCGCGCCGCTCGAGTTCGAAGGCCACCCAGCCGCCCAGCGAGTTGCCCACCAGATGGGCGCTGTCCCAGCCGAGCTGGTCGAGCTGACGTTCGACGTGGTCGGCCAGCACCGACGAGCTGAGCAGCCAGGTGCCCGCGTACGGTCCGCCGTTGTGGCCGGCCATGGTCGGGGCGAAGACCTCGTAACGGCCGGTGTCGGCCAGCCGCGGCGCCACCGGATCCCACACCGTCTGCGACATCAGGAACCCGTGCAGCAGCACGACCGGCTCCCCGGAACCATCCTTGGGGCCGAGGTGGATGGGCGCACGAGTCGTCATACCGCGACATTAAATGCGGTACCGCCGGTACCGCAAGTTTGGCGGGCGGCGCGGGCAGCGGTCCGTGCGGGCCGCGGCACGGCGCGGGAGACGAGGCGTGAAAAGATCGGTGCATCATGAGCACCGCCACCGGATCCCGCCGGATTTTCTCCGGCGTCCAGCCCACGTCCGATTCGCTGCACCTGGGCAACGCGTTGGGCGCCATCTCGCAGTGGGTGACCCTGCAGGACGACTGGGGCGACGACTGGGACGCGTTCTTCTGCGTGGTCGACCTGCACGCCATCACCATCGCCCAGGACCCCGCGGCGCTGCGCCGGCGGACCCTGGTCACCGCCGCCCAGTACCTGGCGCTGGGCATCGACCCGGCCCGCAGCACCGTGTTCGTGCAAAGCCACGTGCCCGCCCACACCCAGCTGGCCTGGGTGCTGGGCTGCTTCACCGGCTTCGGCCAGGCCTCGCGGATGACGCAGTTCAAGGACAAGTCGCTGCGCCAGGGCGCGGACTCCACCACGGTGGGCCTGTTCACCTATCCGGTGCTGCAGGCCGCCGACGTGCTGGCCTACGACACCGGCCTGGTGCCCGTCGGCGAGGACCAGCGCCAGCACCTGGAGTTGGCGCGCGACGTGGCGCAGCGGTTCAACGCCCGCTTCCCGGACACGTTCGTGGTGCCGGAGATGCTCATCCCCAAGGTCACCGCCAAGATCTACGACTTGGCCGACCCGACGTCGAAGATGAGCAAGTCGGCGTCTACCGATGCCGGGCTGATCAATCTGCTCGACGATCCGGCGTTGTCCGCCAAGAAGATTCGCTCCGCGGTCACCGACAGCGAGCGGGAGATCCGGTTCGACACCGACGCCAAGCCGGGAGTGTCCAACCTGCTGAGCATCCAGTCCGCGGTCAGCGGCGTCGACATCGACAAGCTCGTGCAGGGCTACGCCGGAAGGGGTTACGGCGATCTGAAGAAGGACACCGCGGACGCGGTGGTCGAGTTCGTCACCCCGATCAAGGCCCGCGTCGACGAATTGATGGCCGACCCGGCCGAATTGGAGGCCGTTCTGGCGGCCGGGGCGCAACGGGCCCAGGATGTCGCCGGGAAAACCGTCGAACGGGTTTACGATCGGCTTGGGTTCCTTCCGCGACGGGGGTAAGAAGTTCCACGATGAGCGAGCCGGCCGAGGCGGGGTTTCTTGATCGGCTGCGGGCCCGGCACGGCTGGCTGGATCACCTCATCCGCGCCTACCAGCGATTCGACGACCGCAACGGCGGCTTCTTCGCGGCGGGCCTGACGTATTACACGATCTTCGCGTTGTTTCCGTTGCTGATGGTCGGTTTCGCGGTGTTCGGTTTCGTGCTGGCGCGGCGGCCGCAACTGCTCAGCAGCATCGACGACCACATCCGCTCGCAAGTGAACGGGGCGCTGGGAAATCAGCTGCAAGAGTTGATGAACTCGGCGATCGATGCCCGGACGTCGGTCGGGGTGATCGGCCTGGCCACCGCGGTGTGGGCGGGGCTGGGCTGGATATCGCATCTGCGCCAGGCGTTGACCGAGATGTGGTGGGACACCCAGATCGAGTCGCCGGGCTTCGTGCGCAACAAGCTCTCCGACCTGCTGGCCATGGTGGGGACGTTCGCGGTGATCGTGGCCACCGTCGGGCTGACCACCGTCGGCCACGCCGCACCCATGGCCGCGCTGCTGAAATGGCTTGGCATACCGCAGTTCGTGGTCTTCGACTGGCTGTTCTGGATCTTCTCCATACTGATCGCGACGCTGGTGTCGTGGCTGCTGTTCACCTGGATGATCGCCCGGCTGCCGCGGGAGAAGGTCAGTTTCGTGGATTCGATGCGGGCCGGGCTGATCGCGGCGATCGGCTTCGAGGTGTTCAAACAGGTCGCGTCGATCTATCTGCGGACGGTGCTGCGCAGCCCGGCCGGCGCCGCCTTCGGCCCGGTGCTCGGGTTGATGGTATTCGCTTACATCACAGCCTATCTCGTGCTGTTCTGCACGGCGTGGGCGGCGACCGCGTCCACCGATACGCGTGATCGGCCCGTCGCCCCTCCGGCGCCGGCGATCATCGCGCCGCGGGTGCACCTGGACGAGGGGCTGAACACCCGCCAGACGCTGACCGCGATGGGTCTGGGAGCCGTTGCGGCGCTGGCGTTCGCCCGGCTCACCCGCCGGCGCCGCTAGCCGAGCAGCTTCAGGCCCGCGACGCAGGCCACGATCCCCGCGATCAGCACCAGCTTGACCGGCGACGCCGGTTCGTCGCCGACCAGCGCCGCATAGGTCACCGTGAGCGCGGCGCCGACGCCCACCCAGACCGCGTAGCTGGTGCCGACCGGCAGGCTGCGCATCGCGACCGCCAGCCCGGTCATCGAAAATGCCAGCGCCACAAAGAAAACCAGCGACGGGCCGAGCCGGGAAAAACCCTCGGACCGGCTCAGCGCGGTCGCCCACACCGCTTCCAGCACACCCGAGGCGATCAGGATCAGCCAGGCCATTGCGCACCTCCACGGCGCCGTCTTGTCGCTGGCCGGGTACGGGGCCCCTCGTCCGGTGTCAGTTGTTGACGGCACCGATGTTAACAAGATCGCTACGCGTCGGCCAGCCAGTCGCCGCGGACCATGACGGCCCTAACTCGCCAATCATCGTCCAGCACAACGAGGTTGGCCTCATGGCCGGCCCGCAAGCTGCCCACCCGATCGAGCCCCAGCGCGCGCGCCGGCGTCGTCGACGTCATCTGCACCGCGGCCGCCAGCGCGGCGTCGCGGTCGGTGCCTGACCCGGCCACGGTGCGAAAGAGCCGGTCCATGGTGGCGGTGCTGCCCGCGATCGTCGTCGTCCCGTGCACCCGCGCGACGCCGGCGACGACGTCGATGTGCACCGGGCCCAGCCGGAACGCGCCGTCGGGGCGGCCGGCGGCGGCCAGCGCATCGGTGACCAGCGCGACCCGCTCCGGCCCGGCCGTGTCGATCACCGCGTGCACCACGTCGGGATGCACGTGCACGCCGTCGGCGATCAGCTCGACGGTGACCCGCGGGTCGCGCAGCAGCGCCAGCGCGGGGCCGGGCTCGCGATGATGCAGCGGCGGCATCGCGTTGAACAGATGCGTGCCGACAGTGGCGCCCAGCGCGATGGCGTGCCGGGTCTGCCGGTAGTCGGCATTCGTATGCCCAACTGCCACAACGACTCCCGCGTCCACGAAACGCCGGATCGCCGCGTCGGCCCCGGGCAGCTCGGGCGCCAGGGTGACCATCCTGATCGCGCCGCCGCCGGCCGAGAGCACCGCGTCGATCTCGTGCGGGTCGGGGTCGCGCATCCGGCGGGCGTCGTGGGCGCCGCAGCGGGCGCGGCTCAACCACGGGCCCTCCAGGTGGATGCCCGCGACCGTGCGATCCCGGGTGGCCTCGGCGAGCGCGCGCACCCCGCCCAGCAGCTCGGCCGGCGAGCCGGTCACCAGGCTGGCCATCGTGGTGGTGGTGCCGTGCCGCAGATGGAAGGCGGCGGCCTTCGCGATGCCGTCGGGGTCGGTGTAGGAGGCGCCGCCGCCGCCGTGCACGTGCATGTCGACGAAGCCGGGCACCGCCGTGCCGTCGGGGAACTCGCGGTCGGCCGGGCGCGGCGGCGGGCCGGTGCCGCACGCCGCGATGTGCCCGCCGGACGTCTCAACCCAGCCCGGGCGGCGGACCCGCCCGGATGCCACCATCGTCCCCGCGGCGATCAGTCCCACCGGCCGCCGTTCTCCCAGAAGTGCCGGATGTCCTCGAGCTGGCGGCCCTTGGTCTCCGGCGCGTACCGGTGGACGAACGCGAACGCGACCACCGCGAGCACCGCGAACACCGCGAAAGTGCCTGCGCCGCCCAAGGAATGCAGCAACGTCAGGAACACCGCGGCGACGATGGCGTTGGCCACCAGGTTGGAGGTCAGCATGGTGCTCGACCCGATGGACCGCAGCCGCGACGGGAAGCTCTCGCTGGCGTACACCCAACCCAGGGAGCCGAAACCCATGGTGTAGCCGAAGATGAACAGCAGCACCCCGGCGAACCCGGCGATCACGCCGCCCGGGCCGCGGCCGAACACGGCCACCAGCACCACGTCGGCCACGATCATCATGGCGGTGCCGCACAACAGGATTGGCCGCCGGCCCACCCGGTCGACCAGCAGCAGCGCGGTGCCCACCGCAACCAGGCCGGCGACCTGCACCAGCGCCGGCAACGCCAGCAGCGCGAAATTGCCGGTGAAGCCCATCGCCTCGAAGATCCGCGGGCTGTAGTAGATGATCGCGTTGATGCCGGTGATCTGAATCAGAAAGCCCAGCACCACCACGAAGACGGTGGCGCGCCGGTAGGGGCTGCGCACCATCTCGGCCAGCATGGCCGGCAGGCTCGCGGCTTCCTCGCTCACCGCGCGGTCGATCTCGGCCAGCTCGTCGTCCACCCGCGCGGCGGGTTCCACCCGCAGCAGCGCCCGCCGCGCGTCGTCGACCCGGCCCTTGAGCAGATACCAGCGCGCCGTGTCGGGCATCCGAAACACCAACGGCAGCAACAACAATGCGGGAACACAGGCCAACCCCAGCATCCAGCGCCAGCTGTGCGTGCCGGCCAGCAGATACCCGCTCAGGTAGCCGACGATCAGGCCGCTGACGATCGCCAGCTGATAGGCCGTCAGCAGCGCGCCGCGCACCGCCGTCGGGGCCGACTCGGCCACGTACACCGGCACCACCACCACCGTCACACCGATGGTCAGGCCCAGCAGCAGCCGCGCGGTCAACAGCATCGGCAGACCCACCGAGAACGCGGCCAGCAGCGCGAAAACCGCGTAGCCGGACAGGATCAGCAGCACCGACCGCTGGCGACCGATCGCGTTGGCGAGCACCCCGGCGAAAAGCGCCCCACCGATCTGGCCGATCACCGCCATCGTCGTCAGCAGTTCCTGTTGCCGGGTGGACAGGCCGAAGTCCTCGGTGACGAACAACTGCGCGCCGGCGATGATGGACAGGTCGTAACCGTAGATGACGCCCACGCTGGCGGCGGTCAGCCCGACCAGCAGGCCGCGCCGCGATCCGCGTGCCACGGTGCTCAGCGGTGCTGGGGTCGGCGGTTCATCGAGCGGGCCATCATGATCAGTGTGAACACCACGATGGTGCCGATCACCGCCACCCCCACCCGGACCGGGAGCGCGTCGGCCGAGGAGATCATCCCGGCGGCCGCGGCGTTGCCGGCCAGCCGGTCGGCGGCGCCGTCGCGCTTGGCCGGCGCCAGCGACGGGTCGGGCGCGATCAGCGAGCCGACCTGGGTGCCCTGCGGTGTGGCGAACCCGTAGTCCAGCAGGTGCGCGGCCTGCTCCCAGGGCGCGATCGGCTGCCGCGTCCCGTGCAGCAGCACCGCCACCAGCCGCCGCCCGTCGTGATTGGCCGCGCCCACGAACGTCTGGCCCGCGTCGTCGGTGTAGCCGGTCTTGCCGCCCAGCGCGCCCGGATACTTGTAGAGCAGCTGGTTGTCGTTCTCCAGCTCGTAGCCCGGGTGGTCGCCGTGGCCGGGGAAGTCGAAGGTGCGGGTCGCGACGATGTCGGCGAAGGTCGGGTTCTGCCAGGCGTAGCGGTAGAACAGCCCGATGTCGTAGGCCGAGGTGCTCATGCCCGGCGCGTCCAGACCCGACGGCGTGGCCACCCGGGTGTCCTGCCCGCCCAGCTTGGCTGCCAGCACGTTGATCTTCTCCAGCGCCTGCTGCATGCCGCCCAGCTGCATGGCCAGCGCGTGCGCGGCGTCGTTGCCGGAGTGCATCAGCAGCCCGTGCAGCAGCTGGTTGACGGTGAACACGCCGCCCTCCTCGACGCCCACCTTGGTGCCCTCGGCGGCCGCGTCGTCGGCGGTGCCGGGCACCGCCTTGTTCAGGTTGAGCGTGTTGATGGCGGCCATCGCGACCAGCACCTTGATGATGCTGGCCGGGCGGTGCCGGCCGTGCGGGTCCTTGGCGGCGATGACCGCGCCGCTGTCCAGGTCGGCCACCAGCCAGGCCTCGGCGGACACGTCGCCGGGCAGCGGCGGCGTGTTGGGCGCGGCGACGATGCCGCAGCTGCCCAGGGCGTCGCCGCCGACCGGCTTGGCGGGCACCGCCAGCGGCGTCGGGGGGTCACCGGCGGTGGGGACCTCCGAGGAATCCACGGCCGGCGGGGTGTTCACCTTGTACGGGCAGTTCGTCGGCGCGGCATTGGGTTCGGCGCCGGGCTCGGCCCGTCCCAGCGGCGACGCCGTGCCCGAAACCGCCGGCGCGGCCGCCAGGAAAAGCGCCGCTGCCAGGCATGATGCGGAACGTACCAGGGCCCCTGAAGTTGACATCGTCTGTGCACAGTAAGCGATCGGGGGCCCGAATCCGGGGAGCCGCGCTGTGACTGCTGAGGCGGAAGTTACTCAGCGGCCGCGGCGGGCGCGGGTTAGGCTGGGCGCGCGGCGAGTCCGAAGCCGATCGGCCGCCCCGAATCCCGAGGGATGTGCCATTTCCAACGAGCGGTTCTGGTCCCGATGGCGGCGCGGCGGCGACGGCCCGCGATCGTTGGAACAGCTGCTCAAGCAGGTGGAGAAGGGAACCCAGGTGCGCGGCCCCGGCCAGGACCGGATGCTCACCGAGCTGAAGGTGCACCGCGACGCCGCCCCCGAGGGCGACCTGCGCTCGGCGCTCACCTGGCTGTGCAACGCGCAATCGCGGATCGCGAACAGCCCGTCGGCGGCGCATTCCCGCGAGGTGCTGTTGGCCGCCTACGAGGTCAAGCGGGTGCTGGCTACAGCCGGCGGCACTCGTCGCTGAGCACGCCGCGCAGCGCCGCCTCGATGGTGTCGAACTCGGCCTGACCGCTGATCAGCGGCGGCGCCAGCTGGATGACGGAATCGCCGCGATCGTCGGTACGGCAATACAATCCGGCCTCGAACAGCGCGGCACCGACCCGTCCCAGCAGCGCGCGGCGTTCGGAATCGGTGAAGGTCTGCTTGGTGGCCCGATCCTTGACCAGTTCCACGCCGTAGAAGAAGCCCTCGCCGCGGACGTCGCCGACGATGGGCAGGTCGTACAGCTTTTCCAGAGTGGCGCGGAATGTCGGCGCCAGGGTCCTGACCCGGTCGTTGAGCCCCTCGCGCTCGAAGATGTCGAGGTTGACCAGCCCGACCGCCGCCGAAACCGGGTGGCCGCCAAAGGTATAGCCGTGCGGGAACATGGTGTCGCCGTCGGCGAACGGCTCGAACAACCTCTCGCTGGCGATCATCGCGCCGATCGGCGAGTAGCCCGACGTCATGCCCTTGGCGCAGGTGATCATGTCGGGCACATAGCCGAAGTCGGCACAGGCGAACATCGAGCCGATCCGGCCGAACGCGCAGATCACCTCGTCGGAGACCAGCAGCACGTCGTAGCGGTCGCAGATTTCGCGGACCCGCTCGAAATAGCCTGGGGGCGGCGGGATGCTGCCGCCCGCGTTCTGCACCGGTTCGACGAACACCGCGGCCACGGTGTCGGGGCCCTCGAACTCGATCGCCTCGGCGATCCGGTCCGCCGCCCACAGCCCAAAACCCTTGGGGTCGTTGGCGAATGCTTCGGGTGCCCGGTAGAAGTTGGTGTTGGGCACCCGGAACCCGCCGGGCGTCACCGGCTCGAACGGCGCCTTGTAGCGCGGCAGGCCGGTGATCGCCAGCGCGCCCTGGGTGGTGCCGTGGTAGGCGACCGCGCGCGAAATCACTTTGTGCTTACCGGGTTTGCCGGTGAGCTTGAAGTACTGCTTGGCCAGCTTCCACGCCGTCTCGACGGCCTCGGTGCCTCCGGTGGTGAAGAACACCCGGTTCAAATCGCCGGGGGCGTAGCCGGCCAGCCGCTCGGCGAGCTCGATCGCGGGCGGCGTGGCGTACCCCCACAGCGGGAAGAACGCCAGCGTGCCCGCCTGCCGGGCGGCGGCCTCGGCGAGTTCGGCGCGGCCGTGGCCGACCTGCACGGTGAACAGCCCGGACAGGCCGTCGAGGTAGCTGTTGCCGCGGTCGTCGTAGATGGTGACGCCGTGGCCGCGGGTGATGATCGGCGGCGTGATGCCCGGGCCGTGCCGGGCGAAGTGCAGCCAGAGGTGATCCGTCATGTCGTTGGTGAGCCTAACGCCCGGCCCGATGGCCTACGCTCGCTTCATGACCTCCGCGCAGCAGGTCAGCGAGTTCGAGTCGCTGCGGCCCCATCTCATGTCGGTCGCCTACCGGCTGACCGGTACGGTCGCCGACGCCGAGGACATCGTCCAGGACGCGTGGCTGCGCTGGCACGGGCAGGACGGCGCCATCACCGATCTGCGAGCGTGGCTGACCACGGTGGTCAGCAGGCTGGGCCTGGACAGGTTGCGCTCGGCCACGCACCGCCGCGAGACCTACACCGGCAACTGGCTGCCCGAGCCGGTGGTCACCGGGTTGGGCCCGCATTCCGGCGCCGATCCGCTGGCCGCCGTGGTGGCCGGCGAGGACGCCCGGTTCGCGGCGATGGTGGTGCTGGAGCGGTTGTCGCCCGATCAGCGGGTGGCGTTCGTGCTGCACGACGGGTTCGCCGTGCCGTTCTCGGAGGTGGCCGAGGTGCTGGGCACCAGCGAGGCCGCCGCCCGGCAGCTGGCGTCGCGGGCGCGCAAGGTCGTCAGCGCGCAGCCGCCGCCTGAGCCCGACCCGTCGCACGACGAGGTGGTGGGACAGCTGATGGCCGCCATGGCCGCCGGCGACCTGGAGGCCGTGGTGGCGCTGCTGCACCCCGACGTGATGTTCACCGGCGACTCGAATGGCAAGGCGCCCACCGCCGTTCAGGTCATCCACCGCGCGGACAAGGTGGTGCGGTTCATGCTCGGCCTGGCCCGCCGCTACGGCCCCGGCTTCTATTCCGCCTACCAGCTGGGGCTGGTCAACGGCGAGCTGGGCATCTACACGGCGGGCCTGCCGGGCGGTGACGGCTATCGGGAGATGTGCCCGCGGATCATGGCGATGACGGTGCGCGAGGGAAAGGTCTGCGCGCTCTGGGATATCGCCAATCCGGACAAGTTCACCGGTTCGCCGCTGGGTCGCTAGTTTCCGTGTCGCCCGTGGCCCACGGGATGCGGCACGCGTCACCGGAATTGAAGCCCTGCTCGGTGATGCCCAGCGCCGCATTCACCCGCGCCCGCATGTTCTCCAGCCCGATCTGATAGGTCAGCTCGAAGGTGCCCGCATCGCCGAACCGGGCGCGCAGATCGTCGACCTGCTCGTCGGTGACAGTGTGCGGGTCGGTGGTGATCGCGGCGGCGTAGGCGATGGCGGCGCGCTCGTCGTCGGTGAACGCCGGTGAGGTGGCGTAGTCGTCGATCTCGGTGAGCCGCTGGATGTCCAGGCCGTCGAGGCGCTGCAGCATGGACCCGAAGTCGACGCACCACGAGCAGCCGATCTGGCGGGCGGTCCAGTACACCGCGAGCTCGCGCACGCTGGCCGGCAGCGTCTTGGACGCCCGGTCGACCAGGGTTTCGTGCACGGCGCTGGCGACCATCAGCTTGCGGTGATGCGCGGCGACGGTGAACGGTTCGGGAACCTGGCCGTAGCGCCGCTTGGCGATCCGGTACATGGCCCGGGTCAGCAGCCCGGCGCGCTGAGGGGGCAGGGGTTCGATGCGAGTTTTCTGTGTCATACCGATCAGACGAGGCAGGCCCGCGATGTGTGACGGCCCCTGGAACCTTCTGGCCGCGGCGCGGGCGTCACGCTGGCGTGACGCCCGGCGTCGACTGCCACGCTGGCGTGACGCCCGGCGTCGACTACCACGCTGGCGTGACGCTCGGCGTCGACTGCCACGCTGGCGTGACGCCCGGCGTCGACTGCCACGCTGGCGTGACGCCCGGCGTCGACTACCACGCTGGCGTGACGCCCGGCGTCGACTGCCACGCTGGCGTGACGCTCGCGGGCAAAACGTGACGCCCGCGGGCAAAACGTGACGTTCGCGGGCAGAAGGGGACGTTCGCGGGCAGAAGGGGGCAAAAGCTCGAGCGATCAGCGGGAGAACATGATGGCGCGCTTGACCTCTTGGATGGCCTTGGTCACCTCGATGCCGCGCGGGCAGGCGTCGGTGCAGTTGAACGTGGTGCGGCAGCGCCACACCCCGTCGACCTCGTTGAGGATGTCCAGCCGCTCGGCGGCGCCCTCGTCGCGGCTGTCGAAGATGAACCGGTGCGCGTTGACGATCGCGGCCGGGCCGTAGTAGCTGCCCTCGTGCCAGAAGATCGGGCAGCTGGTGGTGCATGCCGCGCACAGGATGCACTTGGTGGTGTCGTCGTAGCGGGCCCGGTCGGCCGGACTCTGGATGCGCTCGCGGGTGGGCGGATTGCCGGTGGTGATCAGGTACGGCTTGACCGCGCGGTAGGCGTCGAAGAACGGCTCCATGTCGACCACCAGGTCCTTTTCCACCGGCAGCCCGCGGATCGGCTCGACCGTGATGGTCAGCGGCTTGCCCGGCTTGCCCTTCTTGGGCTCGGGCAGCAGATCGCGCATCAGCACCTTGCACGCCAGCCGGTTGACGCCGTTGATGCGCATGGCGTCCGAGCCGCACACCCCGTGCGCGCAGGAACGCCGGAAGGTCAGCGTCCCGTCCAGGTAGCTCTTGATGTAGATCAGCAGGTTGAGCATCCGGTCACTGGGCAGGCACGGCACCCGAAAGCTTTGCCAGCCACCGGTTTCCGCATACGCGTCGGGCTGGTCGGGGTTGAACCGGGCGATCTTGACGGTCACCATCACCGCTTCGTCGGGAACCGGCGGCAGCGGCGGTTCCAAGGTTTCGACGTCCGGCTCGACAGACATTCAGTACTTCCGTTCCTTGGGTTCGTAGCGCGTCTGCACCACCGGCTTGAAGTCCAGCGCGATGTCGCTCAGCAGATCGGTGCCCTGCTTGTAGGCCATGGTGTGGCGCATGTAGTTGACGTCGTCCCGGTTGGGATAGTCCTCGCGGGCGTGGCCGCCGCGGGACTCCTTGCGGTTGAGCGCCCCCACCACGGTGACCTCGGCCAGCTCCAGCAGGAAGCCCAGCTCGATGGCTTCCAGCAGGTCGCTGTTGAATCGTTTTCCCTTGTCGTGGATGCGGATTCGCGAGTACCGCTCCTTGCACGCGTGGATGTCCGTCAGCGCCTGCTTGAGCGTCTCCTCGGTGCGGAACACCGCCGCATTGTTGTCCATCGACTGCTGCAGCGTGCCGCGGATGTCGGCGACCCGCTCGTTGCCGTGTTCGGAGAGGATGTCGGCGACCCAGCGCACCACCATCGCCGCCGGGTCCGGCGGCATGTCCACGAAGTCGTGGCCCCGGGCGTAGTTGGCCGCGGCGATGCCGGCCCGGCGGCCGAACACGTTGATGTCCAGCAGCGAATTGGTGCCCAGCCGGTTGGCGCCGTGCACCGACACGCATGCGCACTCGCCGGCCGCGTACAGGCCCGGCACGGTGGAGGTGTTGTCCCGCAACACTTGTCCGGTGACCGTGGTGGGGATGCCGCCCATCACGTAGTGGCACGTCGGGTACACCGGCACCAGCTCGTGCACCGGGTCCACGCCCAGGTAGGTGCGGGCGAACTCGGTGATGTCGGGCAGCTTGGACTCCAGCACGTCCTCGCCGAGGTGGCGCACGTCGATGTAGACGTAGTCCTTGTGCGGTCCGGCGCCGCGGCCCTCCAGCACCTCCAAAACCATTGAGCGCGCGACGATGTCGCGCGGCGCCAGGTCGACGATGGTGGGGGCGTAGCGCTCCATGAACCGCTCGCCCTCGCCGTTGAGCAGCCGGCCGCCCTCGCCGCGCACCGCCTCGGAGATCAGAATCCCCAATCCGGCCAGGCCGGTCGGGTGGAACTGGTGAAACTCCATGTCCTCCAAGGGAAGTCCCTTGCGGAAGACGATGCCGATGCCGTCGCCGGTCAGGGTGTGCGCGTTGGAGGTGGTCTTGTACATCCGGCCAGACCCGCCGGTGGCGAGCACGACGGCCTTGGCGTGAAAGACGTGGATGTCGCCGGTGGCCAGCTCGTAGGCCACCACGCCGCTGGCCACCGGGCCGCTGGGCGTCTGCGTCAAAACCAGGTCCAGCGCGTAGAACTCGTTGAAGAACTGCACGTCGTGCCGCACACAGTTCTGGTAGAGCGTCTGCAGGATCATGTGGCCGGTGCGGTCGGCGGCGTAACAGGCCCGGCGCACCGGGGCCTTGCCGTGGTCGCGGGTGTGGCCGCCGAAGCGGCGCTGGTCGATGCGGCCCTCGGGGGTGCGGTTGAACGGCATCCCCATCTTCTCCAGGTCGAGCACCGCGTCGATGGCTTCCTTGCACATGATCTCCACCGCGTCCTGGTCGGCGAGGTAGTCGCCGCCCTTGACGGTGTCGAAGGTGTGCCATTCCCAGTTGTCTTCCTCGACGTTGGCCAGCGCCGCGCACATGCCGCCCTGGGCCGCCCCGGTGTGGCTGCGGGTGGGGTAGAGCTTGGTCAGCACCGCGGTGCGCACCCGCGGGCCGGCTTCCACGGCCGCGCGCATCCCGGCACCGCCGGCGCCGACGATCACCACGTCGTATCGATGTTGTTGGATCATGACTCGCCTATCCCGAGATGTTCGGGTCGAAGGTCAGCAGCACGTAGGTGCCCAGCACCAGGGTGAAGCCCATCGACAGCAGCAGCAGGCTGTTCAGCCAGAACCGGGTGCTGTCCTTGCGGCTGTAGTCGTCGATGATGGTGCGCAGCCCGTTGCCGCCGTGCAGCTGGGCCAGCCACAGCAGCGCCAGATCCCAGAACTGCCAGAACGGCGACGCCCAGCGCTGCGCCACGTAGTTGAAGTCGATGCGGTACACGCCGTCGTCCCACATCAGCATGATGAACAGGTGGCCGATCGCCAGCACGAACAGCGCGACGCCGGAGAACCGCATGAACAGCCAGGCGAACTTCTCGAAGTTGGGGATGCCGGCGCGGCGCCGCGGGGAGCGGGGATTGTCCAGGCTGGCCGGGCGGTCGTAGAAGCGCTGTTTGACCGGGGCGATCTGGCCCGGGCCGAGCTGCAGGTCGGGGGTGCTCATCGGAAGTGCCCCAGCATGTGGATGACGGTCACCACGCCGGCCGGGACCATCAGCAGCAGGAACGCCACGCCGACGATCCAGAACATCAGCCGCTGGTGGCGCGGGCCTTCGGACCAGAAGTCGATCAGGATCACCCGGATGCCGTTCAGCCCGTGGAAGAGCACCGCGGCGATCAGGCCGTACTCCATCACCCCGACGATCGGCATCTGGTAGTCGTGGATCACCGCGTTGTAGGTCTGCGGGCTGACCCGCAGCATCGCGGCGTCCAGGACGTGCACGAACAGGAAAAAGAAGATCGTCGCGCCGCTGATCCGGTGCAGCACCCACGACCACATGCCGGGGTCACCCCGGTACAGGGTGCGTGGTGGCCTGCGTTTGCGCGCGGGAGCCGATACCGGTGTCGCCGGATCCGCGGTTGTCGGTTGTGTTGTCACCCCTGTGTCACCCCTCACCGCCTTCTTCCGACCTTCTTGCTTGCGACGGTCACGCCGGGCACTTGAGCTTAGCTCGCACCCGGCGCGCCCCGCGCCGATGTCCGTCAAGCGAAATGCCGGTTTCCGGCTAGGGTGACTGTCGGTACAGGCCGTGGCTGAGCGGGGTTTCGTTATGCCGGACATTGACTGGAATGCACTGCGGGACAAGGCAATCGATGTGTCCGCGGGCGCCTATGCGCCGTACTCGCGGTTCCGGGTGGGCGCGGCCGGGCTGGTCGACGACGGGCGGGTGGTGACCGGTTGCAATGTGGAGAACATCTCATATGGCCTTGGTCTCTGCGCCGAGTGCGCGGTGGTGTGCGCCCTGTATGCGAGCGGCGGCGGCCGGCTGGTCGCGCTGGCGTGCGTGGACGGGCGCGGATCGGTGCTGACGCCGTGCGGGCGGTGCCGCCAGGTGCTGGCCGAACACGGCGGCCCCGAGCTGCTGATCGACCATCCGGGCGGGCCGCGCCGGCTCGGCGAGCTGCTGCCGGACGCGTTCGGCCCCGACCAGCTGGCCGCCGGGCGGGACTGATGCGGCCCGGGTTCGACGCGCCCACGGTGATCAGGACCAAGCGCGACGGCGGCCGGCTGTCCGACGCCGCCATCGACTGGGTGATCGACGCCTACACCCGCGGCCTGGTGGCCGAGGAGCAGATGGCGGCCCTGTTGATGGCGATCCTGGTGCGCGGCATGGACGGCGGCGAGACCGCCGCCTGGACGTCGGCGATGCTGGCCTCCGGCGACCGGCTGGACTTCTCCGACCTGGGTGTGCCGACGGTGGACAAGCACTCCACCGGCGGGGTCGGCGACAAGATCACCCTGCCGCTGGTGCCGGTCGTCGCCGCCTGCGGGGCGGCGGTGCCGCAGGCCTCGGGCCGTGGGCTCGGCCACACCGGCGGCACCCTGGACAAGCTGGACGCGATCGCCGGGTTCAGCGCGCAGCTGCCCAGCCGGCGGGTGCGTGAGCAGCTGCGCGAGGTCGGGGCGGCCATCTTCGCCGCCGGTGACCTGGCCCCGGCCGACGCCAAGCTGTACGCGCTGCGCGACATCACCGCCACCGTGGAATCGCTGCCGCTGATCGCCAGCTCGGTGATGAGCAAGAAGCTGGCCGAGGGGGCCGGCGCGCTGGTGCTCGACGTGAAGGTCGGCTCGGGGGCGTTGGTGAAGACCGAGGAGCAGTGCCGCGACCTGGCGCACACCATGGTCGGGCTGGGCGCCGCGCACGGGGTGCCCACCCGCGCGCTGCTCACCGACATGAACCGGCCGCTGGGCGCGACCGTCGGCAACGCGTTGGAGGTGGCCGAGGCGCTCGAGGTGCTGGCCGGGGGCGGGCCGCCCGATGTCGTCGAGCTGACGCTGCGGCTGGCCGCCGAGATGCTCGCGCTGGCCGGGGTCGGCGACCGGGAACCCGCCGACACCCTGCGCGACGGCACCGCGATGGACCGGTTCCGCCGTCTCGTCGCCGCTCAGGGCGGTGATTTGTCGGTACCCTTGCCGATCGGTAGGCACTCCGAGACCGTGACCGCTCCCCGGGGCGGCACAATGGGCGATATCGACGCGATGGCAGTGGGGCTGGCGGCTTGGCGGCTCGGCGCGGGAAGATCCCGTCCGGGCGAACGGGTGCAAGCCGGCGCCGGCCTCCGGATTCACCGCCGTCCCGGCGAGCCGGTCGTCGCCGGGGAGCCGCTGTTCACCCTCTACACCGACACCCCGGAACGCTTCGGCGCCGCGCTGGCCGAGCTGGACGGCGGCTGGAACGTCGGCGACGGCGCGCCGGCGCCGCGACCGCTGATCATCGATCGGATCGTCACATGACCGCACCATTGGAGCTCGAGCAGATCCGCAAGGCGCCCAAGGCCCTGCTGCACGATCACCTCGACGGCGGCCTGCGCCCGTCGACCGTGCTGGACATCGCCGGGCAGACCGGCTACGACGGGCTGCCCGCCACCGACGTCGAGGAGCTGGCGACCTGGTTTCGCACCCGCTCGCACAGCGGCTCGCTGGAGCGCTACCTGGAGCCTTTCTCGCACACCGTGGCGGTGATGCAGACCCCCGAGGCGCTGCACCGGGTGGCGTACGAGTGCGTAGAGGACCTGGCCGAGGACTCGGTGGTCTACGCCGAGATCCGGTTCGCTCCCGAGCTGCACATCAACCGCGGCATGTCCTTCGACGAGATCGTCGACGCCGTGCTGGCCGGGTTCGCCGACGGCGAGAAGGCTTGTGCGGCAGCGGGCCGGCCGATCGTGGTGCGACTGTTGGTGACCGCCATGCGGCACGCGGCGGTGTCCCGGGAGATCGCCGAGCTGGCGATCCAGTGGCGGGACAAGGGAGTGGTCGGATTCGACATCGCCGGCGCCGAGGCCGGCAACCCGCCGACCCGGCACCTGGAGGCGTTCGACTACATGCGAGATCACAACGCGCGCTTCACCATTCACGCCGGAGAGGCGTTCGGCCTGCCGTCCATCCACGAGGCCATCGCGTTCTGCGGCGCTGACCGGCTCGGCCACGGGGTGCGGATCGTCGACGACATCGACGTGCTGGCCGACGGCCCCGACAAGGGCAAGGTACGGTTGGGCAGACTGGCGAACATCTTGCGGGACAAGCGAATTCCGTTGGAACTGTGCCCCAGCTCCAACGTGCAGACCGGGGCCGTCAAAAGCATCGCCGACCATCCGTTCGACCTGCTGGCCCGCACCCGGTTCCGGGTGACCGTCAACACCGACAATCGGCTGATGAGCGACACCTACATGAGCCGCGAGATGCACCGGCTGGTCCAGGCTTTCGGCTACGGATGGAGCGATCTGGAACGGTTCACCATCAACGCGATGAAGTCCGCCTTCATCCCGTTCGACGAGCGGCTGGCCATCATCGACGAGGTGATCAAACCCCGGTACGCGGTGCTGATCGGATGAAGCCGGCGGGTTACAGTCCGGCTGACCTACGAACTCGTGCACACTCCCTTCACTTGACGATGCCTCGACCCACGGCGAATCCGGCCCTGTGGGTAATTGTCTGATCGAAACCATTACAGAGGGGCCGGTTTGCTACCGATCCCAACAAACCTCACCCCATGTCGATCCAGACAGTCAGGGCGGCGGTCATGACGCCGACAACTGCGAGCAGGGTCGTATCTGTCATGCGGAGGCGCGGCGTTTCGGACGTGCCCATGCGCAACTCGCGGGCGATCAGGAACAGCGGAAACATCACACTGATGGCAACGAAGAATGACCCGACGACGTAAACCCAGACGAATCGCACGCTGTGCTTCGTTGCTTCAATGACCATCAGAATGACGACGCTAATGGCCAACATCAGGGCGTCGGCCGCCACGAAACGCGAGGCCGACGTGGCCTTGGCATCGCGCCAAAAGGCGCCTAAGAAGTCGGCGGCGCTGTGGACGTACGGGCCACCGTTACTCCATGTTGCAATCAGCGCGGCGAGAGCGATCGCGGCATAGACGGTGCAGAGGATCTTGCGGGACCTTGGGACCGGCGGTGTTCCGTCGGCTTGGTTGGCTGTTGTCACGCCCTTTACGCTAGAGCCACCTCAACCTCTCGGCGCCGGAATTCTTGCAAACGCATTCGATCCGTTTCTCACCCGGACGAATTTCTTGATGCCCCAGCCTGTTTGGGCTCAGTTGTTACTGGGTGGTGGTTGGGGCTGAAAGGGGTCATACCACCACCAGTCGGCGCGTTCGCCGAGGGGCCCGGGGCATGGTGGTACCGCGGGCGGGGGGTGGCTGGGAGGGCGCGCAAGCGACCCCGCGCTGAGTGGTTGCCCGTCGCTGTCGGTGACGCTGAGGGCGTCGGCGGGACCGGTGATGGTGATGATGCCGCGGTGGTGCAGCCGGTGATGGTAGGGGCAGACCAGCACCAGGTTGGCCAACTCGGTCGGTCCGCCGTCTTCCCAGTGCCGCAGGTGATGAGCGTGCAGACCGCGGGTGGCCCCGCAGCCGGGCACCGCGCAGGTGGGGTGGCGGTGCTCGAGTGCGCGGCGCAGCCGCCGGTTGATCACCCGGGTGGTGCGGCCAGCGCCGATGGGCTGACCGTCGCGTTCGAACCACACCTCGCAGGTGGCATCACAGGTCAGGTATTGGCGTTCGGCGTCGGTGAGCAGTGGGCCCAGATTCAGTGCGGCGAGGCGCTGGGCGATGTCGAGATGCATCACCACGGTGGTGTGCTGGCCGTGCGGGCGGCGAGCCGCCTCTGCGTCCCACCCGGTTTCGACCAGACGCATGAACGCATCGAGGCTGTCCGGCAACGGCGGTCGCTGATCGAAAACCCGTTCGGTGTTGTCGCGGTCGTGTTCCCACTCGGCGATCAGCGCATCCAGATGCGACTGCAACGCCGCGTCAAACTTCGCCGCCTCGTCGTGGGCAAGTGTGATTCGGTAGCAACTGCCCTGCTCGGTGCTGGTCCTGGTGAACGCGCGCTCGGGCTCACGCTGCGGTTCGGGTTCGGGGCGCGGTTCCAGCTTGACCGCGGTGCGCAGCTGGCTGACCGTGGCGACCCGCGCCAACTCCACGTAATGCTCATCAGATCCCGCCCCGCCCCGCGCCGCGATGACCCCGACCTGATCCAGCGACAGCCAGCCCTCCCGCATGCCCTGGGCGCAACGCGGGAACTCCGGCAGCCGGGCCGCGATGGTGGCGATCGTGTGCGCGTTTGCCGGCGAGCAGCCGGTCTTCCAGGCCACCAACGCCGGCACCGACCGCGCGCCGGTGATTCCGCACAGTTCGTCACGGTCGATCTCGGCCACAATATCCACGATGCGCCCATCAATCGCATTGCGTTGACCGGTCAACTCCGCCAACTCCTCGAAGAGCACATCTAGACGCCGCGGAACGTTTTCTGCCAGCGGATGCGCTGCGGGGAAAGGCATAACGTCATAAAAGCAGGGGGGTCCGACATTTAGCGGGTAAACGCCACGCAACCTGGCTGGGCGTCGTTGCTCGCACGGCCGCCGCCATGTGCACGGTCGGTATTTGACGAATACTGTGGCTGGACATGAAGTTGCCGCTTCTGGGCCCGGTGTCGCTGGCGGGCTTTCAGCATGCCTGGTTCTTCTTGTTCCTGCTGGCCGTGCTGCTGGTGATCGGCCTGTACGTGGTGCAGCAATTCGCCCGGCGGCGCCGGGTGCTGCGGTTCGCCAACATGGAGGTGCTCGAGCGCGTCGCGCCGCCCCACCCGAGCCGGTGGCGGCACGTGCCCACCATCCTGCTGGCGACCTCGCTGGTACTGCTGACCACCGCGATGGCCGGGCCGACGTCCGACGTCCGCATTCCGCTCAACCGCGCCGTGGTGATGCTGGTGATCGACGTGTCGGAGTCGATGGCCTCCACCGATGTGCCGCCCAACCGGCTGGCCGCGGCCAAGGAGGCCGGCAAGCAGTTCGCCGACCAGCTGACGCCGGCCATCAATCTGGGGCTGGTCGAGTTCGCCGCCAACGCCACGCTGCTGGTGCCGCCGACGACCAACCGGTCCGCGGTCAAGGCGGGCATCGACAGTCTGCAGCCGGCGCCGAAAACCGCTACGGGCGAAGGCATTTTCACCGCGTTGCAGGCCATCGCGACGGTCGGGTCAGTGATGGGCGGCGGCGAGGGCCCGCCGCCGGCGCGGATCGTGCTGGAGTCCGACGGCGCCGAGAACGTGCCGCTGGACCCGAACGCCCCGCAGGGGGCGTTCACCGCGGCCCGGGCCGCCAAGGCCGAGGGCGTGCAGATCTCCACCATCTCCTTCGGCACCCCCTACGGCACCGTCGACTACGAGGGCGCCACCATCCCGGTTCCGGTGGACGACCAGACTCTGCAGAAGATCTGCGAGATCACCGACGGCCAGGCGTTCCACGCCGACAGCCTGGATTCGCTGAAGAACGTGTACTCGACGCTGCAGCGCCAGATCGGCTACGAGACCGTCAAGGGCGACGCCAGCATGGCGTGGATGCTGCTCGGCGCCGTCGTGCTGGCCGGCGCCGTGCTGGCCGGCCTGCTGCTGAACCGCCGGCTGCCCGCCTGACCAAGCGGTGCTGGCGCGCTAGGTGGGCAGGCGCCGGTTGATGAGCAACGCCAGCGCCGTCGCGATCAGGGCGGTCAGCACGCCGAGCCGCAGCCAGCCCGCGCTGCCCGGTCCCGGCACCGTGCGGTAGCCGATCTCGTTCTCGATCGCGTTGTAGCTCTTCTGCAGCTCGCCCAGATTGGTGGCGGTGTAGGACTGCCCGCCGGACAGCTTGGCGACCATCTTCATCTGGTCGGTCGAGACGGGGACGGCCACCTTCTGCCCGTCCATCTCGATCTCGCCGCCCTTGGTGCCGAACGTGATCGTCGAGATGGGCACGCCCTCGTCCTTGGCCAGGCGCGCCGCGGTGTAGACGCCGTCGTGCGGGTCGCTGGGGTTGGACGGCTTGTTCTCGCCGCCGTCGGAGAGCAGCACGATGCGGGCCGGCGGCGGTGTGTCGCCGCCGGCGACCGCGGTGGCGCTGATCGCGTGCAGCGCGGTGAAGATCGCCTCGCCGGTGGCGGTGCTGTCGGCGAAGTCCAGTTTCTTCAGCGCGTCGATGGTCGCCTGGTGTTGCGGGGTCGGCGGCACCAGCAGGTAGGGCGTGCCGGCGAAGCCGACCAGCCCGAGGTTGATGCCGGGGGTCAGCTGGCTGGCGAACTGGCTGGCCGCCTGTTCGGCGGCCTTGAGCCGGTTGGGTTCGACGTCGGTGGCCCGCATGGACTGCGACATGTCGATGACCAGCATGATCACCGCGCGGTTGCGCGGGATGCGCATGTCGTGGGTGGGGGTGGCCAGCGCGATGGTCAGCAACACCAGGCTGAGCAGCGAGACCGCGATCGGTAGATGCCGCCACGGCGACTGCGCCACCGGGGCGTCGGTGTAGCGGTGCAGGCGGCGCCGGCGGCGGGCCTGCACCACGAGGTAGAGGGCGAGCAGCGCCAGCGGCACCAGCCCGAACAGCAGCATGCCCGGACGCTGGAACCCGTAGAGGGGCAACGGGCCGATACCGGGAAGCGACACGACACCCAACCTAGCCCGTCAAACGCAGCGGGCTATTCGCGGCGCAGCCGGCCGTCGACGAATTGCTCCAGCTTCTCCCACTCGCGCACCGCCGCGGCATACGGCGGCGACGGCTTGGCCACCGAGCCGGGCTCGAGGACGGCGGCCACCAGCTTGCCCAGCGGCCGGCCGGGCTCGAGGGCCTTGTCGACGGTGGAATCCTCGGAGTAGTCACCGATGTCGCGCAGCACCTCGACGGCCAGCTCCAGTTGGTCGCGATCCACCGCGTCCGGCCCGTCGGCCAGGTCGTCGGCCAGCCCGCTGAGCACATAGATGTTGTCGTCGGTGATCTCGACCTCCAGCGAGCCGTCGGTGGCGGCGGTGCGGATGTCGTCGTAGGTGCTCAGGTCGGCCAGGTCGTGGTCGTGCTCGTCGGCCAGGTAGCGGGCCAGCGCGCGCTCGGAGGTGAAGACGCTGATGCGTCCGTTGCGGCCCAGGAAGATCGGTTGGTCATCCAGGTAGCAGCGCAGCGTGTAGAAGGTGCCCGAGCTGGTGATGATGCGGATCGGGTCGATGCCGACCTGCAGCCAGAAGTCCTTGTCGCCGCCGAGCACCACGGTGTCGCCGGCCGCGCGGGTCTCGGTTTCGTCGGCGTCGTCGTCCGGTTCGCCGTCGGCCTCGTCGTCCTCGAGGGCCTCCTCGTCCGGCTCGGTCGCGTCGGCCGGCGCCTCGGCGGCCTCGTCCGTCTCGTCGGTCTCCTCGTCGTCGCGCTCCTCGGCCAGCTCGTCTTCGGCCTTGGCCGACAACGTCTCGTCGACTTCGGGGGTGGTGGCGATGTCGTCGATCGCGCCGAGCACGTCGTCCCAGCCGCGCGCGATGATCTCGGCGATCGCATGCCAGCGTTTGGCGCCGGCCTTGCCGGTGAAGTGCTCGATCCCGCCGGACACGGTGCCCAGGGCCGGGTTGCCGTTGAAGAACTTCGACACCGCAGCCAGCTCGCACACCGACCCGATGGACGACACGATGGCCAGGACGCCGGCCAGCGCGGTCACCGACTCCTCGGTCGGCTTCTCCGACACCAGCTCCTCGACCGCGACCAGATCGAACTGCTTGTCCTTCGCGGGCTCGAACTTGTGCGCGTGCGCCGTGCGCAGCCGCGTCCACGCCGGATGGTCGGTCAGGTCGTTGTCCTCGTCCGACCGCACGAAGGCCACCAGGTCGGCGACCGAGGAGAAGACGTACAGATCCTCGTCCTTGCCCAAGAAGGCTTCCCACTCGTCGCCGGAGTCACGCCAACGCGGCGCCCACACCGTGTAGCGGTCGCCGGCGGACAGGCTCAAGCGGATGGGCACGAGGTCAGCAGCCATGCGGCACAGAATAGCGACCTGGCGCTCAGCCCCAGATGTCGGTGATGGGGGCGGCGCCGGCGGCATAGCCCGTCTTGGGCAGCCCGTACATCTGCTCGACGGTGGCAAGCACGTTGTAGTGGTTGATCTGCTCGGCGTAGTTGCCGGGGCGGACGTGGGCGCCGTAGAACACCGTGGGGATCTGGTTGCGGCTGGCTCCGACGTTGGAGTTGTCGTCCTCGTCGAAGGTGACGATCAGCAGGCTGTTGTTGGCCAGCGCCCAATTGGCGTAGCCGGACAGCTGCCGGTTCAGCCAGGCGTCGGCCTGCGCGATCGAGCCGTCGTGCATGTTGTTGTCGTTGTTCGGGATGACGAACGACACCGTCGGCAGGCTGGCGTAGTTGCCCATCGGGAACGCCGAGAACGGCAGCGAGCTCGCCGCCGGCACGTTGGTGAAGTTGGCCCACGGCACATGTTTTCGCGCGTACTTGCCCGCACTGCACACCGGTGAGCCCGGGGACGGCAGGCCCTCGGCGTAGCCGGCGAATGTGTAACCGGCGGCGAGCAATTCGGACCCCAGGTTGGGTGCGGCGCCGGCGTTGACCGGGCACAGGTCCTTGGTCACCCCGAACGTGTTGCCGGCGAACAGCGCCAGGTAATTGGGCTCGCTGGGGTGGGTTTCGGCGAACGACTGGGTCATGTTGGCGCCGGACGCGGCCAGCGCGGTGATGAAGGGCGCCGACTTGTTGCCGATGATGCCGCTCTCGGAACGGTTTTCCTCCACCACGATCACGATGTGCGACGGTTGCGGAATGGCCGCTGCCGCAAGGCTGGTGCGCGGTGTCAACGGGCTGGCCGCCAGCGCCACCGCGGCCATGGCGCCGAGCAGCCGCAGGCTTCGGTATGCGCCGCCGATCAGCCTTCTGCGACTTCGATTTTCGCGCGACACGCCCGCAGTATACGAACGGCGGTAAGGCGTTTGCGGCCGGCGGGCAAGCGTGTCAGCGGGGCTTTGCCCGATCGTTATATACGCTCGACCAGATGGACGTGTGCGTGATCGACCACCCGTTGGCCGCGGCCCGGCTGACGGTGCTGCGCGACGAACGCACCGACACCGCCGGATTTCGGGCCGCGCTGCGCGATCTGACGCTGATGCTGGTCTACGAGGCCAGCCGCGACGTGCCGCGCAAGTCGGTCCGGATCCGCACCCCGGTGGCCGCGGCCGTCGGGACCCGACTGGTCAATCCGCCGCTGCTGGTTCCGGTGCTGCGCGCCGGGCTGGGCATGGTCGACCCGGCGCAGGCCGCGCTGCCCGAGGCCGAGGTGGGCTTCGTCGGCGTCGCCCGCGACGAGCAAACCCACCGGCCGGTCCCGTATTTGGCGGCGCTGCCCGACAAGCTGGCCGGCAGGTCGGTGATGGTGCTGGACCCGATGCTGGCCACCGGCGGCTCGATGGTGCACACCCTGGGGCTGTTGCAGCGTCGCGGCGCCACCGACATCACCGTGCTGTGTGTGGTGGCCGCGCCGGAAGGTCTTGCGGCGGTTGGGGAAACGGCGCCCGACGCGCGAGTGTTCACCGCCGCGGTAGACAAGGGACTCAACAAGGCGGCCTACATCGTGCCCGGCCTCGGCGATGCCGGGGATCGCCAATTCGGGCCGAACCTGTTCACCAGCTCCGCACCGTCGCGACCAGAAGCTCCCGCAGGGCGCGGGCGCGCCGCCGCGAAGACGCCAGGTCGTCGCTCGGCGCGCAGCGAATCTCCAAGTAGCACTTCACCTTCGGCTCGGTCCCGGAAGGCCGCACCACCAGCCTGACCGACGTGTCGTCGTCGCCGCCGGTGAAGATCAGCGCGTCGGTGATGTCGGTGAGCGCCACCCCGAACCCGGCCAGCGTCTCCGGCGGGCTGGTGCGCAGCCGTCGCATCAGCTCGGCAGCCCCGTCGGTCCCGACGCGGCGCGACACCGCGGCGACGTCGTGCACGCCGTGGCGGCGGGCCAGCTCGTCGAGCCGGCCGGACACCGAACCGCCCCGCGCGATCAGGCCGGCCACCAGGTCGCACACCAGCACGGCGGCGCTGATGCCGTCCTTGTCGCGCACCGCGGCGGGGTCCACGCAGTGTCCGATCGCCTCCTCATAGGCGTACACCAGGGTGCCGCCGGGCACCTCGGCGTCGGCGCGTGCCAACCACTTGAAGCCGGTGAGGGTTTCGACGTGCACGGCGCCGTGCCGCGCGGCGATGGCCGACAACATCCGCGACGACACCACCGTGCTGGCCACCACGGGTCGGTCGGCACGCTGCGGCTGGGAGAGCAGGTAATCGCCGAGCAGCCAACCGGTTTCGTCGCCGGAGAGCATCCGCCAGCCGGAGGCGTCGGGTATGCCGACGGCGCAGCGGTCGGCGTCGGGATCCAGTGCGATCGCCACGTCGGCGTCTACATCGGCGGCCAGGGTCAGCAGCGCGTCGGTGGCGCCGGGCTCCTCGGGGTTGGGGAACGCGACGGTGGGAAAGTCCGGGTCGGGCGCGAATTGGCTTGCCACGGTGTGTATTCGGCCGAAGCCGGCGCGGTGCAGAGCGTCGACGGCCACCGTCCCGCCCACGCCGTGCAGAGCGGTGAGCGCCACCCGCGCCGAACCGGTGCCGCGCCGCACCCCGGCCGCCCGCTCGATGTAGCGCTGGACGAGGTCGGTGTGCGCCGGTGGGACGGGTGTTCGGCGGATCTCGTCGGCCGGTGGCGCGTCGGCCATCGCGGCTTCGATCTGGTGGTCGGTGGGGGAGACGATCTGGATGCCGCCGCCGTCGTACACCTTGTAGCCGTTGTCGGTCGGCGGGTTGTGCGAGGCGGTGATCTGGACCCCGGCGGCGGCGCCGGTGTGCCGCACCGCGAACGCGACCACCGGGGTGGGCACCGGCCCGGGCAGCAGCAGCACCGAAAACCCTTGGGCAGCAAGCACTTCGGCGGCCACCGTGGCGAATACCGCGGAGCCGTGCCGGGCGTCGCGTCCCACGATCACCCGCGCGCCGGCCGGGCCGCGGCGCTTGAGCACCTGCGCCAGCGCCCAGCTGGCCCGCGACACCACCGCGACGTTCATCGCGTCGGGGCCGGCGCGGACCGGGCCGCGCAGTCCCGCCGTGCCGAATCGCAAGGGCCGGGCGAAGCGGGCGGTGAGTTCTGCGGCTTCGCATGCGGCGAGCTCGGCGGCCGTGCGGGGGTCGGGATCGTGGGCGATCCATTCCTCGGGCGTCACGGTCCTAGAACCGGGGGAGTTGGCCGAGGATCAGGGCCAGCAGCGCGCCCATCCGGGTGGCCGAGGCGGCGCCGGCGGCCAGCACCTCGGTGTGGCTCAGCGGCTCGCCGCTGATGCCGGCGGCCAGGTTGGTCACCAGCGACACCCCCAGCACCTCGGCGCCGGCCGCCCGGGCGGCGATGGTTTCGTGCACCGTCGACATGCCGACCAGGTCGGCGCCCAGCGTGCGCAGCATCCGGATCTCGGCCGGGGTCTCGTAGTGCGGGCCGGGAAGGCCGGCGTAGACGCCCTCGGCCAGCGTGGGATCGGCTTGGCGGGCCAGCTCGCGCAGCCGCGGCGAGTAGGCGTCGGTGAGGTCGACGAACTGCGGGCCGACCAGCGGGGACCGCCCGGTCAGGTTGAGGTGGTCGCTGATCAGCACCGGTTCGCCGACGGCAAGGTCCGGGCGCAGGCCGCCGGCCGCGTTGGTGAGCACCACCGCGCGCACCCCGGCCGCGCAGGCCGCCCGGACCGGGTGCACGACGTGGCACAGGTCGTGGCCCTCGTAGGCGTGGATGCGGCCGACCAACACCAGCACCCGGTGCTCGCCGATACGCATCGACACCAGCTCGCCGGTGTGCCCGACCGCGGTGGGCGGGCGGAAGCCGGGCAGTTCGGCCTGCGGCAGCACCGCCGTCGGGGCGCCCAGCGCGGCGACCGCCGGCGACCATCCCGACCCCAGGACGATGGCCACGTCGTGTGCGGCGACGCCGGTCCGTTCGCCGATGACCGCGGCCGCCTGGCGCGCGAGCTCGCCTGGGTTGGACGGGGTTTCGGCCACAGCGATCGAGCCTAGCCCGGCGACGGCGAGCGCCGTTAGGGCGCGAGTAAGGAGTCGGGCGATCGAGCCTAGCCCGGCGACGGCGAGCGCCGTTAGGGCGCGAGTAAGGAGTCGGGCGATCGAGCCGAGCCCGGCGACGGCGAGCGCCGGCCCGGGAGCGGGTGTCGGGGGGGTGTGCCAGGATCTGGCGTATGAATCTGCGTGGGTGGCCGGTGGTTGGCCCGGCCATTGGAATTGTCGTCGCGGTCGCCTTGTCGGTGGTCGCCATCACTTGCGGCCCGGCGCCGTGGGCGGCGGCCGACGGATGTCCGGACGTGCAACTGATTTTCGCCCGCGGCACCGCCGAGCCCCCGGGCTTGGGAGCCGTGGGCGATGCGCTGTTCGCCGCGCTGCAACCGGCGCTGGGCAACCGCAACGTCGACGCCTACGCGGTGAACTATCCGGCCAGCTACAACTTCCTGACCACCGCCGACGGCGCCAACGACGCCCGCGACCACATCGCCGAGATGGTCGACCGGTGCCCGTCCACCCGGCTGGTGCTCGGCGGGTTCTCGCAGGGCGCGGCCGCGGTCTCGATGCTCGCCGGGGTACCGCCGGTCGGGCAGCGGATCGGCAACTTCGGGTCGGCACCCCCACTGGATCCCGGCCTGGCGAGCAAGATCGCGGCGGTGGCGGTGTTCGGCAACCCCGGCAACCGCTTCAACACGCCCCTGTCGACCACCGGGGCGTTCGCCGGTCGCGCCATCGACCTGTGCAGCGACGGCGACCCGGTGTGCGTCGTCGGCGGGCGGGACCGGGACGCGCACCACGTCTACGAGGACCCGCCCTACCCGGCCCAGGCGGCGGGGTTCATCGCCGGGCGGGTATAGCCAGGGGCGTTGGGCCCCGGTCGGATACTGCGACATACTGCGAGAGTGCCCCCCGTCGGATCAGACAGCCCGCTGGACAGCGTCGAGGATGTCGTGCGGCGGCGCGGTGCCGATCTCGTCGAGCTGTCGCACGCCATCCACGCCGAGCCGGAGCTGGCGTTCGCCGAGCACCGCAGCTGCGCCAAGGCGCAGGCGCTGGTCGCCGAGCGCGGCTTCGAGATCACCGCGGCCGCCGGCGGCCTGGACACCGCCTTTCGCGCCGACTTCGGCAGCGGCCAGCTGACCATCGGGGTCTGCGCCGAATACGACGCCCTGCCCGAGATCGGGCACGCCTGCGGCCACAACATCATCGCGGCGTCGGCCGTGGGCACCGCGCTGGCGCTGGCCGAGGTGGCCGACGACCTAGGCCTGCGGGTGGCGCTTGTGGGGACTCCCGCCGAGGAGGCCGGCGGCGGCAAGGCGCTGCTGCTCAAGGCCGGGGTGTTCGACGACATCTCCGCGGCGGTGATGCTGCATCCCGGGCCGGCCGACATCGCCGCGGCCCGCTCGCTGGCCCTGTCCGAGGCGATCGTGCGCTACCGCGGCAAGGAATCGCACGCCGCCGTCGCGCCGCACCTGGGCGTCAACGCCCTCGACGCCGTCACCGTCGCGCAAGTGGCCGTCGGGCTGCTGCGTCAGCAACTGGCGCCGGGCCAACTGGTGCACGGCATCGTCACCGACGGCGGGCAGGCGGTCAACGTCATCCCCGGGCACGCGTCGCTGCAGTACGCGATGCGCGCCGTCGAATCCGACTCGCTGCGCGAGCTGGAGGGCAGGATGTATGCCTGCTTCGCCGCGGGCGCAATGGCCGCCGGCTGCGAATACGAGATCGACAACCCCGCGCCCGCCTACGACGAACTCAAGCCGGACGCGTGGCTGGCCAACATCTTTCGCGAGGAGATGTGCCGGCTGGGCCGGCAGCCGGTGGCCCCGGAGTACGAAGCCGCGCTGCCGATGGGCAGCACCGACATGGGCAACGTGACGCAGGCGCTGCCGGGGATCCACCCGGTGGTCGGGGTCGAATCCGGTGGCGCCATGGTGCATCAGCGCGCCTTCGCCGACGCCGCCGCCGGACCCAGCGCCGACCGCGCGGTGATCGAGGGCGCGATCATGCTGGCCCGCACCGTCGTCGCGCTGGCCCAGACGCCGGCCGAGCGCGATCGGGTGCTGGCCGCGCACGAGCGCAGACGCGGCGGGGCGCACCCATGAGCCTGGCCGACGCCGCCACCTCCTGGCTGGCCGCGCACAACCAAGACCTGATCGAGTGGCGTCGGCACATCCACCGCTATCCCGAGTTGGGCCGCCAGGAATACGCCACCACCCAGTTCGTCGCCGAGCGGTTGGCCGAGGCCGGACTCAACCCCAAGGTGCTGCCCGGCGGGACCGGGCTGACCTGCGATCTCGGCCCCGAGCACGAGCCCCGGATCGCGCTGCGGGCCGACATGGACGCGCTGCCGATGGCCGAGCGCACCGGCGCGCCCTACGCCTCCACCATGCCCAACGTGGCGCACGCCTGCGGGCACGACGCGCACACCGCCATCCTGCTGGGCACCGCGCTGGTGCTGGCGTCGGTGCCGGAACTGCCGGTCGGGGTGCGGTTGATCTTCCAGGCCGCCGAGGAGCTGATGCCCGGCGGGGCGATCGACGCCATCGCCGCCGGCGCCATCACCGGGGTGTCGCGGATCTTCGCCCTGCACTGCGACCCCCGGCTGGAGGTCGGCCAGATCGCGGTCCGGCACGGCCCGATCACCTCGGCGGCCGACCAGATCGAGATCACCCTGTATTCGCCGGGCGGGCACACCTCGCGGCCGCACCTGACCGCCGACCTGGTGTACGGGCTGGGCACCCTGATCACCGGGCTGCCCGGGGTGCTGTCGCGGCGCATCGACCCGCGCAACGGCACCGTGCTGGTGTGGGGCGCGGTCAACGCCGGGGTGGCGGCCAACGCCATCCCGCAGACCGGGGTGCTGGCCGGCACCGTGCGCACCGCCAGTCGGCAGACCTGGGTGGGTCTCGAGGAGGTGATCCGGGAGACGGTGTCCGGGCTGCTCGCGCCGCTGGGCATCGAGCACACGCTGCAGTACCGGCGCGGCGTGCCGCCGGTGGTCAACGAGGACGTCTCGACGCGCATCCTCACCCACGCGATCGAGGCGCTCGGCCCCGACGCCCTGGCCGACACCCGCCAGTCCGGTGGCGGCGAAGACTTCTCCTGGTACCTCGAGGAGATTCCCGGCGCGATGGCGCGGCTGGGGGTGTGGCCTGGGGTGGGGCCACAGCT
This sequence comes from Mycobacterium sp. MAC_080597_8934, assembly GCF_000523975.1. Taxonomy (NCBI): domain Bacteria; kingdom Bacillati; phylum Actinomycetota; class Actinomycetes; order Mycobacteriales; family Mycobacteriaceae; genus Mycobacterium; species Mycobacterium sp. MAC_080597_8934. The sequence continues at coordinate 293,732 of NZ_JAOS01000028.1, read as the reverse complement.
GGACCTGCACCAGCCGACGTTCAACCTCGACGAGCGGGCCCTGGCGATCGGGGTGCGGGTGATGGCCAACATCGTCGAACAGTCGGCGCTGTTCCAGGTGTTCTAGGCGGCTAGGCCGCGACGGAAAGTCAGGGCCCGATGTTGCGGGCCGGGCGGGTGCGCAGGTCGTGCACGTAATCGGCTGGCGCGCCGGCGATTTCGGCGGCGTCGGCCATCACCCCGAGGTAGCGGGCCGATGGCAGGCCGCCCTCCCAGGCGTCCAGGACGTACAGCCACGCCAGCACCGGGTCGGTGGTGGTGTCAGACGAGATGCGGTCCACCCGGCAGCGGATCTTCTTGTGCACGCCGAACTCCGAGCCCTCCCAGCGGTCGAGGTTCTTCTCGTCCGCCGGCGTCATGTCGTAGAGCACGACGAATACCTTGGAACCCGGGTCCTCCACGACCGTGGCCAGCGCGCCCTCCCAGCCGATGTCCTCGCCGCCGAACGTCAGCCGCCAGCCGTGCAGCCAGCCGGTTCCGGCCATCGGCGAGTGGGGTGCGCGCTTCAGCATCTGCTCGGGATCCATGTTCGACCCGTACGCGGCGTAGAGCGGCACGGGGAAAGCTTAGACGTCCGGGCTGCCTCGGTCTTCCCCCGAGCCGGGCGCCGCCGCGCTGCGGCGGGCATCGTCACCGGGCTAGGTTGGGGGTCGTGGTGACCCGCATTGTGATCCTCGGCGGCGGCCCGGCCGGTTACGAAGCCGCCCTGGTGGCCGCCTCCTCCCACCCCGACAGCACCCACGTCACGGTGATCGACTCCGAGGGAATCGGCGGCGCGGCCGTGCTGGACGACTGCGTGCCGTCCAAGACATTCATCGCCTCGACCTGGCTGCGCACCGAGCTGCGCCGCGCGCCGCGGCTGGGCTTCGAGATCGACATCGACGACGCCAAGATCTCGCTGCCCCAGATCCACGCCCGGGTCAAGCAACTGGCCACCGAGCAGTCCGCCGACATCACCGAACAGCTGCTCGGCGTGGGCGTGCGAGTGGTCGCCGGCCGCGGCGAGCTGATCGACCCCACCCCGGGGCTGGCCCGCCACCGCATCAAGGCCACCGCCCCCGACGGCAGCAGCAGCGAGTACGAGGCCGACGTCGTGCTGATCGCCACCGGCGCCAGCCCGCGGATCCTGCCGTCGGCCCAGCCCGACGGCGAGCGGATCCTGACCTGGCGCCAGCTCTACAACCTCGACGCGCTGCCCGACCACCTCATCGTGGTCGGCTCGGGGGTGACCGGCGCCGAGTTCGTGCACGCCTACACCGAATTGGGCGTGCCGGTGACCGTGGTGGCCAGCCGCGACCGGGTGCTGCCCTACGAGGACGCCGACGCCGCCCTGGTGCTGGAAGAGGCGTTCTCCGAGCGGGGCGTGCAGCTGGTGAAGAACGCCCGCGCGCAATCGGTCACCCGCACGCCCGACGGGGTGCTGGTCACCCTGACCGACGGGCGCACCGTGGCGGGCAGCCACGCCCTGATGACCATCGGCTCGGTGCCCAACACCGCCGGCCTGGGCCTGGAGCGGGTCGGCATCGAGCTGGGCCGCGGCGGCTACCTGACGGTGGACCGGGTGTCGCGGACCTCGGTGCCCGGCATCTACGCCGCCGGCGACTGCACCGGCCTGCTGCCGCTGGCCTCGGTGGCCGCCATGCAGGGCCGCATCGCGATGTATCACGCGCTCGGCGAGGGCGTCAGCCCGATCCGGCTGCGCACAGTCGCGGCGACGGTGTTCACCCGGCCCGAGATCGCCGCCGTCGGCGTGCCGCAGACCATGATCGACGACGGTTCGGTGTCGGCGCGCACCATCATGCTGCCGCTGCGCACCAATGCGCGGGCCAAGATGTCGGGGCTGCGGCAGGGTTTCGTGAAGGTGTTCTGCCGCAAGTCCACCGGGGTGGTGATCGGCGGCGTGGTGGTGGCGCCGATCGCCTCCGAGCTGATCCTGCCGATCGCGGTGGCGGTGCAGAACCGCATCACCGTCAACGAATTGGCGCAGACGCTGGCGGTTTACCCGTCGCTGTCCGGTTCGATCACCGAGGCGGCCCGGCGGCTGATGGCCCACGACGACCTGGACTAATGGTTAGCCTTGGTGCAGCACGCCCTACTGACGAGTAACCGGACAGGAGCCCTGCAGTGAGCGATCCGATCCACGCACTCGGCGAGCCCGGCTCGCCGGCTTCGGCGCTGGGACCGCGGCAACGCGCGGCGGCCTGGGACAGGCTGGGCGCCGAGCAGTTCGACGTGGTGGTGATCGGCGGCGGCGTGGTGGGATCGGGCTGCGCCCTGGACGCCGCCACCCGCGGGCTCAAGGTCGCGCTGGTGGAGGCCCGCGACTTCGCGTCGGGCACCTCGAGCCGTTCCTCGAAGATGTTCCACGGCGGCCTGCGCTATCTCGAGCAGCTGGAGTTCGGGCTGGTGCGCGAGGCCCTATACGAGCGCGAGCTGTCGCTGACCACGCTGGCACCGCACCTGGTCAAGCCGATGCCCTTTCTGTTCCCGCTGACCAATCGGTTGTGGGAACGGCCCTACATCGCCGCCGGCATCTTTCTCTACGACCGGCTGGGCGGCGCGAAATCCGTTCCGGCGCAAAAGCATTTGACCCGCGCCGGTGCGCTGCGGCTGTGCCCGGGCCTCAAACGCAGCGCGCTGATCGGCGGAATCCGCTACTACGACACCATCGTCGACGACGCCCGGCACACCCTGACCGTCGCGCGCACCGCGGCGCACTACGGCGTGGTGGTGCGCAACTCCACCCAGGTGGTCGCCCTGCTGCGGGAGGGCGACCGGGTGACCGGGGTGCGGGTGCGCGACTCCGAAGACGGCTCGGTCACCGAGGTCCGCGGGCATGTGGTGGTCAACGCGACCGGCGTGTGGACCGATGAGATCCAGGCATTGTCCAAGCAGCGCGGGCGATTTCAGGTGCGGGCATCCAAGGGGGTGCACGTGGTGGTGCCGCGCGACCGCATCGTCAGCGACGTGGCGATCATCCTGCGCACCGAGAAGTCGGTGATGTTCGTCATCCCGTGGGGCAGCCACTGGATCATCGGAACCACCGACACCGACTGGGATCTGGATCTGGCCCACCCCGCGGCCACCAAGGCCGACATCGACTACATCCTGTCCACCGTCAACACCGTGCTGGCGATCCCGCTCACCCACGCCGACATCGACGGGGTGTATGCGGGGCTGCGGCCGCTGCTGGCCGGGGAGAGCGAGGAAACCTCCAAGCTGTCCCGCGAGCACGCGGTGGCGGTGCCCGCACCCGGCTTGGTGGCCATCGCCGGCGGCAAGTACACCACCTACCGGGTGATGGCCGCCGACGCGATTGACGCTGCGGCGCAATTCATTCCGGCCCGGGTGGCGCCGTCGATCACGGAGAAGGTCAGCCTGCTCGGCGCCGACGGCTACTTCGCGCTGATCAATCAGGCCGAGCACGTCGCGCAGCTGCGCGGGTTGCATCCCTACCGGGTGCGCCACCTGCTGGACCGCTACGGCTCTTTGATCGGTGACGTGCTGGCGCTGGCCGCCGATCGGCCCGACCTGCTCAACCCGATCACGGAGGCGCCCGGCTATCTGCGGGTGGAGGCGCTGTACGCCGTAACCGCCGAGGGCGCTTTGCATTTGGAGGACATCCTGGCCCGCCGGATGCGCATCTCCATCGAATACTCGCATCGCGGCGTCGACTGCGCCCGCGAGGTCGCCGACGTGGTCGCGCCGGTGCTGGGGTGGACGGCCGGCGACGTCGAGCGCGAGGTCGCCAACTACACCGCCCGGGTGCAGGCCGAGATCCTGTCGCAGGCCCAGCCCGACGACGTGTCGGCCGACGAGCTGCGGGCCAGTGCGCCCGAGGCGCGCGCCGAGATCCTCGAGCCGGTGCCGCTCAATTGAGACCGGTGCCGCTGCCGGTTCGCGACGGGCTGGGACCCGCCCGGGTGCGGCTGCGCGGCGGTCCGGTGCTGGCCGAGCTCACCGCCCGGTTCGGCGCCGCGGCCCGCGCCAAAGTCCTTGCCGCCGAAGTGGTTACCGCAGACGGTGCGGTGGTCGACGAGGCCACCGTGTTGCCGGCCGGGGCCAGTGTGTACCTTTACCGCGAGCTGCCCGACGAGGTGGTGGTGCCCTTCGACCTCCCGGTGCTGCACCGCGACGACGACATCGTCGTCGTCGACAAGCCGCACTTTCTGGCCACCATGCCGCGCGGACGGCACGTCGCCCAGACCGCGCTGGTGCGGCTGCGCCGGGAGCTCGGCTTGCCGGAGCTGAGCCCCGCGCACCGGCTGGACCGGCTGACCGCCGGGGTGCTGCTGTTCACCGCGCGGCGCGAGGTGCGCGGCGCCTATCAGACGCTGTTCTCCCGCGGGCTGGTGGACAAGACCTATCTGGCCCGGGCCGCCGTCGACCCGGCGCTGGTGTTCCCGCGGGTGCTGGCCGGCCGCATCGTCAAGCACCGGGGCCGGATGCAGGCGGTCTGCGAACCCGGGCCGCCCAACGCGCTGACGGAGGTGGAGCTGTTGTCCCCGGACGGTCTGTACCGGCTGCGGCCACGCACCGGACGCACCCATCAGCTGCGCCTGCAGATGGCCTCGCTGGGCATACCGATCATCGGTGATCCGTTGTATCCCAACATGATTGACGTGCCGGCCGATGACTTCAGCACCCCGCTGCAGCTGCTTGCCCAGCGCATCGAGTTCGACGATCCGCGCACCGGCGCCCGCCGCGTCTTCGTCAGCCGCCGGACCCTCGACGACCCAGGTCCATGACGGAGTTTGGCGCGCCGCTGCGCGGGTACCTGGTGGCGTGTGCGACGGCAATTGCGGATTCCGGAACGGGCCAACGACGCCGAGACCGCGCTGCTGCGGTACCTGCTCTACGGGCTGCTGCCGGCCTGGTTCATCCCGGCCCTGCTGGATTGGAACCAGCACCGGCGCAGCAGGATTGAGATCACCTCGGGCACCCGGGAGTCGCTGATCCATCTGCTGATGATGGCCGAGGTGGGGGTGCCGATCACCCTGGTCCTGCTGTGCGAGATCAACCCGCTGGTGCTCTCGACGATCCTGGCGTCCATCGCCGCCCACGAGGCCACCGCGCTGTGGGACGTCACCGCCGCCGAGCGCAGCGGGCGCCGGGTCACCACCTGGGAGCAGCACGTGCACAGCTTCCTGGAGTCGCTGCCGATCATGGCGGCCTCGGCGCTGGGCTGCCTGCACTGGCGGGAGGTGCGCGAGCTCGCCCGCGGCGCCCGCTCCCGCGACGCCTGGCGGCTGCGCTGGAAGCAGAACCCGCTGCCCGGCGGCTACCTCGCCGCGGTCGCCGCCGCGGTGGCCGCCGCGATCGTCGTCCCCTACGGCGAGGAGCTCTACCGCTGCGTCACCAAGACCGACCGGACGCTGCGCTGAACGGCGACCCACCCGGGCGCAACACGCGGTAGCGTCATAGCCGGCGCCGACGTGACGGGAGGCAACCATGAGGCACGGCACCGTCGCAGCGGCGGCCGCCCTGCTGCTGGCCGCCGGGGTGATCGCCGCGGCCCCGCCGGCCCGGGCCGGCTGCCAGTACGGCGGGCCCGTGCTGAGCAAGTGTGACGGCCCCGTCCAGCCCGACGGCACCTGGCAGCGCTGCGTCGCGGTCACCCGCCTGATCCCCAACGGGCCAGCTCCTACCTGGTGCCCGACGGGCACTGCGAACAGCTGGGACCCGACCAGCACCCGGCCGATCTCGCCTTCGCCGACCCGCCCGGCCACATCGACTGAGCCGAGACTGCCCGGCGGCGGACGGCGACCGCCGGCACGCCCAGCTGGCACACCGCCAGCAAATGTGAAAACGATTTCTGTTATGGGTATAGGGTGGCCTAACATCGGCAGTCGGTCTGGGAGGGACATGACCGCAGGTGACAGGCCTGGACGTGCAGAGTTTCCGCGCTGTTCGCGGCCTGGTCAACGCAAATTTGCTGAGGCGTTCTCAGCGTGGGCATTGTGAGATGTGATGGATCTGTTTGCACCCCCCGAGGTCACCTCGACGCTCATCCACACCGGGCCGGGCGCGGGCTCGCTGATCGAGGCCGCCGCCGCCTGGCAGCGCGTCGCCGTCGAGCTGGAGAACTCGGTGTCCAGCTACGCCTCGACGCTGTCGTCGCTGATCGAGTCCTGGGACGGCCCCTCGGCGATGGCGATGCTGCAATCCGTCCAGCCCTACCTGCTGTGGCTGCGCGAGACCGCGCAGCAGTCCGCGCAGCTGGCGAACTCCGCCGAGGCCGCGGCGACGGCGTTCGGCACCGTGCGGTCCACCGTGGTGCACCCGTCGGTCGTCAGCGCCAACCGCACCCGGCTGGCCCAGTTGCTGGCCACCAACCGGTTCGGCACCAACACGGCGGCGATCGCCGAGACCGAGAACGAATACCAGACCATGTGGGCGAACAACTCGGCCGCGCTGAGCCGCTACCAGGCGGCCTCGTCGCAGGCGACATCGCCGCTGACCCAGTTCAATTCGCCGCTGGCCGTCACCGACCCCGGCGGGACCGCCAACCAGCAGGCCGCGGTGATGAAGGCGTCGGTCGACTCCTCGGGTTCGTCGGTGGGCTCGGTGCTCAACGACCTCAACATGCCCGGCGGGTTCGATCCCAACGCCGGCTGGTTCAACTACTTCAGCACCTGGGGCAACCAGTTCATCTCGTCCGGCTTCCCGATCAACCTGCTGGGCGTGTGGGCGCAGCTGGCCACCGCCCAGGGGGTCGCATCCGTCGGCGGCGACATCGGCTCCGGCCTGTCCGAGGGCCTGGGCGCGACCACCGCCAGCCTGGCCAACGCGATCAAGGGCATCGGCGCGGGAGCGGTGGCGCCGAGCGGCGCGATGGGCGTCGGGGTGTCGCTGGGCAAACTGACCGCGCCCCCGGCGGTGGTCGGGCTGCTGCCGGGAACCCAGACCGGCGTGCAGCTGGCCTCGGCGGCGTCGCCGCTGCCCGCGGCCGAATCGGGTTTCCCGCTGATGCCGATGATGGTGCCGCCGCCGACCACCTCGGCGGGCACCGGCTGGCGAAAACGTAAACAGCAGAAGTACGAGGACGTCGCCTACGGCCGGGAAGTCAAAGGCAAAGTGATGCCTCGTAATCCGTCGGCCGGATGAATTGACCATGGTGCCCCGCCCTCACCGCGGACACCGAATCGCCGAACGGGCCCGTCCGCAGCGCGGCCCACACCCACATTCTTCCCGAATGCAGCCAAGGTAAAGGTTCATGGATTTTGGGATACTGCCGCCGGAGGTCACCTCGGCGCTGATCCACGCTGGACCCGGTGCCTGGTCATGGATCGAAGCCGCCGGGGTGTGGCAGCAGCTGAGCATGGAGCTCGAACAGTCGGCGAGCAGCTACACCGCGGAGCTGGCGGCGCTGTCGACCACCTGGCAGGGGCCATCCGCGCTCGCGATGACCCGGGCGCTCGAGCCGTACGTGGACTGGTTGCGGATCACCGCCCAGCAATGCCAGGAGATCGCCACCTCGGTGCAAACCGCCACTGCCGCATTCGAATTGACGCACTGGACGGTGGTGCATCCCTCGCTGGTCGCCGCCAACCGCGCCCGCCTGGCAATGTTGTTGGCCACCAACTTCTTCGGGATCAACTATCCGGCCATCGCCGAAACCGAGGCCGAGTACCACGCCATGTGGGTGAACAACTCCGCGGCGATGTACCGCTACGCGGCGACCTCGGCGACCGCGGTCAGGTTGCCCCGGTTCACCGAGCCGCCCCAGGTGGCCAACCCGTCCGGGGTGAGCACCCAGGCCGCGATGGTGCCCGCGACGAACGCCGCTGATTCCGGCACCCAGACCGGTGTCGCCGGCACCCTGCAGGCCGCCTCCACCGCCTTCTTCGATCCCAACACTGGCTGGTTCAAGTACTGGAGCACCTGGGGCAACCAATTCCTGGCCGCCAGCGGATTTCCGATCAACCTGATCGGGGTGCTGGCCCAGCTGCAGACCGCCAGCGGATTCCAGTCGCTGGGCGCCGACGTCGCCGGCGGCCTGGCCGAAGGCACAGCCGCCCTGTCGGCGGCCGAGGTGCGACTGGTCAGCGCCGTCGGCGCCGCCGGATCGTCCCTGGCGCCGCGGGCGGCGCTGGGCGTGGGCATCTCGCTGGGCAACCTGACCATGCCGCCGGCGACGGTGGGAATGCTGGGGTCGCAGGCGCCCGTGCAACTGGCGTCGGCCGCCTCGCCGCTCGCGACCGGGGCCGGGCAGCCGCCGATGCTGCCGATGACGCCGATGCGCCCGGGCGGCAACGGAACCCGCCGGCGCAACGGGCGCGACTACGACGACATCGAGTACGGCGCGGAGCTTCCCGGCACCGTGATGCAGCGGCCGCCGTCAGCGGGCTAGAGGGAAAGACGATGGGGCGCAGAGCATTCCGGACAGCCGGGGCCGCGTGTGGCGGGGCGGCAGGGCGCAGGACGGCTATTCGGCCGCCGGGGGAGCGGAAAGGCCTTGCCGGATGCCCTGATTCATCGCATCCCGCGGCGTCGCGCCGCCGGGCGGATCCGGTTGATCGCAGGCGCAATTCAGATGGGCGAACGGGCCGGGGTCGGCGCCGGCCGGCGCCGCGGCCCCGACGGGCGGGCCGAGAGCGATTGCGACACAGGCCATACCGGCCAGCAGTCTCGGAATCATCGTGGCTCTGCGCTTCGTCACCTGAATTCGGATGTTCAGATTTTATCCGCGGTTTCGTCACGAGCCTGTCAACCGGCTGTAAATTTCAGGATCCGGCTGCCGCCGCCGCATACTTCGGGCAGTACGCCTTGATGCTGACGCCCACGAAATAGCCGGCGTGATAGCTGTCCAGGGTGCTGCTGGACAGCACGTTGTTGGCGACCTGCTCGGGGGTCTGGCCCATGTCGAGTTCGTGGCACACGGTGTGGCCGGAGTTGACCGCGGCGTCGGGGGACTCGTAGTTGATGCCCTTGGCCTTCAGCGCGGCCAGGAACGCGTCGTCGGCCGAGGTGGCATACGCCGGCGTCGTGATCACGCCGAGGAGGCCGGCCAGCGGCAGCAGGCCGGCGACCACCAGCGACCGCGGCCGGGCGCGCTTGCGTATCTGGGTGCTCGTCATTTGTGATACTCCCGTGGAACAGAAGTGCCGTTGCTTGCTGGAGGCGGGGCTAGGTCGAATGCTCGCATGTCGCGGCGGCACCGGCTGCCGTATCACCGATAATGCGGTGCGTGCCACACCAGGGTTTGCTCCGGCGTCGACTGCGCGTCACCTGCGGGCCCTGCTCGACGCGGCGCCGGTGATCTGACGAGATGGCGTACGCGCGATGGCTGTGGCTCGCTGTGCTGGCGGTATGCGTGGTCGGCTGCGGTGTGCGGCATGTGTCGGCGGCCAGCGCGCGAGACATTTCCGGCACCTTTCGTTCCGGCGGCATGGACCGAACCTACATGTTGCACGTGCCGGCGGGCGACCCCGTCGGCCTGGTGCTCAGCCTGCACGGCGGCGGCGGAACCGGCATCGCGCAGCGCGGGCTGACCGGCTTCGACGCCGTTGCTGACGCGCACAACCTGTTGGTCGTCTACCCCGACGGCTACGAGAAGAGCTGGGCCGACGGGCGCGGCGCCTCACCGGCGGATCGCCACCACGTCGACGACGTCGCCTTCCTGGTCGGGCTGGTGACCAAGCTGCAAAACGACTACCGCGTCGCGCCCGGCCACGTCTTCGTCACCGGAATGTCCAACGGGGGCTTCATGTCCAACCGGCTCGCCTGCGACCGCGCCGACGTCTTCGCCGCCGTCGCGCCGGTGGCCGGCACCCTCGGCGTGGGCGTGGCCTGCAACCCGTCCCGGCCGGTGTCGGTGTGGGCGGCGCACGGGACCGCCGATCCGCTGGTGCCGTTCAAGGGCGGGGCGGTGCGCGGCCGGGGCGGCCTCAGCCACGCCGTCTCGGCGGAAGCCATGGTGGACAAGTGGCGCAAGGTCGACGGATGCCAGGGCGATCCGTCGATGGAGCTGCTGCCCGACGCCCGCGACGGCACGGTGGTGCACCGCTTCGACTCCACGTCGTGCGCGGCGTCCACCGAGGTGGTCTTCTACCGGATCGACAAGGGCGGGCACACCTGGCCCGGCGGCAAGCAGTACCTGCCCGCCGCGGTCATCGGCCCCACCACGCACACGCTGGACGGGTCGGAGGCCATCGCGGAGTTCTTCCTGGCCCACGCCCGCGATTAGCGCTGGCAGGACGGGCACCAGTAGGTCACCCGGTCCCCGGAGTCGTCGAACTCGATGGGGGTGCCGCAGCGGCGGCACGGTTGGCCGGCCCGCCCGTAGACCCACAGCTGCCGGCCGTTGCGGGTGTCGCCGGTGGTGCACCGGTTCCAACGGAAGCGGTTGAGCCACAACATGTCCCGGGCACGCGAGACGAGCCGCCGCGGGTCGGCGACGGCGCTCACCGGCGCGGTGGGCAGATGCCCGCTGACAAAGCACAACTCGTTGCAGTAGACGTTGCCGATCCCGGCCAGCACCCGCTGATCCAGCAGCGCCTCGGCGATCGGCCGCTGCGGGCGGGCCACCAGGTTGGCGGCGGCCCGCGCGGGGTCCCAATCCTCGCCGAGCAGATCGGGTCCCAGATGCGCGACGGCCTCGCCGTCGCGATCGCGGTCCAGGATCCGCAGCACGCCCAGATCGACGCCGACCGCGGTCGCGGAGCCGGTTTCCAGGACGATGCGCGCCCGGTGGTCGACCCGCACCCGCGGGCCGACCCGCCAACTGCCCTCCATCTTCAGGTGCGAGTGGATGCTGGCGGCGCCCACCCGGATGAACAGATGCTTTCCACGGCTGAGGATCTCGTCGACCACCTGCCCGGTGAGGTCGACGGTGGCGAACCGCGGCACCCGGATGTCGCAGCGGGTCAGCGTCTCGCCGAGCAGATGCTCGCGCAGCACGGCGGCGGTGTGCCAGACGGTGTCACCCTCGGGCATGGTCAGCGCAGCCGCATTCCGCGCGGGGTGCGGGCGAACCCGGCGTCGGCGAGCGCCGTCAGCGCGTCGTTGCCGGCGGCACCGTCGCCGCGCGGCGCCAACGCCGGCACCCCGTCGATGCGCTCCACCAGGATCGCCGCGACGCGACGGGCCGAGACCAGCCCGGCCAGCGCCGCCGCCGCGGCGTGCTGGGCGGCCGGGTCGTCGGTGAAGGTGAGCAGCGACCGGCCGCCCCGCTCCAGGAACCAGGCCAGCTCGCCGTCCACCAGCACCACCAGCGCCCCGGCCTTGCGGCCGGGCCGGGCCCCGTCCGCGCTCGAGGCCGGCCAGGGCAGCGCGGCGCCGTACGGGTTGGCCGGATCGGCGGCGGCCAGCACGATCGCCCGATACTCGGGCCGTTGCGGGTCGACCCCGTCGGCGAACCCGCGCAGCCGGTCGACGGTGGAGGCGACGGCGAACTGCGCCCCGCCCAGCGATTCGATGAAGTAGCCGCGCTGGCAGCGGCCGGCGTCCTCGAAAGTGCTCAGCACCTTGTACAGCGTGGCGAACCCGCCCGCGACGCCCTCGGCGGCCACCGCGCCCCGGGTCAGCACGCCGTGCCGGCCCAACAACAGTTCGGCCTGGAAGTGGGCGCGCACCGTGGAGTCCGGCTCGGGCGGCGGCAGCACGGACCATCGGCCGGCCACGGTCGTGTCGGCCGGACGGGCCTGCGGGTGCGCCACGCTGTACCGGCTCAGCCGCGGCGGCCGCTGCGCGCGGTGCGCCGGCGCCGAACGCCGGCGCGTTCCGCCGCCGCCGAGCAGGGCGCGCACCGGGGCGAACGTGTCGCCGGTGATCCAGCCGGCCCAAACCAGTTCCCACAGTGCGGCTTTGAGCTCGGCGTCGGACACCCCGTCGGTTGCCAGCTGACGGAAGAAGTAGCCGCCGCCACCGGCCAGCACATCCAGGATGGCGCGGTGCGCCTCGCCCAGCTCGATGTCGGCGGGCCCCTGCAGCGTCAGCGGCGCGGACTCGCTGGGGTGCAGGGCGATCCAGCCGTCGCTGCCCGAGATGGACCCGGCGCCCGACCAGGTGACCTCACCGGTGGCCAGCAGTTCGTCCAGCAGGGCGGGGGAGTAGTCGCGCACCCGCGGGGCCAGCACCAGCGGCTCGAGCGCCGAGGCCGGCAGCCGCACCCCGGCCAGCTGCTCGATCACCGACATCAGCCCGTCCAGCCCGGAATGGCCGGGCGCGCGCGAGGATTCGGCCGCTCCGACCCGGTGCCAGGCGGGCAGGAACCGCCCGTAGGCGGCGGTGCTGACCGGCTCCACCTGGGCGCGCAGCGCGGCCAGCGACCGCCGCCGCAGGATGCGCAGCACGTCGGCGTCGCACCACTGCTCGGCCCCGAGCACTCCGCCCGGCTCCGACGGCCGCGCCGCGACGAAGTCGCCGCGCACCAGCCGGCCCTGCGAAGTGGAGGGGTCGGCGAGCCGGCCCAGGACGTCGGCGGTCACCCGCAGCCCCAGACCGAACCGGGCGGCGGCCTCGGCGGTGCTGAACGGGGTGTGGGTGCGCGCATACCGGCCCAGCAGCTCGCCCAGCGGGTCGGCGACCTCCTCGGTGAACGCGGCCGGCACGCCCAGCGGAACCGCGATGCCCAGGCCGTCGCGCAGCCGGCCGATGTCCTCGATGGCCACCCACCAGCTGCGGCCGGCGAACGACACCGGCACCGCGCGCCGGGCCGCGCGCAGGCCCTCCAGCCAGCCCCTGACCTCGACGGCGTCCGCGCCACCGGCCCGGGCGACCACCTCGTCCTCGGTGAGCGGGCCCAGCAGCCGCAGCAGGTCGGCGACGGCCTCCGCGTCGCGGGCGGCCCGCTCGGGCGCCAGGTGCTGCAGCGCCCGGGCGGTGGCCGCGACCACCTCGGGGTCGAGCAATTCGCGCAGCTCCACCCGGCCCAGCAGCTCGGCCAGCAGCGTGCTGTCCAGCGACAGCGCGGCGGCCCGCCGCTCGGCCAGCGGGCTGTCGCCCTCGTACATGAACGCGCCGACGTAGCCGAACAGCAGCGAGGCCGCGAACGGCGAGGGCCGCTGCGTCTCCACCTCCAGCACCCGCACCCGCCGCTGCGCGATGCCGGCCATCAGCGCGACCAGGGCGGGCACGTCGTAGACGTCCTGCAGGCATTCCCGGACGGTCTCGAGCACCACCGGGAAGTCGGGGTATTTGCGGGCCACCTCCAGCAGCTGGGCGGCGCGCTGGCGCTGCTGCCACAGCGGCGAGCGGCGGCCGGGGTGCCGGCGCGGCAACAGCAGCGCGCGCGCCGCGCACTCGCGGAACCGCGACGCGAACAGCGCCGAACCGCCCACCTCGGCGGTGACGATCGGGTCGATCTCGTCGGCGTCGAAGACGAAAAGCTCTGCGCCGGGCGGGGTGTCGCCACCGTCGGACGCGAAATCGGAAACCGTGTCCGGCAGCCGCACCACCACGCCGTCGTCGGACGCGGTGGGCTTCTCGTCGATGCCGTAGCGCTCCCGCAGCCGGCGGCCCACTGCCAGGGCCAGCGGCCCGTTCACGCCGAGCCCGTACGGCGAGTGCAGGATCACCCGCCAGTCGCCGAGCTCGTCGCGGAACCGCTCGACCAGCAACGTGGTGTCGGTGGGCACCACCCCGGCGGCGGTGCGCTGCTCGTCGAACAGGCCGTACAGATTGTCGACGGCGTACGCGTCGAAACCCAATGCGGCACACCGGGAATCGAATTCCTCTCGGCTCAGGCCGGCGAGTTCGCCGGTGAACGCGCCGAGCGCGGCACCCAGCTCGGCCGGGCGGCCCACGCCGTCACCGCGCCAGAACGGCAACCGGGCCGGCTGCCCGGGCGCCGGGATCACCAGCACCCGGTCATGGGTGATCTCGGTGATCCGCCAGCTGGTGGCGCCCAGCGAGATGACGTCGCCGGGCCGCGACTCGTACACCATCTCCTCTTCGAGTTCGCCTACCCGAGAGGGCTTTTCGGCTTCCGAGGCGAGGTAGACGGTGAATAGCCCGCGGTCCGGGATGGCGCCGCCGGAGGTGACCGCCAGCCGCTGGGCGCCGGGGCGCGCGGTCAGCGTGCCGGTGTTGCGGTCGTAGACCAATCGCGGTCGCAGCTCGGCGAATTCGGTGGACGGATACTTGCCGGAGAGCAGGTCCAGGGTGGCCTCGTAGATGCTGCGCGGCAGCGTCGCGAACGGGGCGGCCCGGCGCACCGTGTCGAACCACCGGTCGGCGTCCAGCGGTTCGAGGGCGGCCGCCGCCACGGTCTGCTGGGCCAGGATGTCCAGCGGGTTGGCCGGCACCCGCATGGTCTCGATCTGGCCGGCCAGCATGCGCTGCACGGTCACCGCGCAGCCGATCAGGTCGGTGCGGTGCTTGGGGAACAGCACCCCGCGCGACACCTCGCCGACCTGGTGGCCGGCCCGCCCGATGCGCTGCAGCCCGCTGGCCACCGACGGCGGCGCCTCCACCTGGATGACCAGATCGACGGCGCCCATGTCGATGCCCAACTCCAGGCTGGAGGTGGCCACCACCGCCTTGAGCAGGCCGCGTTTGAGGTCCTCCTCGACCAGCGCGCGCTGTTCCTTGCTGACCGAACCATGGTGGGCCCGAGCCAGTATCGGCTCCACGCCGTAGGTCTGACCCGAGGCCATGATGTGCGCCGGGGCGCCGCCGGCCACCTTCGGATTGGCGGTCGCGGAGAGCTCGACGCCGCTGCGCTCGGCGTGAATCTCGTTGAGCCGGGCGGTGAGTCGCTCGGCCAGCCGCCGCGAATTGGCGAACACGATGGTCGAACCGTGCGCCTCGATCAGGTCGACCAGGCGGTTCTCCACGTCGGGCCAGATGGTGTTGTTCGCCAGGTTGGCCATGTCGGGCACCGGTACCTGCACGCTCAGCTCGACGGTCTTGGCCGACGGCGGGGCCACCACGGTGGTCCGGGTGCCCGGCGCCGCCCCGGACAGGAAACGGGCCAGCTCGTCGGGCGGCCGCACCGTCGCCGACAACCCGATGCGCTGGGCGGGCCGGCCCTCGCGCAGCGCGTCCAGGCGCTCCAGCGACAGCGCCAGGTGCGCGCCGCGCTTGCCGCCCGCGATGGCGTGGATCTCGTCGACGATCACCGTCTGCACCCCGGCCAGCGTCTCGCGGGCCGCCGAGGTGAGCATCAGAAACAGCGACTCCGGCGTGGTGATCAGCACGTCGGGCGGCCGGTTGATCAGCTGGCGACGCACCGCCGGCGGGGTGTCACCGGAGCGCACCCCGACGCTGATGTCGGGGGCCGGCAGGCCGGCGCGCTCGGCGATGCGGGTGAGCCCGGCCAGCGGCGTGCGCAGGTTGCGCTCGACGTCGACGGCCAGCGCTTTGAGCGGCGACACGTAGAGCACCCGGGTGCCGGGCGCACGCTCGGCCTGGCCGGCCAGGCTGTCCAGGGCCCACAGGAACGCGGCCAGCGTCTTGCCCGACCCGGTCGGCGCGATCACCAGCGTGTTGTGGCCGTCGGCGATGGCGCTCCAGGCCTGCGCCTGCGCCGTGGTCGGGGCGGCGAAGGTGCTGGTGAACCACTCCCGGGTGATCGCGCTGAACCGGCCCAGCGGGTCGGACGGCCGGGGCTCGGCGCGGGTGCTCACCTGTCCATGGTGCCAACGGGCACCGACATGGTCGCGGCCCGCTCAGAGCCGCGAGTTGGCCATCGCCTCGCCCAGCTCCTCGGGGATCTCGGGCACCCGGCCGATGGCGTCCAGCAGCGCGTGCGCGCAGGCGTCGGCGAGCTTGTCGGCGTCGGTGGTGGGGTCGATGATGCGCTGCCGGCAGATCTCGAAGGTGAACGCCAGCCAGCCGTGCAGGATGACCCGCAGGTGCCGCTCGACGTCGGGCTCCAGGGTGGCGGGCACCTCGGCGAGCAGCTGGTTGATCCGGGACATGATGTGTTCCATCTGCCGGTTCTTGGCGTCGTCCTCGACGCCCAGCAGAACCGGGTCGGACCGGCCCAGGCCGACGTAGGCGGCCCATGCGGCCTCCGGGTTCTGCTCGTGGTAGGCCATGTAGGCCAACACCCCGACCCGGATCTCCTCATACATGGTCAACCCGGTGACGTCGTCCATGTTGGTGTTCTCGTACAGCCGGTCGGCCTCGTCCTTGACCACCGCCGCGAAAAACGCTCGCTTGTCCGGGAAGTAGTGGTACATCAGGGCCCGCGACACCCCGGCGCGCTCCGCGATCTCGTCGATGCGGACCTCGTCGTAGGGCCGCTTGCCGAAGACCTCCGCCCCTAAAGCGAGCAGCTCAGCCCGCCGATCTTCGGGGGATAATCGCCTTCGGGCCGTCGCCATGTGTCAGATAGTACTCATACGACATGAGACACCGGCCACAATGGATTCATCCGAACTCGACGCCCTGGGCCAGCGGTAATGCACCGGAATAATTGACGGTATTGGTACTTTGGCGCATGTAGGCCTTCCACGAGTCGCTGCCCGACTCCCGCCCGCCGCCGGTCTGCTTCTCCCCACCGAACGCGCCGCCGATCTCCGCGCCGGACGTGCCGATGTTGACATTGGCGATTCCGCAGTCGGATTCGTCCAGGAAGCGTTCCGCCTCGCGCAGGTCCGTGGTGAAGATGGCCGACGAAAGACCCTGCGGCACGGCATTATTGAGCGCAATCGCGTCGTCCAGCCGGTCATAGGTCAGCACGTAGAGGATGGGCGCGAACGTCTCGGTGGCCACGATGGGCGTCTGCGCGGGCATGCGCACCACCGCCGGCGCCACATAGTAAGAGCTCGGGTGCTCGACGGCGAAGGGGTGCCTGCGGTCGCCGTCGATCACCTCGCCGCCGTCGGCGCGCGCAGACTCCAGCGCCCCCACCATGTCGCGGTAAGCGGTCTCGTGGATCAGCGGCCCCACCAGCGTGCCCGGCTCGAACGGGTCGCCGATCGGGAGCCGGCGCAGCGCCGACACCACCCGGGCGACCACCTCGTCGGCCACCGAGTGGTGCACGATGAGCCGCCGCAACGTGGTGCAGCGCTGACCGGCGGTGCCGGCGGCGGCGAACACCACGGCCCGCACGGCCAGGTCCAGGTCGGCCGACGGCGTCACGACGGCGGCGTTGTTGCCGCCCAATTCCAGCAGCACCCGCCCGAACCGGGCCGCCACCCGCGGCCCGACCGCCCGGCCCATCCGCACCGACCCGGTCGCCGACACCAACGCGACGCGCTCGTCGTCCACCAGCAGCTCGCCCAGCTCGCGATCGCCCAGCACCACCGCGCTCACCCCGGGCGGGGCACCCACGTCGGCCGCGGCCCGGGCGATCAGCGCCTGGGTGGCCAGCGCCGTCAACGGCGTCAGCTCCGAGGGCTTCCACACCACGGTGTCCCCGCACACCAGCGCCAGCGCGGCATTCCACGCCCACACCGCGACCGGGAAGTTGAACGCGGTGATCACGCCGACCACCCCGAGCGGGTGCCAGGTCTCGGACAGCCGGTGCCCGGGGCGTTCCGAGGCGATGGTGCGGCCGTAGAGCTGCCGGGACAGGCCGACGGCGAACTGGCAGATGTCGATCATCTCCTGCACCTCGCCGGCCGCCTCGGAGGTGATCTTGCCGACCTCGAGGGTGACCAGGGCGGCCAGCTCGTCGCGGTGCGCGCGCAACAGCTCGCCCAGCCGCGCCACCAGCGCGCCGCGCACCGGGGCCGGGGTGCGGCGCCATTCCGAAAACGCTTGGGCTGCTTGGGTTATCGCGTGCTCGGCCTGATCGGGTGTGGTGGGTGCGACGGTGAACAGCACCTCGCCGGTGATCGGGGTGCTGGCGGGCAGCCCGTGCGCGTCCGGCGCGCCGAGCTCGACGTGGGCTCCGAGGGAGCGCAGGGCATCGGCGGCGCGGGCGCGCAATTCGTCGGCGGTGGGCAAAGTCATCGGGGGGCCTCCTGGGCAAGCGCCTCGTACAGCGGGTAGGGGTCGTGGATCTCGCGGCCGAGCGCCCCGGCCAGCCAGTCCTGGTCGTAGCCGGAGTCGTCGACGGCAGGGGCGGCCTGGGCGGCACCGGGGGTTTCCGCGTCCAGGTTGGACCGGAAGATGCCCGCCGCCGAGGCGGGCAGGAAGTCCTCGTAGACGATCGGTGCTGACGGGTCGCCGCCGCGGTAGTAGCCCAGGCCCTCGGCCGCCATCTGCGCGTCGGTGGCGGGAAAGTAGTTGGCCCACACCGCGGCCGGGTCGTCGGCGGCCATCGCGGCGTCGTAGCGGCGGCGGCCCCGCGGGGTCAGCGCCACACCGCGCGCCTCCACCTCGCCGAAGCGCACCCGTACCGTCCCCTCGGTGATGCGGCCGTCGTCGCCGCGGAACCGGCGGGGTTCGGCCAGCGCGCGAAAAGAGGTCTGCCGCAACAACACCGCCGGCCCGCCGGTGGCCGGCGGCCCTGGATGGCGTCGATCATCGCGATGCCGCGCCCGGTCATCCGCCGGTACAGCTCATCGATGTCCAGCACGCGCGGGGTCAGGTGGTTGAGGTGGGTGGAGCAGACACCGGCGATGTCGGCGGCCACCGCCGACACCCGCGACAGCTCGTCGTACCAGGACCGCTCGATCGGCTTGCCGGACAACGCGAATGACGCCACCGCGGCCGCGACGAACGGCCGGGCGGCATCGTCGGCGCAGCCGCCCGCGGCGGCGATGCTCCGGGCCCGGGCCAGCAACGCCGGATCGAACAGCTGCCGGTGCGCCAGGAAGTTGTCCACCCGGGCGCGCAGGTCGCGGTCGAAGTAGCGCCGGTCGCGGGTGGCCAGCATCGAGGTGAACATGCGAAACGGGTTGAGCGACAACTCGTTGCCGTCGACCGGCCGAAAAGCGGTGCACACCACCGGGATCGGCGACGCAGCGCGGCGCAGGTCGTAGTAGCCGACCGGCGCCATGCCGAACGCGGCGAAAAGATCGGCGACCGCGCGCAGTTCGGCCGGGCTGCCCACCCGGATGGCGCCGTGCCGCTCGGCGGTGACCCGGCGCAGCGAGCCCCACCGTTCGGCGTCGGGGTGCCGCGCCACGTGATCGGCGTTCACCCGCGTGCACACCTGCACCAGGGTGGCGTAGCCGGGCACCTCGGCGGCGTACATCGCCGAGAGGCCCGCGGCGAACATCGCGCGCAACCGCCAGGCGGGCAACCATTTCGGCCGGCTCAACGGGCACCGCCGCTGCGATAGTCTCCGGCCATGAGTGAGACGCTCGACGATGTCGACCGGATTCTGGTGCGCGAGCTGGTCGCCGACGGCCGCGCCACGCTGGCCGAGCTGGCCGCCAGCGCCCGGTTGTCGGTCTCGGCGGTGCAGTCGCGGGTGCGCAGGCTGGAGGCCCGCGGCGTGATCACGGGATACTCCGCGCGCATCGAACCGGAGGCGGTCGGGCACCGGCTGTCGGCGTTCGTGGCCATCACTCCTCTGGATCCCTCTCAACCCGATGATGCGCCGGCCCGCCTGCAGCACATCGAGGAGATCGAATCGTGCCATTCGGTGGCCGGCGAGGAAAGCTACGTGCTGCTGGTGCGCGTCGAGTCCGCCCGGGCGCTCGAGGACCTGCTGCAGCGGATCCGGACCGCCGCGAACGTCAGGACGCGAAGCACCATCATATTGAACACATTTTACGACAATAGGGTATATGTACCGTAAATCTTACTGTCTGTACCTCATGATTTCGTAAAGATCGGCTACCATGGCGGCATGACCGCCGCACTGGAACGCCTGGCCCGCGCCCGCTCCTGCACCGGCCCCGACCGGGTGCACGAGGTGTTGTCGCGCAGCATCCTGACCGACGGTTTCGACTTCGTGCTGGACCTGGACCGCTCCCGCGGATCGGTGCTCTATGACGCCCGGGACGGGCGGCGCTACCTGGACATGTTCACCTTCTTCGCGTCGTCGGCGCTGGGCATGAACCACCCCGCGCTGGCGCGCGATGCGGAGTTTCGCGCCGAGCTGACGGCCGCCGCGCTGAACAAGCCCAGCAATTCCGACGTCTACTCGGTGCCGATGGCCCGCTTCGTCGAGACCTTCGTCCGGGTGCTGGGCGACCCGGCGCTGCCGCATCTGTTCTTCGTCGACGGCGGCGCGCTGGCCGTGGAGAACGCGCTCAAGGTGGCGTTCGACTGGAAGAACCGGCACAACGAACGGCGCGGTGTCGACCCCGCGCTGGGCACCCGGGTGCTGCACCTGCGCGGCGCCTTCCACGGCCGCAGCGGCTACACGCTGTCGCTGACCAACACCAAGCCGGTCACGGTGGCCCGCTTCCCGAGGTTCGACTGGCCGCGGATCGACGCGCCCCACCTGCGGTGCGGGGCCGACATCGACGCCCTGGAGGCCGAGTCGCTGCGGCAGGCCCGCGCGGCGTTCGCGGCGCACCCGCACGACATCGCCTGCTTCATCGCCGAACCCATCCAGGGCGAGGGCGGCGACCGCCACTTCCGGCCGGAGTTCTTCGCGGCCATGCGGCGGCTATGCGACGAACACGACGCTTTGCTGATCTTCGACGAGGTGCAGACGGGCTGCGGGTTGACCGGAACCGCCTGGGCCTACCAGCAATTCGGCGTGCAGCCCGACGTGGTGGCGTTCGGCAAGAAGACCCAGGTGTGCGGAATCATGGCCGGCCGCCGGGTCGACGAGGTGGCCGACAACGTGTTCGCGGTGTCGTCGCGGCTGAACTCCACCTGGGGCGGCAACCTGGCCGACATGGTGCGGGCCCGCCGCATCCTGGAGGTGATCGAGGCCGACGAGCTGTTCGAGCACGCCGCCCGGCAGGGCGCCTACCTGCTGCGCGGCCTGCACGACCTGGCCCGCGAGTTCCCCGGCCTGGTGCTCGACGTCCGCGGCCGCGGGCTGATGTGCGCGTTCAGCCTGCCCACCACGGCGGACCGCGACGAGCTGATCGGCCGGCTGTGGCGAGGCGGGGTGATCGTGTTGCCCACGGGCGACGACGGGGTGCGGTTCCGCCCGGCGCTGACCGTCTCGCGCGGCGAGATCGACGCGGCGATCGGGGCGGTCCGCGACGCGCTGCCGACCCTGGGCTAGCGTCCCGGACCGGTTTACCCGGGTTTGCCGGCGGGTATCTGATCCCGTGCGCATTGCGCTGCCACCGCGCGGCCGCCAGGGCGGCGCGTCCGCGGGCCGCCGAGGCGCCCACCGGCCGCCGTCGGGCCGCCGTAACCATTGCGGCGCGGGCAGCGATGAAACAAGACGGGGGGCCGAGCCGGGGGAGTGAGGACGATGCAGAAGGCAGACGAGCGGTCGGGCGGTGATCGCCTGGGCCAGGAAGACCGTGAGGTGCACGCCGCCATCCGGTTCGCCGTGCTGTGCGCGGCCGGCGCCGTCGGCTTCCTGCTGATCGCCGCGGTGTGGGTGAGCACCTGCCCGACCGGCGGTGTGGACACCGTCGCGTGCGGGCCGCCCCAGCGCACGCTGCTGGCGTTCGGCGGCCCGCTGATCGCGTTGGCCGGCGGGATCTGGGCGTTCGTGCGCACCTACCGGGTGTGGAAGGCCCGCGGCACCTGGTGGGGCTGGCACGGCGCGGGCTGGTTCCTGCTGACCGTGATGGCGCTGATGGTGGCCATGGGAGTCGCCCCAATCGCCGGTCCGGTGCTGGCCCTGTAGCTTTGCCCTTCAGCTTTGCCCGGCCGCGATCTAACGTTGAGGGTGCGGTGAGGAGCAGCCATGGGAGACACCTTTCACGACCCCGTCGACCATCTGAGGACCACGCGGCCGCTCGCCGGCGAGTCGCTGATCGACGTCCTGCACTGGCCGGGGTATCTGTTAGTCGTCGCGGGCGTCGTCGGAGCCTGCGGAAGCCTTGCGGCGTTTGCCACCGGACATCATCACGAGGGCATGACGGCCGGCGTCACGGCGGTCATCGCCGCGGTGCTGGGGCTGGTCTGGCTGGCCGTGGAGCACCGCCGGATCCGCCGGATCGCCGACCGCTGGTACGCCGAACATCCCGAGGTGCACAGGCAGTGGCCGGCCAGCTGACGGCGCCGAATTGCCCCGGTGTTTCCGGGCCTCGCCGGCCGGGTCGCCGGCCGCCGGACCAGCCGCGACGGCTGCCGCCCTGAAATTTTGCGGGATAGCCGAATCCGCGGTTACGGGCCGCGTCGAGCGGGTATCAAGGTGGCACCATGATGAGTGCCGAAACGGTCGCGTCACCTCGAAATCGAACGTCACCCCATCATCGGGGACACAATCACGAACACCCCGACATAAATGCCTGCTGCGACGACAATCAATACGTCCAGCGTGATCCCGGCGATCACCGCGACGCGTCGCAGGCGGCGCGTCGCGACCATGTCGGTGGTGTCAGGCCCGTCCACCCCGGGCGGAACTCCCGGCGGCGATCATGACTAACCGGCTCGAACGCACGGTCCACGGTGGGCTGCAGAGCAGTAGTAGTGTCAGTCGAACATTGCCGGGAGACCATATGAAGGATGCTGGATTGCACGCTGACAAGCGTCCGCGCGGCCACCGCGCCGTCGAACTCCATGTCGCCGCGCGGCTGGAAAACCTCGCGATGCTGCGCACCCTGGTCGGCGCCATCGGCACTTTCGAGGACCTGGATTTCGATGCGGTGGCGGACCTGCGGCTCGCGGTCGACGAAGTGTGCACCCGGTTGATTCGCTCCGCCACTCCCGACGCGACGCTGATCGTCGTGGTCGACCCGCAAGACGACCAATTAGTGGTCGAGGCTTCCGCGGCATGCGACACCCACGACGTGGTGGCGCCCGGCAGCTTCAGCTGGCATGTGCTGACGTCGTTGGCCGACGACGTTCAGACTTTCCATGACGGTCGCGAACCCAACGAAGCCGGCAGTGTCTTCGGCATCACACTGACGGCGCGACGGGCGGCCTCCAGCAGGTGACAGCGCGAGCTGCCGGCGGTTCGGTTTCTCGCCCGAACGAATACGCCGATGTCCCGGACATGTTCCGTGAGTTGGCCACTGCCGAGCCCGACTCGATGGAGTTTCAGCGTCAACGGGACAAGATCGTCGAGCGGTGCCTGCCGCTGGCCGACCACATTGCGCGCCGCTTCGAGGGCCGCGGCGAGCCCCGCGACGACCTGGTTCAGGTGGCCCGGGTCGGCCTGGTCAACGCGGTGGTCCGGTTCGACGTCGACGCCGGCTCGGACTTCGTCTCGTTCGCGGTGCCCACCATCATGGGTGAGGTTCGCCGGCACTTCCGGGACAACAGCTGGTCGGTGAAGGTGCCGCGGCGGCTCAAGGAACTGCACCTGCGGCTGGGCACCGCGACCGCCGACCTGTCGCAGCGGCTGGGCCGGGCGCCCACCGCGACCGAGCTCGCCGCGGAGCTGGAGATGGACCGCGAAGAGGTGGTCGAGGGGCTGGTCGCCGGCAGCTCCTACAACACCTTGTCCATCGACAGCGGCGGCGGCAGCGAAGAAGAGGAAGTGCGCGCGATCGCCGACACGCTGGGCGACGTGGACACCGGGCTGGACCGCATCGAGGACCAGGAGTCGCTGCGGCCGTTGCTCGAGGCGCTGCCCGAACGCGAACGCACCGTGCTGGTGTTGCGGTTCTTCGAGTCGATGACCCAAACCCAGATCGCCGAGCGGGTGGGCATCTCGCAGATGCACGTGTCGCGGCTGCTGGCCAAGTCGCTAACGCGGCTTCGTGACCAATTGCAGTAGCGGCCCGGGCGATTCGTCGCCGTTGGCCCGCCGCGGCTCCAGCAGCGGCTCGGCCTTCGGGGTGGTCACCGGCAACGTGCCGTCCGGGTCGCACAGCCGCAGCAGCCGCGCCACCGCGGGGCTGGGCGCCATGGCCCACGACGTCTGGGCCGCCGAGCAGATCACGTTGATCCGATGCAGGGCCGAAAAACCTGCGGTGCCAATGAAATTCAGGCCACGCAGGTCCAGGATCACGCGGCGGGAACGGTTGACGCTCTGTTGCACGTAGGCGGCGAGCTGATCGGCGTTGGCGGCGTCGAGTTCGCCGTCGACGGTGATCAGGGTCCCGGTCAGCCCCCACCGCGCCGTGAATTGTGCGGTGCGGCTTTGCTGCCAAGATTGGGCCACAGACATCGCTGACTCCATCCCGTGCGGAGATCGTGCTGTGGAACACGTCGGCGATGCCGGAAAAGTTCGGCGGGGGCAGGGAATTCAGCCTGCCTCCACGTCACCGACGCATCCCGGGCGGCTGTGAACTCAACCTTGCCGGTAACCCTACTCCCGGCGCCCGGGCGCGACAACGCCGTCGGCGAAATCTCTCGCCGGAGCCCTACTTGATCTCGGCGAGCACCGTGCCCTGGGTGATGGCGGCGCCGGCCTCGACCGCAAGGCCGGTGATGACGCCGTCCTTGTGCGCGGTGACCGGGTTCTCCATCTTCATCGCCTCGAGCACCACCACCAGGTCGCCGGCGGAGACCTCCTGGCCCTCCTCGACCGCGACCTTGACCACGGTGCCCTGCATGGGCGCGGTGACCGCGTCGCCGGAGGCCGTCGCGCCGCCGTGCCCGCCCCGCTTGCGCGGCTTGGGCTTCTTGCGGATCACGCCGGCCGGGTCGGCCGAGCCACCGTTGGACAGGGCCAGATCCCCGGGTAGCGACACCTCGAGCCGGCGGCCGCCGACCTCCACCACCACCTTCTGGCGGGGCCGGGCGTCCTCGTCGTCCAGGGGCTCGCCGCCGGTGAACGGCTCGACGGTGTTGTTCCACTCGGTCTCGATCCAGCGGGTGTGCACCGCGAACCCGTTGTCGTCACCGATGAAGGCCGGGTCGCGCACCACGGCGCGGTGGAACGGGATGACGGTGGCCAGACCCTCGACGTGGAACTCGTCCAGGGCGCGGCGGGCGCGGGCCAGCGCCTGCTGCCGGTCGGCGCCGTACACGATCAGCTTGGACAGCATCGAGTCGAACTGCCCGCCGATCACCGAGCCGGCCTCGACGCCGGAGTCCAGCCGCACCCCGGGCCCGGTGGGGATGTCGTAGCGGGTGACCGGGCCGGGCGCGGGCAGGAAGTTGCGTCCCGCGTCCTCGCCGTTGATCCGGAACTCGATGGCGTGCCCGCGCGGCTCCGGGTCCTCGGTGATGTCCAGCTTGTCGCCGTTGGCGATCTTGAACTGCTGCAGCACCAGGTCGATGCCGGCGGTCTCCTCGGTGACCGGGTGCTCGACCTGCAGACGGGTGTTGACCTCCAGGAAGGAGATCAGGCCGTCCTGGCCGACCAGGTATTCGACGGTGCCGGCGCCGTAGTAGTGGGCCTCCTTGCAGATCCGCTTGGCCGACTCGTGGATCTCCTTGCGCTGCGCGTCCGACAGGAACGGCGCCGGCGCCTCCTCGACCAGCTTCTGGAACCGGCGCTGCAGCGAGCAGTCGCGGGTGCCGGCGACGACGACGTTGCCGTGCTGGTCGGCGATCACCTGGGCCTCGACGTGGCGCGGCTTGTCCAGGTAGCGCTCGACGAAGCACTCGCCGCGGCCGAACGCCGCGACGGCCTCGCGCACCGCCGACTCGTAGAGCTCGGGGATCTCCTCGATGGTGCGGGCCACCTTCATGCCCTTGCCGCCGCCGCCGAACGCGGCCTTGATGGCGATCGGCACGCCGTACTCCTTGGCGAAGGCCACCACCTCGTCGGCGTCCTTGACCGGGTCGGGGGTGCCGGGCACCAGCGGCGCCTGCGCGCGGGCGGCGATGTGGCGGGCGGTGACCTTGTCACCGAGGTCGCGGATGGACTGCGGGCTGGGGCCGATCCAGATCAGCCCGGCGTCGATCACGGCCTGGGCGAAGTCGGCGTTCTCGGACAGGAAGCCGTAGCCGGGGTGGATGGCGTTGGCCCCGGACTTGGCGGCCGCGTCGAGCAGCTTGCCGAAGTCCAGGTAGGACTCGGCCGACGTCTGACCACCCAGAGCGAACGCCTCGTCGGCCAGCCGGACGTGCGGCGCGTCGGCATCCGGTTCGGCGTACACCGCCACGCTGGACAGGCCCGCATCGCGGGCCGCGCGGATCACCCGGACAGCGATCTCGCCGCGGTTGGCGACGAGCACCTTGGAGATCCTCGAGCTGGCGTGACTGGCCACTGCGCCTCCTGTTTGGCATATCGGCAGACGTATTGCTGCGGGGCTTCTCTAAGAGAATTTCTTACTACGAGTTCTCCGGAAGTCTAAGCGCCGCACCGTTGGGCCGACGCAGGCGGTCCGGATTTAGCCGGGCGACTCGCGCAGCCTGCGCTTGATCCGGGCGAGCATCGCCGACAGGCCCCGCAATCGCAGCGGGCTGATCAGCGCGGCCAGCCCGAGGTCATCATAAAAATCCTCTGGCACCGCGAGGATGTCGGCGGCGGGCTGGCGGTCCAGACCGGTGGCCAGGATCGCGGCGAAGCCCCGGGTGGTCGGCGATTCGGCGGGTGCGGAAAAGTGCAGCCGCACCCGGTTCCGGTCGCTGGCATCGACGTGCATGAACAGCGGCGTCTGGCATTCGGGCACCGGCTCCATGGCCGCCTCCTCGAGCTCCGGCGGCAGCGGGGGGAGTTCGTTGGCGAATTCCAGCAGCAGCGCCAGCTTGTCCTGGCCCTGCACTTCGGCGAAGTCGGACACCACTTCGGCCAGCGGCGCGGGGATGCTCATCGCGCCGCCGTCACACTCCCGCCGGCGCCTGACCGGGCTCCTCGCCCGCCACTATCGGGGTGCGCACCGTGTTTCCCCATTCGGTCCACGAGCCGTCGTAGTTGCGCACTCCCGGCTTGCCCAGCAGATGCGTCAGCACGAACCAGGTGTGGCTGGACCGCTCGCCGATGCGGCAGTACACCACGGTCTTGTCGTCGGGCCGGAGGAACCCGTAGAGCTCCTCGAGTTCCGCGCGGCTGCGGAAACGCCCGCTCTCGTCGACCGCCTTGGCCCAGGGGATGGACCGGGCGGTGGGGATGTGACCGCCGCGCAGCACGCCCTCCTCGGGATACTCCGGCATGTGGGTGCGCTTGCCGGTGTACTCGTCGGGGGAGCGGACGTCGATCAGCGGCTGGCTGCCCAGGATGGCCAGCACGTCGTCCTTGAAGGCGCGGATGGGCGCGTCGTTGCGGGTGACGACGGGGTAGCCGGTGGAGGTCTTGGTGGGCACGTCCAGGGTGGTCTCGCGGCGTTCGGCCAGCCACAGGTCGCGCCCGCCGTTGAGCAGCCGCACGTCGGGGTGGCCGAACAGGGTGAACACCCACAGCGCGTAGGCCGCCCACCAGTTGCTCTTGTCGCCGTAGATCACCACGGTGTCGTCGCGGGAGATGCCCTTGCGGTCCATCAGCTCGGCGAACCGCGCGCCGTCGATGTAGTCGCGCACCCGCGGGTCGTTGAGGTCGGTGTGCCAGTCGATCTTGACCGCGCCGGGGATGTGGCCGACGTCGTAGAGCAGCACGTCCTCGTCGGACTCGACGATCACCAGGCCGGGGGCGCCCAGGTTGGCCGACAGCCAGTCGGCGGTCACCAGGCGCTCGGGGTGCGCGTATTCCTGCAGGGACGGGTGTGGATCGGGCGGTAGTGGCACGGTTTCGAGCCTACCCATCTCGTTGCTCGGGGCCCAACGTCGACTTTGTCGGTGGCACGGCGCGCCAACGTCGACTTGTTGTCGGGAATTTCGGGTTTTCGGCCCAACAACTCGACGTTGGGCGTCCCTTGGCTCGACGTTGGACGTCAGTCGGCCGCCCACAGCGCGGACACCGACAGCCCCACCCGCGCCAGCAGGGTCCGCAGCAGCGGCAGGCTGACGCCGATCACGTTGGACGGGTCGCCGTCGATCCCGTCGACGAACCAGCCGCCCAGGCCGTCCAGGGTGAAGCCGCCGGCCACCGCCAGCGGCTCCCCGCCGGCCACGTACGCCCGCAGATCCGCCTCGGCGGGAGAGGCGAAATGCACTGTGGTGCAAGCTGATTCGACTTCGCGGTGGGTGATATCGCCGTCGCGCAGCCGCAACAGGCAGTGCCCGGTGTACAGCCCGCCGGACCGCCCGCCGATGCGGCGCCACTGGCGCAGCGCGGCGTCGGCCGAGCCCGGTTTGCCGCACAGCCCGCCGTCGATGAACAGCATCGAATCACAGCCGACCACAACGCAATCGGCGGCGACGCCGGCCTGAAGCGCGCCGGCCACCCGGTCGGCCTTGGCCGTCGCCAGCGCGCACACCACGGCGCTTGGCGACGCATCCGGCCCCAGCGCGGCGATCACCGCGTCCTCGTCCACCCCGGACACCACGACCAGCGGGTCCACCCCCGCCTGGCGCAGCACCTTGAGCCGGCCGGCCGAGGCCGAGGCCAGCACCAGGCGGGTCAACGCCTCAGGTGCGTCATCTGCTGCATGGTCAGCCGCTGGTAGTTGGACATCGCGAAGCGCAGCCGGTCGACCGGAAGACCCCAGCGGGTCTTCTCGGGCTGCTCGGGCTCCGGCGCGCCGCCGACACATCCCAGCACCGTGACCAGCGCGGCCACCTCCTCGACGGTGGGTTCACCCTTGAGGATCTGGATGTGCGGCTCGTGCGGCGCGGCTTCGGTTGCGGCCGAAGCGTTTTCGTCACTCGTGGCGGAACTCATAGCGGAATGTTCCCGTGCTTCTTGGGGGGCAGATGGGCGATCTTGCGTTCCAGCAGCCGCAGCGCGGTGGCGATGTAGCCGCGGGTGTGTGATGGCGGGATCACCGCGTCGACGTAGCCGCGCTCGGCGGCGACGTACGGGTTGACCAGGGTGTCCTCGTACTCCTGCTGCAGCTGCAGCCGCAGCGCGTCGACGTCCTCGCCCTTCTTCGCGGCCTCGGCCAGCTGCTTGCGGTAGACGAACCCGACCGCACCCGAGGCGCCCATCACCGCGATCTGCGCCGACGGCCAGGCGATGTTGACGTCGCAGCCCATGTCCTTGGAGCCCATCACGCAGTAGGCGCCGCCGTAGGCCTTGCGGGTGATCACGGTGATCTTGGGGACGGTGGCCTCGCCGTAGGCGTACAGCAGCTTGGCGCCGCGCCGGATGATGCCGTTGTACTCCTGGCCGGTGCCCGGCAGAAAGCCCGGGACGTCGACCAGCATGATGATCGGGATGTTGAAGCAGTCGCAGGTCCGCACGAACCGCGCCGCCTTCTCCGAGGCGTTGATGTCCAGGCAGCCGGCGAACTGGGTGGGCTGGTTGGCCACGATCCCGACCGGCCGGCCGTCGATGCGGCCGAACCCGACGACGATGTTCTGCGCGTAACCGCCCTGGATTTCCAGGAACTCGTCGTCGTCGAGGATCCGGGTGATCACCTCGTGCATGTCGTAGGGCTGGTTGGGCGAGTCCGGGATCAGCGTGTCCAGCTCGAGGTCCTCGTCGGTGAGGTTGTCCTCGATGGCCCCCGCCGGGTGCGGCTCGGCGTAGCGGGGCGGGTCGGTGGCGTTGTTGGGCGGCAGGTAGCTGAGCAGGTCGCGGACCCAGTCGAAGGCGTCCTGCTCGCCCGAGGCCACGTAGTGCAGGGTGCCCGACTTGGCCATGTGGGTGTGCGCGCCGCCCAGCTCCTCCATGGTGACGTCCTCACCGGTGACGGTCTTGATGACGTCGGGCCCGGTGATGAACATCTGGCTGGTCTGGTCGACCATGACGACGAAGTCGGTCAGGGCGGGGGAGTAGACGTGCCCGCCGGCGGCCGCGCCCATGATCAGCGAGATCTGCGGGATGACGCCCGAGGCCAGGATGTTGTTGCGGAAGATGCGGCTGTAGAGGCCCAGCGAGACGACGCCCTCCTGGATGCGGGCGCCGGCGCCGTCGTTGATGCCGATCAGCGGGCGGCCCGTCTTGATGGCCAGCTCCTGCACCTTGACGATCTTCTCGCCGTACACCTCGCCCAGGCTGCCGCCGAACACGGTGGCGTCCTGGCTGAAGATGCACACGTCGCGGCCGTCGATGGTGCCGTAGCCGGTGATCACACCGTCGCCGAGCGGGCGGTTGTTCTCCAGGCCGAAGTTCTTGCTGCGGTGCCGGGCCAGCGCGTCCAGCTCCACGAACGAGTCCTCGTCGAGCAGGGCCAGGATCCGCTCGCGGGCGGTCAGCTTGCCCTTGGCGTGCACCTTCTCGACGGCCTCTTCACCCACCGGGTGCAGCGACTCCTCGCGGCGCTTGTGCAGCTCGGCCAGCTTGCCCGCGGTGGTGTGGATGTCGATGGAGTGTTCCGCGGCGGGTTCGGCGGTGTGGTCGGTAACGCTCGTCATGGGAGACGAGCTTAGCGGCGCGGATAGGCTGCGCTGACTATGGGCACGGTGCAGTGGACCGCGGAGTGCGACGTGCTGGTGGCGGGATCCGGTGCCGGCGGCGTCACCGGCGCCTACACCGCGGCGCGCGAGGGCCTCGAGGTGCTGCTCGTCGAGGCGACGTCGAAATTCGGTGGCACGACCGCCTATTCGGGCGGCGGCGGCGTCTGGTTCCCGTGCAATCCGGTGCTGATCCGCGCGGGCACCGACGACACCATCGAGGACGCGCTCACCTACTACCACGCCGTGGTCGGCGACCGCACCCCGCGCGAGCTGCAGGAAACCTATGTGCGCGGCGGGGCCCCACTGATCGAATACCTGGAGGCCGACCCGCACCTGGCGTTCGTGCCGTTGCCCTGGCCCGACTACTACGGCAAGGCGCCCAAGGCGCGGCTGGACGGCCAACGCCACATCGCCGCCAAGCCGCTGCCGGTGGCCGCCGCCCCCGAATTCCGGACGGTGATCCGCGGGCCCTTGGACACCGACCGGCTCGGCGCCGAACCGCCGTCCGACTACTACCTCGGGGGCCGCGCGCTAATCGCCCGGTTCCTGCGGGCCATCGGCGAGTTCCCGACGGCCACGCTGCGGCGCGACACCGCCCTGGTGGAGCTCGTGCGCACCGACGGCCGGGTGGTCGGCGCGGTGGTCGAGACCGGCGGTGAGCGCCGCGCCGTCCGCGCCCGGCGCGGGGTGCTGCTGGCCGCCGGGGGCTTCGAGGCCAACCCGGACTTGCGCCGCGCCTACGGGGTGCCGGGGCAGGCGCGAGACACCATGGGCGGCCCGGGAAGTCGCGGCCTGGCGCTGCAGGCGGGCATCGCCGTCGGCGCCGACACCGACCTGCTGGACCAGGCGTGGTGGTCGCCGGGCCTGACCCATCCCGACGGCCGCTCGGCGTTCGCGCTGTGGTTCACCGGCGGCATCTTCGTCAACCAGTCCGCCGACCGGTTCGTCAACGAGTCCATGGCCTACGACCGGGCCGGCCGGCAGATCCTGGCCCACCTGCGGGACGGGTCGCTCAGGCTGCCGTACTGGATGATCTACGACGACAAGGAGGGTGCGGTGCCGCCGGTGAAGGCGACCAACGTCTCCCTCGTCGAGACCGAGAAATACGTCGCCGCCGGCTTGTGGCACACCGCGGACAGCCTGCCCGAGCTGGCCGCTAAGATCGGCGTTCCCGCGCAGCGGCTGACGGCAACGGTGTTGCGGTTCAACGGGTTTGCCGCCGCCGGCGTCGACGAGGACTTCGGCCGGGGCGACGAGGCGTTCGACCGGGCCTTCTCGGCGGGCGCCTCCCCGCTGGTGCCCATCGACACACCGCCGTATCACGCCGCCGCGTTCGGCGTCTCCGATCTGGGCACCAAGGGCGGTCTGCGCACCGACACCGCGGCCCGCGTGCTGGACACCGCCGGCCGGCCCATCCCCGGGGTGTACGCGGCGGGCAACACCATGGCCGCCCCCAGCGGCACCACCTATCCCGGCGGCGGCAACCCGATCGGAACCAGCATGCTGTTCAGCCATCTGGCCGTGCTGGACATGCGCGACCGCCGGCCGTGAGTTCTAGGCTGGGTCCGGTGACCGACCGAGACCGGCTTCGAGCCCCGTTGGACGCCGCCGCGCTGCGCGCCGAACTGATCGGCACCGGGCTGGGCTGGCGCCGGCTCGACGTCGTCGAGCAGACCGGCTCCACCAACGCCGACCTGCTGGCGCGCGCGGCGGCGGGCGACGACGTCGCCGGGGCGGTGCTGATCGCCGAGCACCAGACCGCCGGGCGGGGGCGGCACGGCCGGGGCTGGTCGGCCACGCCGCGCGCCCAGGTCACCATGTCGGTCGGGGTCAGCGTCGTCGACGTCCCGGCCGCCGGGTGGGGCTGGCTGCCGCTGGCCACCGGGGTGGCGGTGGTCGACACGGTGGCCCCGTTGCTGCAGCCGGCGGGGGTGGCGGTCGGGCTGAAGTGGCCCAACGACGTGCTGGCCGGGCCGGCCGGCTCGCCGGGCAAGCTGGCCGGAATCCTCGCCGAGGTGTCCAAGCCGGTGGTGGTTATCGGCTTGGGGCTCAACGTGACTCAGTCCGCCGACGAGATCGACGGCCCCGGCGCCACCTCGCTGCTCGACCTCGGGGTGGCCGCGCCGGACCGCACCGCGCTGGTGTCCGGGCTGTTGCGCGAGCTCGGCCGGCGCATCGTCAGCTGGCAGGCCGCGCGCGGGGCGGACTGGGCGCTGGCCGCCGACTACCGGGCCCGCAGCCTGACCATCGGCACCCGGGTGCGCGCCGACCTGCCCGGCGGCAAACACATCGAGGGCACCGCCGGCGGCATCGACGACCAGGGCCGGCTGTGTCTGGACAGCGGCGGGCAAACCGTCGTCGTCGCCGCCGGCGACGTGGTGCATCTGCGCTAGCCGCACCCGCCCGGCACCGGGCCCGGCTAAGGTCGGCGGGCATGGGCTACCCGGATAACGTTCTGGCCGCCGGCGAACACGTCATCGTGCACCGCCACCCGCACTGGAAGCGGCTGATCGGGCCGGTGCTGGTGCTGATCCTCGGCACCGGGTTGGCGGCGTTCGGCTCGGGTTACCTCGACTCGACGCACTTCGAGCAGCTCGCCAAGAACATCATCCACGGCGTGATTTGGGGGATCTGGCTGGTGATCGTCGGCTGGCTGACGCTGTGGCCCTTCTTCGGCTGGCTGACCACCCATTTCGTGGTGACCAACCGGCGGGTGATGTTCCGGCACGGCGTGGCCACCCGCACCGGCATCGACATTCCGCTGGCCCGGATCAACAGCGTGGAGTTCCGCGACCGGATCACCGAGCGGATGCTGCGCACCGGCACGCTGATCATCGAGTCGGCGTCACAGGATCCGTTGGAGTTCCACGACATTCCGCGGCTGCGCGAGGTGCACGCGCTGCTGTATCACGAGGTCTTCGACACCCTGGGCTCGGAGGAATCGCCCAGCTGAGTCAGCCGGCCGGCCCGGTTGCGCCAGGCCCGCAACAGCGTGACGTTGCCACCGTCGTCCTCGAACGCGTCCTCGAAGATCTCGGCGATACCGCCGGCGGTGAGGGCGGACTCCAGCGCCTTGTCGGGGTCGCGGGCGAACTGGTCGGGGAATACCCAGCGCCGGAACGCCCAGAACCGGAACGCCATCTGCAGCAGGTTGCCGATGATGTAGGCCGAGATGAAGTCGGCGACGTTCTCCACCGTCAGCGACACCGTGGGCTGGCGCAGCTGCAACACGTAGCTGGAGAACCACAGCGGCGCCATAGACAGCAGCACCCCGACCCCGCTGAACGCGAAGAACAGCAGCGCCTCGTGGTGACGCTCGCGGCCGCCGCGATTGCGGAAGCTCCATTCCCGGTTCAGCACGTAGGACGCGATGACCGCCACGATGCCCGCGATCACCTTGGCGGTCACCGGTTTGGGCTCCAGAATGGTGAGCTTCAGCGTGTAGAAAATCGCCGAGTCGATGACGAATGTGGTGCCGCCGACGATGGCGAATTTGATCAGCTCGTGGTGGCGTAGCAAATAGGGCTGCAAAAGCCTGGGCAAACGCGCGATCGTGGCTTCGGCGAAGGACACAACACGTCAGTCTACGGACGGACACAAAATCGACGCAAAATCGTACATAACAATTCTGTGTCAGCCCCGCTCAACACGGCGGCCGCCGGCATTTAGCACCCGGTTGTTCGCCGTGACACCATGATGGCCGTGCCGAGTACCCGCCCGCCGGGCGCCGCCTCCGCGAAAGCGGCGCCCCGAGCCGTTCCCCGCGCCGTCCCCGTCGTCGCCATGGTCGGCGGCGGCCAGCTCGCCCGGATGACCCACCAGGCCGCGATCGCGCTGGGCCAGTCGCTGCGGGTGCTGGCCACCGCCGCCGACGAGTCGGCCGCGCTGGTCGCGTCCGACGTGGTGATCGGCTCGCACACCGACCTCGAGGACCTGCGCCGGGTGGCCGCGGGCGCCGACGTGTTGACCTTCGATCACGAGCACGTGCCGGGCGAACTGCTGGACAAGCTGGTCGCCGAGGGCGTCAACGTGGCGCCGCCGCCGCAGGCCCTGGTGCACGCGCAGGACAAGCTGGTGATGCGGCGGCGGCTGGAATCCCTGGGTGTGCCGGTGCCGCGGTACGCCGAGATCAACAGCCTCGACGAGCTCGACGCCTTCGCCCGGCGGGTCGGTGGCCCGGTGGTGGTCAAGGCGGTCCGCGGCGGCTACGACGGGCGCGGCGTGCGGATGGCCCGCGACCCGGTGCACGCCCGGGAGATCGCGGCCGCCTTCCTGGCCGACGGCGTGCCGGTGCTGGCCGAGGAACAGGTGAGCCTGCGCCGGGAGCTGTCCGCGCTGGTGGCCCGGTCGCCGTTCGGGCAGGGCGCGGCGTGGCCGGTGGTCGAGACGGTGCAACGCGACGGCATCTGCGTGCAGGTGATCGCGCCCGCCCCCGGCCTGGGCGAGGACCTGGCCGCCGACGCGCAACGGCTGGCGCTGCGGCTGGCCGGCGAGCTCGGCGTGGTCGGCGTGCTGGCCGTGGAACTGTTCGAAACCACCGACGGCGCGCTGCTGGTCAACGAGCTGGCGATGCGCCCGCACAACTCCGGGCACTGGACCATGGACGGGTCGCGCACCGGCCAGTTCGAGCAGCACCTGCGCGCGGTGCTGGACTATCCGCTCGGCGACACCGACGCGCTGGCGCCGGTCACCGTGATGGCCAACGTGCTGGGCGCCCGGGAGCGGCCGCGGATGAGCGTCGACGAGCGGCTGCACCACCTGTTCGCGCGCATGCCCGACGCCCGGGTGCACCTGTACGGCAAGGGGGAACGCCCCGGCCGCAAGGTCGGTCACATCAACTTCCTCGGCGACTTCCCCGCCGCCGACACGGCCGGGCTGGCCGCGCTGCGGCGGCGCGCCGAGCTGGCGGCGCACTGGCTGTCCCACGGGCAGTGGACGGACGGATGGGACCCACACGAACAGGAGCGGCATCAATGAGCGTGACCGAAGCTCCTCGCGTCGCGGTGATCATGGGCAGCGACAGCGACTGGTCGGTGATGGCCGACGCCGCGGCCGCGCTGGCCGAGTTCGACGTGCCCACCGAGGTGCGGGTGGTCTCGGCGCACCGCACGCCGGGGGTGATGTTCGACTACGCGCGCGACGCCGCCGGGCGGGGCATCGAGGTGATCATCGCCGGCGCCGGCGGCGCCGCCCACCTGCCCGGCATGGTCGCCTCGGCGACACCGCTGCCGGTGATCGGGGTCCCGGTGCCGCTGGGCCGGCTGGACGGGCTGGACTCGCTGCTGTCGATCGTGCAGATGCCCGCGGGGGTGCCGGTGGCCACCGTCTCCATCGGCGGCGCCCGCAACGCCGGCCTGCTGGCGGTGCGCATCCTCGGCGCCTCCGACCCGGGGCTGCGGGCCCGCATCGTCGAGTTCCAGACCCAGCTGGCCGACAGCGTGCGGGCCAAGGATGAGGCGCTGCAAAGGCTGCACGGTAAAGTTACCGGTCAGTAGCACTAGGAGGCGTTAGAGATGGCTGGATGGGCCGGAAACCCCGACTTCGATCTGTTCCAACTGCCCGAGGAGCACCAGGAGCTGCGTGCCGCGATCCGGGCGCTGGCGGAAAAGGAGATCGCTCCGCACGCCGCCGACGTGGACGAGAACTCCCGGTTCCCGCAGGAGGCGCTGGAGGCGTTGAACGCGGCGGGGTTCAACGCCGTGCACGTGCCGGAGGAGTACGGCGGGCAGGGCGCCGACTCGGTGGCGGCCTGCATCGTCATCGAGGAGGTTGCCCGCGTCGACACCTCGGCGTCGCTGATCCCCGCGGTCAACAAGCTGGGCACCATGGGGCTGATCCTGCGCGGCTCCGACGAGCTGAAGAAGCAGGTGCTGCCGTCGATCGCGGACGGCTCGGCGATGGCGTCCTACGCGCTCTCCGAGCGCGAGGCCGGCAGCGACGCGGCGTCGATGCGCACCCGGGCCCGCGCCGACGGGGATGACTGGATCCTCAACGGCGCCAAGTGCTGGATCACCAACGGCGGCAAGTCGAGCTGGTACACGGTGATGGCGGTGACCGATCCGGACAAGGGCGCCAACGGCATCTCGTCGTTCATGGTGCACAAGGACGACGAGGGTTTCACCGTCGGGCCCAAGGAGAAGAAGCTCGGCATCAAGGGCTCGCCGACCACCGAGCTGTACTTCGAGAACTGCCGCATCCCGGGCGACCGGATCATCGGCGAGCCGGGCACCGGCTTCAAGACCGCGCTGGCGACGCTGGACCACACCCGGCCCACCATCGGCGCCCAGGCCGTCGGGATCGCGCAGGGCGCGCTGGACGCCGCCATCGCATACACCAAGGAGCGCAAGCAGTTCGGCCGACCGGTCAGCGACAACCAGGGTGTGCAGTTCATGCTCGCCGACATGGCGATGAAGGTGGAGTCGGCCCGGCTGATGGTGTACCACGCCGCCGCCCGCGCCGAGCGCGGCGAATCGCACCTGGGGTTCATCTCCGCGGCGTCGAAGTGCCTGGCGTCCGACGTCGCGATGGAGGTGACCACGGACGCGGTGCAGCTGTTCGGCGGCTACGGGTACACGCAGGACTTCCCGGTCGAGCGGATGATGCGCGACGCCAAGATCACCCAGATCTACGAGGGCACCAATCAGATTCAGCGGGTGGTGATGTCGCGGGCGCTGTTGCGCTGAGCGTTGCGCGTGGCTGTTGGGAAAAGCCCAGCGGTACCGCATAGGATTTCCCCGGGTGGGTGAAGTTCAGACCGACGGTCGGTAAACAGGCACCGGCCACCCGTCCACGCACCGCCACACAGCAATGGGTCTCATCGCGGCCAGGGGGTCTGCAGTGCAGAACGTGACTTCCCATGCCCGTCCACAGATGGCCGGGAATTGATACCAGCGCAGGCCGCGGTCACGCCGGCCGCGCAGCGGCAGTCACTGAAGCCGTTGTCGGTGTTGTTGGTCGAGGACGACCGCGGCGACGCGGTGCTGGTGGAGGAACTCGTCACCGACGCGGTCACCGACATCCGGGTGGTGTGGGCGCAGTCGATGGCGCACGCCGAACGCGAGCTGGAATCCACCCGGCCCGATTGCGTGCTGCTGGATCTGCACCTGCCCGACGCCAGCGGGATCGACGCGTTGAACCGCATCGCCAAGCTCGACGCCACCGTCCCGATCGTGGTGCTGACCGGGCTGAACGACGAGTACTTCGGGGCCTCCGCGGTGGCCGCCGGCGCCCAGGACTACCTGGTCAAGGGCCGGGTGGAGCCGGAGATGCTGCGCCGCGCGCTGCTGTATGCGATCGAGCGCAAACGCGCCGAGCTGATCGCCGCCGACCTGCACGCCACCCAGCTGCGGGCCCGGGAGAACGCGCTGCTGGAACGCGGGCTGCTGCCCTCCCCGCTGCTGCTGGACGACCCGGGCGTGGACATCGTCGCCCGGTACCGGCCCAGCCGCGAGGACGCGCTGCTGTGCGGTGACTTCTACGACGTGGTCCAGACACCGGATCGGGTGGTGCACGTGCTGATCGGCGATGTCGCCGGGCACGGCCCGCACGAGGCGGCCCTGGGGGCGGCGCTGCGGATCGCGTTCCGAGCACTCACCCTGGCCGGCGTGCACGGCGTCGAACTGATGCGCCAGCTGGAGCGGGTGCTGCACTCCGAACGCACCGGCACCGGGATCTTCGCGACCGTGCTCAGCCTGGAGATCTCGCCGCAGCGGCCCGAGGTCAGCGTCATCCGCGCCGGCCATCCGGGGATGCTGCTGCAGGGCGGCGGCACCGTGGAATGGGTCGAACCGCCGGGCGGGCCGGCGCTCGGGCTGCGCGCCGACGACTGGCCGCGCCACCAGCTGCGGCTGCCCGCGGGGCACGGCCTGCTGTTGCTCACCGACGGGCTCTACGAGGGCTATTCGGGGCAGGGGACCCAACGGCTCGGCGAGGACGGCCTGCTCGCCCTGGCCCGCTCGCAGGTCGATCGCCCCGGCCCGGCGTTCGTCGACGCCCTGATCGACGGCGCCCAGCGACTGGCCCAGCCGCGCGGCGGCCTCACCGATGACATCGCCGTGCTCCGCGTCGAGAGGACCATCACGTGACCGCGCCGCGTCCGCTCCGGCTCATGCAGCTGACCGTGCGGGGATGGCTGGCCCTGGTGCTGTGGATCATGGGCACGACGGTGCTGATCGGGGCGCTGGTCGGGGCGGTGCTGCTGCACCGCACCGACCAGGTGTCGCGGCAGGTGGCCGACGGTGTCGGGCCGTCGCGGGTCGCGGCGGCCCGGCTGCAGGCGGCGCTGCGGGACCAGGAAACCGGCCTGCGCGGCTACCTGATCGCCGCGGACCGGCAGTTCCTGGCGCCCTACTACGACGGGCAGCGCACCGAGCAGGCGGCCGCCGACGAGATTCGCCGGCTGGTGGGCGGCAACGCCGGCAACACCGAGCTGATCGCCGACCTGGACGCGGTGGAGTCGGCCGCCGCCGACTGGCGCACCAACTACGCCGAACCCGTCATCGCCAGCGTCACCCCCAGGGCCCCCGCCGTCGTCAGCGCCCCGACCGCCGACCTCGGCAAGGCCAAATTCGACCATCTGCGAGCGCTTTTCGAGACCCAGAACACGCACCTGGCGCAGGCGGCGGCGAATGCGACCGCCGAGCTGCACGAGATCAACGGCTGGCGCGACTGGGTGCTGGGTGCCATGGTGCTGGCCATTTTGGGGACGGGCCTGTTCCTGGGCTTGTTCAGCCGCGCCGCCATCACCCGCCCGATCGCGCAGCTGGCCGCGTCCTGCCGGCGCATCACCGAGGGCAACTTCGCCGAAACGATCGTTGCGCCCAAGCGGCCCAAGGATATTCGCGACATGGCCATCGACGTGGAGAACATGCGCAAGCGCATGGTCGAAGAACTCGACGTGTCGCGGTCGGCCCAGGAGCAGCTGGACGAGCAGGCCGCCGAATTGCGGCGCTCCAACACCGAACTCGAGCAGTTCGCCTACGTCGCCTCCCACGACCTGCAGGAGCCGCTGCGCAAGGTGGCGTCGTTCTGCCAGCTGCTGGAGCGCCGGTACGGCGACCAGCTCGACGAGCGCGGCCTGGAGTACATCGGGTTCGCGGTCGACGGCGCCAAACGGATGCAGGCGCTGATCAACGACCTGCTCACCTTCTCCCGGGTGGGCCGGCTGGGCACCACCGAGGCCGAGGTGCAGCTGGATGCCACGCTGGACGCCGGCCTGGCCAACCTGGCCGCCGCCGTCGAGGAAACCGGCGCCGAGATCGTGCGCCCGGCCGAACTGCCGCGGATCGTCGGGGACCCGATGCTGCTGACCATGTTGTGGCAGAACCTGATCGGCAACGCGATCAAGTTCCGGCACAAGGATCGCCGGCCCCGCGTCGTCATCGAATGCGCCCCCGGCGAAGGCACCCACGACGGCGAGTGGCTGCTGAGCGTGTCGGACAACGGCATCGGCATCCCGGAGGAGTTCTCCGACAAGGTCTTCGTCATCTTCCAGCGGCTGCACGGCCGGGAGGTGTACGCCGGCACCGGGGTTGGCCTGGCGTTGGTGAAGAAGATCGTCGAGCACCACGGCGGCACCGTCCGGATCGACACGTCCTACACCGACGGGACCCGATTCGAATTCAGTTTGCCCATGCCCGGACCCGTCGACGAAACGGACGCAGTCGCTTTGGAAGGAGCGCAGCAATGACAACGGCCGGTAGAGCCATCGACATCCTGCTCGTCGAGGACGACCCGGGAGACGAGCTGATCACGCGAGAAGCCTTCGAGCACAACAAACTCAACAACAGGCTGCACGTGGCGCACGACGGCGAGGAGGGCCTCAACTACCTGTACCGGCGCGGTGAGTTCGCCGACGCGCCGCGGCCCGACCTGATCCTGCTGGACCTGAACCTGCCCAAATACGACGGCCGCCAGCTGCTGGAGAAGATCAAGTCCGACCCCGACCTGGCCCAGATCCCGGTCGTGGTTCTCACCACCTCCTCGGCCGAGGAGGACATCCTGAAGAGCTACAAGCTGCACGCCAACGCCTACGTCACCAAACCGGTCGACCTGGACCAGTTCATGAAGGCGGTCCGGCAGATCGACGAGTTCTTCGTTCAGGTGGTGCGGCTGCCCAGCGCCTGAGCGCCGGCCGGTCCCGGGCGTGCGCCCGGCACTCATTCACCCCTTATTCACCTCTCAGCCTTTGTCAAGGGTTTGTATATTCACGATTGATTAACTTTTGGTGGCCCCGGCCGTCGGGGGCGGGAGGAGTTGCGTGAGTTTCGCTCGATCTGGCGCCGTACTGAGCCTGCTGGCCGCCGCCGCGTTGACGCTGACGGGGTGCGGCGGCGACTCCAAGTCGTCGTCGGGGTCGGGCGCGCACGTGGACTGCGGCGGCAAGAAGGTGCTCAAGGACAGCGGGTCCACCGCCCAGCAGAACGCGATCGAGCAATTCGTCTACGCCTACGTCCGGGCCTGCCCGGGCTACACGCTGGACTACAACGCGAACGGCTCCGGCGCCGGTGTCACGCAGTTCCTCAACAATCAGACCGACCTCGCGGGTTCGGATATCCCGCTGGACCCCACCACCGGCCAGACCGACCGGGCGGCGGCGCGGTGCAATTCGCCCGCCTGGGACCTGCCGACCGTGTTCGGGCCGATCGCGGTGACCTACCACCTCACCGGGGTGAGCGGGCTCAAACTGGACGGGCCGACCGTCGCGAAGATCTTCAACGGCGCCATCACCAAGTGGGACGACCCGGCGCTCAAGGCGGTCAATCCGGGCCTCAACCTGCCGTCGACGCCCATCGCGGTGATCTTCCGCAGCGACAAGTCCGGCACCACCGCCAACTTTCAGAAGTACCTGGACGGGGCGTCCAACGGCGCCTGGGGCAAGGGCACCAGCGAGATGTTCACCGGCGGCGTCGGGCAGGGGGCCAGCGGCAACAACGGCACCTCGGCGCTGCTGCAGAACACCGAGGGGTCGATCACCTACAACGAGTGGTCGTTCGCGGTCGGCAAGCAGCTGAGCATGGCGTCGATCATCACCTCGGCGGGGCCGGACGCGGTGCCCATCACCAAGGAGTCCGTCGAGAAGACCATCGCCGGGGCCACCTTTCAGGGGCAGGGCAAGGACCTGGTGCTGGACACCTCGTCGTTCTACCGGCCCACCCAGCAGGGCGCCTACCCGATCGTGCTGGCGACCTACGAAATCGTCTGCTCGAAATATCCGGACGCGGCGACGGGGTCCGCGGTGAAGGCGTTCATGCAGGCCGCGATCGGTCCGGGCCAGGACGGTCTGGACCAGTACGGTTCCATCCCGCTGCCGGGTTCGTTCACGGCAAAGCTGTCGAGCGCGGTCAATGCGATTTCCTGACGACGCGACTGAACGTGACGGACGAGCGAAGGAGGCTCGACGGTGAGCGATAACGGGCCGGCCGCGCAGGTCGGGTCGTGGTTCGGCCCGTACCGCCTGGTGCGGCTGCTGCGCCAGGGCGGCATGGGCGAGGTGTACGAGGCCGAGGACACCCGCAAGCACCGGCTGGTGGCCCTGAAGCTGATCTCGCAGCAGTTCTCCGGGAACCCCGAGTTCAGCGCGCGGCTGCAGCGCGAGGCCGACATCGCCGGACGGCTGACCGAACCGCACGTGGTGCCGATCCACGACTACGGCGAGATCGACGGGCGGTTCTTCGTGGAGATGCGCCTGGTCGACGGCATCGATCTGGGTTCGCTGCTGCACCGGGAGGGGCCGCTGGCCCCGCCCCGGGCGATCGCCATCATCCGCCAGGTCGCCGCCGCGCTGGACGCCGCGCATGCCGCCGGGGTGACGCACCGCGACGTCACGCCGGGGAACATCCTGGTCACCCCCAGCGACTTCGCCTACCTGGCGGACTTCGGCATCGCGCGGGCCGCGTCCGACCCGGGGCTGACCCAGGTCGGGACGGCGATCGGAACGTACTACTACATGGCTCCGGAGCGGTTCACCGACGACGAGGTCACCAACAGCGTCGACATCTATTCGCTGGCCTGCGTGTTGACCGAGTGCCTGACCGGGGTGCCGCCGTATCGGGCCGACACGGTCGAGCGGCTGGTCGCCGCGCACCTGACGAAGACGGCCCCGCCGCTGAGCCAGCTGCGCCCGGGTGCGTTCCCGCCCGCCCTGGACCGGGTGATCGCCAAGGGCATGGCCAAACGCCCCGAGGATCGCTACCGCACCGCGGGCGAATTCGCCGCCGCCGCGCACGAGGCGCTCACCACGTCCGAGCAGCGCAAGGCCGCCACGATCCTGCGCGACGGCCAGATCGCGGCCCTGGGCGCGGGCGCGGCCGAGCAGCGCTCGACGCACTGGCCGGAGTCGTTCGCCCCGTCGCCGAGCGCGGAGACCGTCGTCGGCCCGTCGCCTGCCCGGGCGGGCGCCCCCAGCTCGGGGCTGATCCGCGCCGCCCCAACGGGTTCCGGCCGCGTGTATGCGCCCGGCCCGGACTTCGGGCGTCCCGTGGCCCCGACCGACAACAAGCGCAAACAGTGGATCATCGTCGGCGCCGTCGCCCTGGTCGCGCTGGTCGCCTTCGTGGTGGCGGTCGTCGGCTACCTGTCCACCGCATCGTCGGGACCCGCGAAGCAGGCCGGCGGCCAAAGTGTGTTGCCCTTCAACGGCATTGACTTCCGCCTCTCCCCGGGCGGCGTGACGCTGGACGGCGCCGGCAACGTCTACGTCACCAGCGAGGGCATGTACGGCCGGGTGGTGAAGCTGGCGGCCGGCTCGGGCGCCACGACGGTACTGCCGTTCAACGGGCTCTACCAGCCGCAGGGGCTGGCCGTCGACGGCGCCGGCACGGTCTACGTCGCCGACTTCAACAACCGGGTGCTCAGCATGGCCGCCGGCTCCAACTCTCAAAAGGAGCTGCCCTTCAGCGGTTTGAACTACCCGGAGGGGGTGGCCGTCGACAGCCAGGGCGGCGTGTACGTCGCCGACCGCGGCAACAGCCGGGTGCTGAAGCTGGCGGCGGGATCGCAGAACCAGACGGTGCTGCCGTTCACCGGGCTGAACAACCCGGACGGGGTGGCCGTCGACCCGGCGGGCAACGTCTACGTCGCCGACACCGACAACAACCGGGTGGTGAAGCTCGACGCCGCGTCGAACACCCAGTCGGAGTTGCCCTTTCACGACCTGTCGGTGCCGTGGGGCATCGCGGTGGACAACGGCGGCACCGTCTACGTCACCGAGCACGACAAGAACGACGTCATGAAGTACCCGCCGGGCGCCACCAGCGGCACCGTGCTGCCGTTCACCGCGCTCAACACGCCGTTGGCGGTGGCGGTGGACAGGGACCAGAGCGTCTACGTCGCCGACCGCGGCGACGACCGGGTGGTCAAGCTGGCGCAGTGAGGCTCACGACGCGGTCTGCGGTGCGCCCAGGTACTCCTCGGTGTGCTGACCCAGCGCCGGGGGAGGGTCGGTGGCCCAGCCGGCCGACGCCGCCTCGAAGCTGGAATACCTTGCCGGAGTGCGGATTACCGTGACGGCGTCGGCACCCTCGCCGACCTGCAGGGCGAGCTCGTTCTCGGCGAACAGCGGGGTGCCCACCACCTGCTTCCAGGTGTAGGCGTGGCAGGCCATCAGCCCGGCGTCCTGCAGCAGCCGGACCCATTCGTCGGCGGTCTTGGCGGCCAGCGCCTTCTCCAGCTCCTCGGTCAGCTCGGGGTAGTTCAGCGCGCGGGAGCGCTGGTCGGCGAACCGTTCGTCGTCGCGCAGGTCGGGCCGGCCGATGACCTCGCACAGCTTGTCCCAGTGCTTGGGCACGTACGCGCTGATCACCAGGTAGCCGTCGGCGGCCTTGAACGCATCCGACGGCTGGGTGGCGAAACCAACACCCTTGCGCCGCTTGGGTTTTGACGCCGAATCGCTCGGCTTGTGGTCGGCGTTCGGCTTGTTGAGGTGGATGGTCAGCTGGCTGGCCTGCAGGCTGACCGCCACGTCGTACATGGCGACCCGCACCACGTCGGCCACCCCGTGCCGCTCCCGGTTGAGCAGCGCGGCCAGCACCGCCTGGGCCAGCACGTGCCCGCTGGCGGCGTCGACCAGCTGGAACGGGATGATCTGGGGTTTGCCGGTAGGGGTGGGCATCCCGGTGGTCATGCCCGACTCGGCGGCCACCATCAGGTCCACCCCCGGCCGGCTGCCCTCCGGGCCGTTGCCGCCGTAGGCGGACAGCCGGGCGTAGACGAGTCTGGGGTTGCGGCCCTGCAGCTCCTCGGGGCCCAGGCCCATCCGTTCCATCACCCCGGGCCGAAACCCTTCCAGCACAACGTCGGCGGTGTCGACCAGTCGCAGGATCCGCTGCTTGGCCTCGTCGTCGCGCAGGTCGGCCAGCACCGACTTCTTGCCCCGGTTGTGCGGCAGGAACAGGGTGGCCAACGGCGGACGGCCGGGCAGCACGGCGGTGATGTGCCGGGCCGCCTCGCCGATCGGCGCCTCGATCTTGATGACCTCGGCGCCCAGGTCGGCCAGCACCTGACCGGCCATCGGCCCGGCGATGTTCTGGGTGAAGTCGAGCACCCGGAATCCGTCAAGGGGCTTGGGGGGCTTGCCGTTCGGCGTCTCGTGTGGCATGCGTTGGGTTCCTAACCTGCCTTGTTCAGCACCGCGGTGCAGTAGTAATTCTGGGCGAACGGCGCGCCGGGCTCGGTCGACTGCAGCGGCAGCCCGTTGTTGGCCAGCATCTGGTTCAGCGGT
The DNA here is from genome assembly GCF_000523975.1 of Mycobacterium sp. MAC_080597_8934. NCBI lineage: Bacteria > Bacillati > Actinomycetota > Actinomycetes > Mycobacteriales > Mycobacteriaceae > Mycobacterium > Mycobacterium sp. MAC_080597_8934. The sequence continues at coordinate 248,821 of NZ_JAOS01000028.1, read as the reverse complement.
GTGCGCACCGGCTGCCAGCCCAGCTGCTGCAGGTAGCTGGCCGGGTCGTTGCGCTCGCCGGGGAAGCCCAGGTCGTCCAGGGCGACGTCCAGGCCGTGCCGCCGCCACTTTTCGCCGGCCGCATTCAAGGCGTCCCCGCTGGCGCCGGTGTTGGCGAAGACCTCGGCCACCAACTGGCTGCCGTCGGCGGACAGCGCGGTGACGTTGTCCAGCAACCGATCCTGGGCCTGCGGCGGCAGGAAGCCGAGGAGCCCCTCGGCGGCCCAGGCGGCGGGGCGCCCGACGTCGAAGCCCGCCTGCCGCAGCGCCGACGGCCAGTCGTGGCGCAGGTCGACCGCGACGGCGCGCACCGGCGCGGTGGGCTCGGCGCCGAGCTGGGCGATGGTGGCGGCCTTGAACTCGAGCACCCGCGGTTGGTCGATCTCGAACACCGTGGTGCCGGCCGGCCAGGGCAGCCGGTAGGCGCGGGCATCCAGGCCGGAGGCCAGGATCACCACCTGTCGGATTCCCGCGGCGCCCGCCTCGGCGAAGAACGCGTCGATGTAGCGGGTGCGGGCGGTGAGCATGTCGGTCATGCGCTGCATGCCCCACGCCGCCCCGGGCACGTCGACGTCGGCGGCGTCCAGTTCGCCGGCGGCCCACCGGGTGAAGAAGTCGACGCCCACGGCGCGCACCAGCGGCTCGGCGAACGGGTCGTCGATCAGGCCGTCCCGGGTGGCCCGGGCCCGTCCGGCGGCCACCATGGTGGCGGTCGCGCCCACGCTGGTGGCCAGGTCCCAGGTGTCGTCGTCGGTGCGCGCCATCGAGGAAGCCCCTTCCGCTCTACCGTTAGCCACAATAACTACCGGCGGCCGGCCGCATCCCGGCGCCCGGCCCCCCGGCCCTCGCCGCCGCGCACGGGGCGGACTGGCGGCGCCGTGTGGCAGGGCGTGCGGGCCTGGCGGGGCGGGGAGTGCGGCTGTCAGTTCAGCCGGTAGCGGATCAGCCGGGAGCTGTTGGCCACCACCGCCACCGACGACGCGTTGTGCAGGATGGCGGCCAGCACCGGGGACAGCGCGCCGCCGGCGCCGATGATCAGCCCCGCGGCGTTGACGGCGATGGACATGCCGTAGTTCTCCCGGATGACGTCGACGGCGCGCGAGCCCAGGTCCCGCACGTCGAGCAGCCGGTGCAGGTCGTCGTTGGACAGCGCCACGTCGGCGGTCTCCACGGCGACGTCGGTGCCGGCCAGGCCCATCGCGATGCCGATGTCGGCGGCGGCCAGCGCCGGCGCGTCGTTGATGCCGTCGCCCACCATGCCGACGACGAAGCCCTCCTCCTGCAGATCGCGCACCGCGGCGAGCTTGTCCTCCGGCATCACCTCGGCGCGCCACTCGTCGATGCCGAGCTCGTCGGCCACCACCGCGGCGATGTCGGGATGATCGCCGGTGAGCATCACGATCCGCCGAATACCGTTGGCGCGCAACTTCTTCAACACACCGGCGGCCTCGGGACGGACCTCGTCGCGCAGGCTGATCAGCCCGACCAGTGTGCCGTCTACCGCGAGCAGCAGCGGGGTCTCGGCCTGGCGGCGCAGCTTGTCCACCCACTCCTTGGCCTTCTTGGACACCTTGACCTTCTCGGCCTGCAGCAGCGACGGGCTGCCCAGCAGCAGGGTCCGGCCGTCGGCCCAGGTGCGCATGCCCAGCCCGACCAGCACCTCGCACTCCTCGTGCGGAGGAATGGTGATGTGGCGTTCCTCGGTGGAGCGGATCACCGCCTCGGCCAGCGGGTGCCGGGAGTGGATCTCCGAGCTGGCGGCATACGCCAGCACCTGCTCGGGCTCCCAATCCTTGTGCATGGCAACGATATTGGTGACCACCGGCCGGCCGACGGTGAGCGTGCCGGTCTTGTCGAAGACGATCGCGTCGACCTGGCCGGCCTGCTCGAGGTGCGAGCCGCCCTTGATCAGGATGCCGCGCCGGGCGCCGTTGCCGATCGCCGCGCTGATCGCCGTCGGGGTGGCCAGCCCGACCGCGCACGGGCAGGCGATCAGCAGCATCGTCATGGCCCGGCGGACGTCGCCGGTGACCGCCAGGGTGATGGCCGACACGATGAACGAGGTGGGAACGAAACGGCGCGAGAAGTTTTCGCCGACGGTCTGGATCGGCGCCCGGTCGTGCTGCGCCTCTTCGACCCGGGTGATGATGCGCCCGATGGTGGTCTGGTTGCCGACGGCGCGGGCGCGCACCACCAGGCGGCCGCGCACCACCACCGAGCCGGCGTGCACCGGCATTCCGACCACCACGCTGACCGGCAGGTTCTCCCCGGTGATCGCGGACTGGTCGACGATCGCCTCGCCGTCGATCACCTCGCCGTCCACCGGGATGGCGACGTGGTCGTGCACCACCACCTCGTCACCGATCTGCAGGGTGTCGGTGGCCACCTGAATCTCGTTGTGCTCCAGGCGAATCCACGCCGTATCCTGGCTGCCGCGCAGCAGCTCGGAGATGGCGCGCCGGGTCCGGCGCAGCGTCAGGTCCTGCAGGTACTCGCCGATGTTGAGCAGCCACAGCACGGTCAGCGCGACCACGTTCTCGCGCAACACCAGGCTGGCCACGGTCGCGGCCGAGACCAGCGCGTCGGTGCCGGCCCGCCCGGAGCGCAGCGAGCGCAGCGCGCCGCGCAGGAAGGGGTAGCCAGTGAACACGGTGACGCCGGTGGCGAACAGCCGACCGCTGGGGCCCAGCAGCGGCGGGCGGACGAACACGTAGCGGCGCACGCCGAGCAGGGCCAGCACCGCGCCGCCGATCACCATGCGCAGCACGTCGGCGTTGCGGATCTCCGAGGAGTGCGGCGCGCGGGCCGGGATCAGCTCGGCGGCGACGTGGGCGGCCTCGCCGATGGCGGCCAGCACCGCGGACCGGTCGCAGCGCCGCGGTGAATACCAGATGACCACCGAGCCGGTGCGCGGGTAGGCGTGCACCACCCGCACGCCGTCGCACTTGGCCACCGCCTCTTCGACCGCCACGGCGCGCCGCGAGTCGGCGCGCACCCACCCGACTGACACCCGCATCCGTCCGGCCGCATCCGAAATAACTTGCAGCGCAGGGTCTTCCATAGCGGAAGGGTCAGTGCTCGTGGTCGTGGGTGTCGGCGATCGATGGTGTGGGCGCCTCCTCGCCGATGCGCTCGCGGGCCTCGGCCATCACGTCGGCCAGCTTGAGCCGCGCCGACTCGGCGGCCTCCTCGGCCTTGCGGGTGCCGCGCAGGCCCAGTTCGGCCCCCTTGACGGCCGTCTCGTGCAGGGGCGCCTTGGCCACGGCCTTGCGCACCACCTCGTAGGCCGTCACGCCGACCAACCCGGTGACCACCGTCCCTGCCGCCTTCGCCAACAGCCCGTAGACCGCCATTGCCGCAACCTTCCTGTCGTGTGCGCGTTCAGCCCATGCTCGCACGACGTTAACATCGAAATATAGCGATATCAATATGTATCGGGCCGCCCGAAGGCGGGCGCTCACAGCACCCGGGTGACCTTCTCGGATTCGATCCGGCGCTGCCGCACCGCCGGGTCGGCATTGGCCACCTGAACCAGCGAGCCGCCGACGGCCAGGATCGCCAGCAGCCCGTCCACCAGCGCGTCGGGATCCGGCCACGACGCGCTGGAAAGCACCCGGTCGGCCGCCGTCAAACCCCGTGCCGCCGCGGAACTTCGGCACTGCTGCAGCACCTGGTCGACCGAGCGGCCGTCCAGCGCCGGGCCCGGTCGCGGCTCGGGCACGATCTGGTCGCCGTGCACCCGCACCGCGGTGGCGTAGTCGGTCACCCCGATCGGCAGGTCGCTCACCGGGCGGCCGAACGGATCCAGCGACAGCACCGCCACCTCGCCGGCGCCGGTGGCGTCGGCCTCGTCCAGCCGCGGCGGCGTGCACACGGCCAGATCGGCCGGGCCGGCGAGCACCGCCTCGGCGCCGATCCACCACACCCCGAACAGCACCGCCGCCGTCTGCCAGTGCGCGGGCAACAGGATCGCGACCCGGCTGGCCGGTCCGGCGCCGAGTTCGTCGCGCAGCAGGTTGCCGGTCTTGGCGGCCCAGTTGGCCAGCGTCACACCGGAGAGCTCGATGCGCTCGCCGGTCGCGTCGTCGTAGTAGGTGATGCGCGGACCGACCGGGTCGGCCCGCAGCATGGGATCCAGGATCGCCGCGGACAGCGTGCTCGATTGGCGCACCGGCGCTAGTTTATGCACTCCGGCTTGTCGGAGCCGGCGGTCAGGATCGGCGACGGCGCGGGCGCCTTGTCGTTGGTGCTCACCGCGCCGGCGGTGGACACCTTGGCGGGCATGATCGATTCGGTGCCCGACAGGCCCGAGCCGGGACCGCTGTAGTCGTTGGCCAGCACCACCCGCACCGCGCCCGGCGCCAGCGAGCTGTCGGCCACCACCGGCAACCCGCCCAGTTCCTTGGACACCTCTTTGGCGCCCAGGTCGTCGCTCTTGGCGGCGCGCACCTGGCTGGTCTTGACGTGCCCCCCGTCGTTGTTGCCCACCGTGCCGGTGGCAAAGCCCTTGGCGCTCAACACATCCGAGACGGCCGCAGCCAGACCGTTGATGTCGGTGTCGTTGACGACGCTGGCAGTGGTCTTGGCCGGGGTGTAGGCGATCTCCTCGGTCTTGCCCTGCTCCTGGTCGTGCAGCAGGCTGCCCACCCAGTCGGCGACCTGGTGCGGGTCCACCCGCACCACGCTCTGCATGCCGTCGTCGCTCCAGCCGGCGCCGTCCAGCACCGGGATGGTGGCGAACGCGACGTTGCCGCCGGCCAGCTTCTGCATCTGCTGCACGAAGTCCATCACGTCCCAGCCCGCAGAGATCACGACCGAGCGCTGCACGGCGGCCTCCAGCCGCTTGACCGTGGCGGGGCTGGACAGCGTCTGCCCGGAGATGACCCGGTGCGCCAGCGAGGCCATCACCACCTGCTGGCGCACCACCCGGTCCAGGTCGCCGCGCGGCAGTTCGTGGCGCTGGCGCACGAAGCTCAGCGCCTCCGGGCCGCTGAGCCGCTGCGGGCCGGCCGGGAAGTCGGCACCCGAAAGCGGTTCGAACACCGGCTCTTTGAGGCACACGTCGACGCCGCCGAGCGCGTCGGTGATCAGCGCGAAACCAAGCAGGCCGATCTCGGCGTAGTGGTCGACGGTGACGCCGGTGAGGTCGGCGACGGTCTTGATCAGCGCCTCACGACCGGCCTCGGTGCCCTGGGCCGCGGCGTCTTCGGCCGAGTCGCCGGCCTTGACCAGGCTGGCGCGCTTGGCCTCCCGGGTCTGACCGTAGACACCGTTGATCTTGGTCTTGCCCAGCCCCGGCGCGGCGACGTAGGAGTCGCGCGGGATCGAGATCGCGGTCGCCGACTTCCCGTTGTTGGGGATGCGGATCAGGATGATGGTGTCGGTGTTGGTGGCCTCCTCGTCGCCGGCCCGCAGCGTCTCCAGCTCCTGCTGCGACAGCGGGTTGCCGTGCGCGTCGGTCCGGCTGTCCAGGCCCACCAGCAGGATGTCGATCGCGCCGTCGTCGCCGCCCTTGCCCAGCGACGGCGCCGACATGTGAAAGATGCCGTCTTCGAAGGACCGGACGTTGCTCCACGCGATCCCGGTGCCGAGCACGACCGCGAGCGTCAGCGCGGTGGCAATCACACGAACCACACGTTGCACAGGCATCCCACTACATTACTTGCGACACACTGGCTTCACGGGTAGCCGGCGCCCGCGTGCCCCGGCCGTCCCGGCGGCCCGAGCCGTCATGCCAAACTCGAACCATGTCAGGCAGGATCGTGATCGCCGGCGCCGGTGGGCAGCTGGGCGGCTATGTGAGCGCGCTGGCGGCGGGTCAGGGCCGTGACGTGGTGGCGCTGACGTCCGCGCAGTGGGACATCACCGACCCGGCGGCGGCCGAACGCATCGTGCGGCCCGGCGACGTGGTGATCAACTGCGCGGCCTACACCGACGTCGACGGCGCCGAGAGCGACGAGGCGGGCGCCTTCGCGGTCAACGAGGCCGGCCCCGGGCATATCGCGCGGGCCTGCGCGCGCGCCGGCGCCCGGCTGCTCCACGTCTCCACCGACTACGTGTTCGGCGGCGAGTCCCCGGCCGGCGCCCCGGACCGGCCGCGCCCCTACGAGCCCGGCGACCCCGTCGCCCCGCAGGGCGTGTACGCCCGCAGCAAGGTCGCGGGGGAGCGGGCCGTGCTGGCGGCGCTGCCGGATCCCGCGCAGGGCGTCGTGGTGCGCACCGCCTGGGTCTACACCGGCGGCACCGGCAAGGACTTCGTCGCCGTCATGCGCCGGCTGGCCGCGGGGGAGGGCCCGGTGCAGGTGGTCGACGACCAGATCGGGTCGCCGACCTACGTCGGCGACCTGGCGGCCGCGCTGCTGCAGATCGTCGACGACCGGGTGCCCGGGCCGGTCCTGCACGCCGCCAACGAGGGCGCGGTGTCCCGCTTCGAGCAGGCCCGCGCGGTCTTCGAGGAATGCGGCGCCGACCCGGCGCGGGTGCGGCCGGTGGGCACCGAGCACTTTCCCCGGCCGGCGCCGCGGCCGACCTACTCGGCGCTGGGCAGCCGCGAGTCCGCCGCGGCCGGGCTGCGGCCGCTACGGCCCTGGCGCCCTGCGCTTGTCGCCGCGCTCACCAACGCTGGTAGCCCGGCCGCGGCGGATCGACCGATACCCTCTACGCGTGACTGACGTGCTGCCGGTGGTGACGGTGACCTATTCACCGGGCCCGCACCTGGAGCGCTTCCTGGCGTCGCTGTCGCTGGCCACCGAACGCGAGGTGTGCGTGCTGCTGGCCGACAACGGCTCCACCGACGGGACGCCGCAGGCCGCCGTCGAGCGCTACCCCAACGTGCGGCTGTTTCACACCGGCGCCAACCTCGGCTACGGCACCGCGGTGAATCGTGCTGTGGCACAGCTGGATCGCGGCGGCGAGTGGGTGATCGTCGCCAACCCGGACGTGCAGTGGGGCCCGGGCAGCATCGACGCGCTGCTGGACGCGGCGGCGCGCTGGCCGCGGGCCGGCGCGCTGGGCCCGCTGGTGCGCGACCCCGACGGGTCGGTGTACCCGTCGGCGCGGCACCTGCCCAGCCTGGTGCGCGGCGGCATGCACGCGGTCGTCGGGCCGTTCTGGAAGAACAACCCGTGGTCGACGGCCTACCGCCAGGAGCGGCTGGAGCCCAGCGAGCGGCCGGTGGGCTGGCTGTCGGGTTCGTGCCTGCTGGTGCGCCGCTCGGCATTCGAGCGGGTCGGCGGGTTCGACGAGCGCTACTTCATGTACATGGAGGACGTCGACCTCGGCGACCGGCTGGGCAAGGCCGGCTGGCTGTCGGTCTACGTGCCGTCGGCCGAGGTGCTGCACCACAAGGGCCACTCCACCGGGGCCGACCCGGCCAGCCACCTGGCCGCCCACCACCGCAGCACCTATATGTTTCTGGCCGACCGGTATTCCGGTTGGATGCGCGCGCCGCTGCGCTGGGCGCTGCGCGCGTCGCTGGCGGTGCGCGCCCGGCTGATGGTGCGCAGCGCGCTGCGCGAGTCCGGGCGGCGGGTAGAAGGGCGGCACTGAGGTGGGAACTCCCGAAGTCGACGTGGTGATCCTGGTGGGCGGCAAGGGCACCCGGCTGCGGCCGCTGACCCTGTCGGCGCCCAAGCCGATGCTGCCCACCGCCGGGCTGCCGTTCCTCACCCACCTGCTGTCCCGGATCGCCGCGGCCGGCATCGAGCACGTCATCCTGAGCACGTCGTATCAGGCCGCGGTGTTCGAGGCGGAGTTCGGCGACGGCTCCAAGCTGGGTCTGCAGATCGAGTACGTGACCGAGGAGCGGCCGCTGGGCACCGGCGGCGGCATCGCCAACGTCGCCGGCCAGCTGCGGCACGACACCGTGATGGTGTTCAACGGCGACGTGCTCTCCGGTGCCGACCTGGGCCAGATGCTCGACTTCCACGCCGCGCAGCAGGCCGACGTCACCCTGCACCTGGTCCGGGTGAGCGATCCGCGCGCCTTCGGCTGCGTGACCACCGAGGACGGCCGGGTCACCGCGTTCCTGGAGAAGACCCAGGACCCGCCGACCGACCAGATCAACGCCGGCTGCTACGTCTTCGCCCGCCGCGTCATCGACCGGATCCCGCGCGGCCGCGAGGTGTCGGTGGAGCGCGAGGTGTTCCCCGCGCTGCTGTCCGATCCCGACGTCACGGTGTGCGGCTACGTCGACGCCACCTATTGGCGCGACATGGGCACCCCCGAGGACTTCGTGCGCGGCTCGGCGGATCTGGTGCGCGGCATCGCGCCGTCGCCGGCCCTGCACGGCCACCGCGGCGAGCAGCTGGTGCACGACGGCGCGGCGGTGTCGCCGGGCGCCGTGCTGATCGGCGGCACCGTCGTCGGCCGGGGCGCCGAGATCGGCCCCGGCGTCCGGCTGGACGGCGCGGTGATCTTCGACGGCGTCAAGGTGGAGGCCGGCAGCGTGATCGAGCGCTCGATCGTCGGGTTCGGCGCGCGCATCGGCCCGCGCGCGCTGATCCGCGACGGGGTGATCGGCGACGGCGCCGACATCGGGGCGCGCTGCGAGCTGCTGCGCGGCGCCCGGGTGTGGCCCGGCGTGTCGATCCCCGACGGCGGGATTCGCTACTCCTCCGACGTCTGAGGCTCGCGTTCGCTTTCGCGTTCGCTTTCGCCGGGCGTCACGCCAGCGTGACGCCCGCCGCCGGCGGCCACGCTAGCGTGACGCTCGCGTGGCCTGGGCGACCAGATAGGCCAGCGCGTGATCGGTGCCCGCGGGTAGCGCGTCGACGGGCCACCAGCGCAGGTCCTCGGACTCGTCGCTGATCGCGATCCGGGCGCCGGCCGGCGCGTGCGCGACGAATTGCAGATCCAGATGCCGGGTGGGCAGCCCCAGCGAGCAGGTCACCGGATGCACGTGCAGCGCGGCCAACCCGGGCGCCATCCGCAGCCCGTCGATCCCGGACTCCTCGGTGGCCTCGCGCAACGCCGCCGCGACGATGCCGGCGTCGTCGTCGTCGCAGTGCCCGCCCAACTGCACCCACCGGCCCAGCCGGCGGTGCAGGGTCAGCAGCACCCGGTCGCCGGTGTGGTCGAGCACCAGCGTCGACGCGGTGACATGCCCGGGCTCGCACTCCCGCCGGCACGCGTCGGGGCGGGCGTGCACGAACGCCAACACCGCGTGCCGCAACGAATCCTGGGCCGCATCGGGCGGATCCCACTGCGTCAGCAGCGCCAGCACCGAGTCGCGCACGCTCACCGGGATGCCCGCCGTTTCCGGCGATCCCGCAGACACGCCCAGGCCGCGCGGCAGTCCGCCACCGCCCGGGGCGGGACGCCCAGCGCGTCGATCAGCACCCGGCGGTCCACGACGTCCAGCGCCTTGTCCAGCTCGCCGGCCTTCAGCAACAGGTCGACATCGCCGACCAGATCGGCGTCCGCGCACTCCGGCCGGGGCAGCGGCAGCTGCTCGGCCTCGCGCGGCTCCAGCTCCAGCACGCCCCCGCCGTAGCTGCGGCCCATGATCTCGGCGAACGCGAACGTGACGCTGTTGTGGAACACCGCGGCCAGCGCCGCCGGGTCGACGCCCGGCCCAACCCGCACCCGGTGCACGGTGTCGGTGCTGGTGGCCCCCGCGGCGTTGACCGTCAGCCGGGGCGCGGCGTGGATCTGGCGCAGCAGGAACAGATCGGGCTGCCACAGCGACGGCGTGCTCCACCACGGCGTGCGGATCGAGCACTTGTAGCCGCGGTGCACCCCGGCGGCCTCCCCGGCGCGGATGTGCGCGGTCAACGCGGGATCGGCCGGCTCGCGCGGCGCGTTGAGCAGCCAGCCGCGCTGCCCGGCGGCGAGATCGCTTGCCCGGCAATCGGTGTCGTAGATCAGCCCGGACAGCTGGGCGCTGCGCGAGACGAGGGGCACGCAGTGCCGGCGCAGCCCCAACGCGGTCACCTGCTCGTCGGTGAAGGTGAAAAAGGCGTTGCGGCCGGTCACGATGCCCACGTCCACCTCGGCGAGCGCGCCCAGCCGGGTCAGCGTCGCCGAGGCCTTGAGCGCGCGCAGCAGCTCGATCGCGGCCGGGTCCAGAAAGTACTTGGTCCACTTCTCGTGCTCGTGCAGCAGCGCGGGTGCGGACGCCAGGCGCTCGACGTCGATGTCCGCCAGGGCGTCCGCGCCGGCCAGGGTCACGGTGCGGATGCGCGCCGGACCCGTCCCGACGACGCCGCAGAACAACACCACCTCCTGCAGGACGCCGTCGAACACCAGCCGCTCGAAGGTCAGCAGCGTGATGTCGCGGAATCGGCTCAGCAGGAACTCGCGCAGCTGCGCGGCGTAGCCGACCTGCAGCAGCTCGGCCGGAAGCACCAGCCCCACCCGGCCGCCGTCGCGCACCAGCACGGTGCCGGCCACCACGAACGGCACCCAGGCGTTGGTCAGCCGGGTCGGCCGCAAACCCTCGCGCCGCAGCAACGCCAGCGCCGGATCGCGTTGCGGCGACGCCCAATTCCCGAACCGGATGTAGGGCGGATTGCCGGCGACGCCGTCCCAGCCGCCGTCCTCGGCGGTGGCGAGCCAGCTGAACAGGCTCTCGGCGGACACCGGTGCGAATCGCCGGGCCTTGGCCGCCTCGTGCGGGATCAGCTCGACGCCGTGCACCCGGTCGCTGAGCCGGGCCAGCTCGCGCAGGATCGCGCCGTCGCCGCAGGAGGGTTCGACGATCCTCGGCCCGGCCCGGCGCACCCAGTGGGCCAGGAACCGCGCCACCGGCGCCGGCGTGTAGTAGCCGCCGCGGACCTTGTCGGCCGAGGCCGCCGCCTTGCCCGCGAACGTCGTCACGCGCTCAGTATCACTTGCGGATCAGCAGATCCCCAGGGTCCGCCGGATCCCGCGGCCCGGCGGGTTCGGCGGCATAGCCGATGGCGATGGCCCCCAACGGCTCCCAGTCGGCGGGCAACCCGAGCTCGGCGCGCACCAGGTCGGCGGCGAAGATCGTGGAGCCGATCCAGCAGCTGCCCAGCCCGCGCACCGCCAACCCGACCAGCAGGGCCTGCACGGCCGCGCCGACCGCCACGGTGAACATGGTGTGCTCGGCGTCGGTGCGGGCGGCGTCGGGATAGCTGTGCGCGCCGTCGGGGACCAGCATCGGGATGACGACTTCGGGCGCGTCGTAGAGGATCTGGCCGCGCGCCACCCGGCGTTCGATCGACTCGGCGGGCCGGCCGTCGCCGGCCAGGTCGGCGCGCCACTTGTCCTTCATCGCGTCCAGCAGCCGGGTCCGCACCGCCGGGGTCTGCAGCCAGACGAACCGCACCGGGCGGGTGTGGTGCGGGGCCGGCGCGGTCAGGGCCTCGGCGACGGCCTCGCGCACCAGCTCCGCGGGCACCGGCTCGGCGCTGAACCGGCGCACCGAACGGCGCAGCAGCTGCGCCTGGCGGCGGCCCAACTCGATGGCCTCGGCGGTGCCCAGCCAGAACAGGTCCTCGGTGCCCGGCCGCAACAACTGCCGGGCGGTCGACCCGTCGTCGGTCACCGACAGCCCACGCACCACCGCCACCGGCATCGCGGTCAGTTTGCCCTTCACCAGATCGGCGGCCGCGGCGATCTCGTCGGCGATCGCCACCTCGGTGACCAGCAGCTCGTTGCCGTGCTGATCCACCGCACCCGAATAGCCGTGCAGCACAGCCAGTCCCGCCGCCCCCACTGCGGCGTCGGTCTGGCCGTTGCGCCAGGCGCGGCCCATGGTGTCGGTGACCAGCACGGCGACCTCGACGCCCAGCAGCTCGCGCAGCCGCGCGCGCAGCGCCGCGGCGCTGGCGTCGGGGTCCAGCGGCAGCAGCGCCAGCTCGTCGCGGCCGACGTTGGATCCGTCCACCCCGGCGGCGGCCTGCACCAGCCCGTGCCGGTTCTCGGTGATCAGGGTGCGGCCCTTGCGGGCCAGCACCCGGACGGCTTCCTCGTCGACCAGCCTGCGCCGCAGCCGATCGCGTTCCTCGGGATCGGCCGGCGCCGGCACCAGCCGGCCCTCGCACTTGGAGACGGCCTTGCTGGTGACGACGACGACGTCGCCGTCGCGCAGCCACGGCGCCGCCTTGGCGACGGCCGCCCCCAGATCGTCGCCGGGGCGGAATTCGGGCAGCCCGGCCACCGGCAGGATCTCGATCGGGGCGGCGGTGCCGTGCTCGCCGGCGGGACTCACGGCGTCACGCCCGCCAGCTGCAGCCCCGCGCTGACCATCTCGGCGGTCGCCGCGGGGTCGGTCATCATCAGCGGCACCGCGCGCACCGCCACCCCCTCGATGTCGGCGTGGTCGTCCTGGCTCACCAGCCAGCAATCCAGGATCCCGGTGCCCCGCCGCGCGCCGTAGTGGCGGCCGACGGCCTCGGCGGTGGATTCCACCCCGATCACCGACAGACAGGCATCGGCCATGCCGCGCAACGGCTTTCCACCGATGATCGGGGAGTAGCCGACGATCGGCGCGCCGGCCGCCCGCAACGCGCCGCGGACGCCGGGTACGGCCAGGATGGCCCCGACGCTCACCACCGGGTTGGACGGGGCGATCAGGATGGCGTCGGCGTCGGCGATGGCGGCGATGGTTTCCGTTGTCGCGGCTGCCTTTTCGGCGCCGACGAACGCGAAGCTGTGGGTGGGCACCTGGGCGCGGTAGCGCACCCACCACTCCTGGAAGTGGATGGCCCGCCGGCTGCCGTCGTCGGGATCGGTTATCACCACGTGTGTCTCGCACCGGTCGTCGCTGACCGGCAGCAGCCGCGCGCCGGGTTGCCAGCGGTCGCACAGCGCGGCGGTGATCTGTGTCAGCGGGTAGCCGGCGTTGAGCATCTGGGTGCGCACCAGGTGGGTGCCGATATCGCGGTCGCCCAGACCGAACCAGTCCGGCTGCACCCCGTAGCGCGCCAATTCCTCTTTGGCGTGCCAGGTTTCGTCGCGGTGCCCCCACCCTCGCTCCGGGTCCACACCTCCACCTAAGGTGTACATGCAGGTGTCCAAATCGGGGCAGACGCGCAGTCCGTGGATCCAGGCGTCATCGCCAATGTTGACGATCGCCGTCAGCTCGTGGCTGCCCGCCGCCGTGTCCGGGCGCCCGTGCGTATGCCGTTGCGCACGAAACTGACCCAGCCCGAACAACTGTTGAACACCCAGCAGGAAGCGGGCGCCGCCAACCCCACCGACCAGAACGGTGACCTTCACTTGAGCCTCACAGAGCACGACAGTACTGCCCGGCGACGCTGCGGTGTCGGGCCCGTCGCGGGCGCCTCAAAGTTGAGGTTGCACACCGCTTGTCGGGAAGCTGGTGGGGAAATTGTGAACGGTGTGATCGACACGCCGAAGGCGCAAAACAACAGAAACGCCGAAATTCGATCACGAGATGGTATGGAAATGCGCCAAAGTGCTTGACCCGGCAGGTCAACCCGTGTCTAATCACATCAGTGTCATTTCCCGGTTGGCCGGCCGACTCCGGTGTCGCAGACCGAGATTCGATCACTTGTTCGAATTGTCTGTACATCAGAACAGTGGGAACCAATCACACTCCAATCAAGCTGAGGAGGCGGACGACCGTATGTCTTACGAAAATCTTCGAGGCGCCATGGCGGGCACGCCGCACACCCCGATCGACTCGGCGCCGGCCCGTCCCGTCCGGCCGCACTTGACCGTGGTTCCTGATGCGCCAGTCGCATTCGAGCCCGAGCCGCTGCCGGCGCCCGTCGCCGACCAGTGGCAGGACCGGGCGCTGTGCGCGCAAACCGACCCGGAGGCCTTCTTCCCGGAGAAGGGCGGCTCCACCCGCGAGGCCAAGAAGATCTGCCTGGGCTGCGAGGTGCGCCACGAGTGCCTGGAGTACGCACTCGAGCACGACGAGCGCTTCGGCATTTGGGGCGGTCTGTCCGAACGCGAACGCCGCCGCCTCAAGCGCGGCATCATCTGACCCGCTCCCGCAACGACCGGGGGTCAGTCGTCGTCGATCGTCGGGTCGATGACCGAGGGTTCCACGTCGAGGTAGATGGCGACCTGGGCCACCAGGATTTCGTGCAGTAATTCCCCGAGTTCCACGGTATCCTTGGCCCGTCGCTCAATTGGCTTGCGGAACAACACAATTCGCGCTCGCGTGGCGTTGCCGCGGATGTCGACACCGGCGGGGATCAACCGGGCCAGCGGAATCGGGCCGTCGGCGATCACCTCCGGCGGCCACTGCACACTGTCGGGATCCTTGGCCGAGATGCGCGGGATCTCGTCGACCGCCACGTCCAGGTCGGCCAGCCGGTCCTGCCAGTCCCGCTCGATGGGTTCGTAGGCCTCCAGCACCGCCATGTCGAAGCGTTCGGCGCGGCTGCGCCATCCCGGCACGGTAGGCGGCAGCAGCGGGCCGCGCATGTCGCGGCCCCTGCGCGAGAGCCGGCGCGGAGCCGATCGTCGCGAAAACCGGCCGCTTCGGCCGGAGCTGCGCGAATCGCCACGGGATTCACTCATCGGGCCGATGGTAACGGTTGCACATCGGGGGCCGCGGCGTTGCGCGTGTCCGGCGCTTCGGCGGCGTTTGCGCACGATAGCCTTTCGAGCGTGAACGTTCCCCGTCGCTGTTGCCGGCCCGGGTGCCCGCACTACGCCGTGGCGACCCTGACGTTCGTCTACTCGGACTCGACGGCAGTCGTCGGCCCGCTGGCGACCGCACGGGAACCGCATTCCTGGGATTTGTGCGTCAACCACGCCGGCCGGATCACCGCCCCGCGCGGGTGGGACCTGGTGCGCCACGCCGGGCCGCTGCCCACCCACCCCGACGAGGACGACCTGGTCGCCCTCGCCGACGCGGTCCGCGAAGGCGGTTCGGCCGAGCGCACGCTGCCCTACGCCGGTGCGGCGGTGCCCCGAAACGGCTTCGGCGATCCGCATCTTCACCCCGGCGGCGCCCAGGCCACCGCGCCGAGCAGCAGCCTGATCGCCCCGCCCGAGCAACGTTCCGGACGGCGCCGCGGGCATCTGCGGGTGCTGCCCGACCCCAGCGACTGACCCGGGCCGCACCCGATGGGGGCGCACCCGAATCCGCGCGCACCGCGGCGGCCGGTGTTCTCCCCGGCCCGATAGGCTGGCGGCCAAGAGTTCACGTCGTCAGGAGTCCCGCATGTCCCGGCCCGCCGCGACTGTCCACCGTGTCGTCAAGGCGTACGACGTGCGTGGGCTGGTCGGCGAAGAGCTCGACCAGCCGCTGGTCGCCGACCTCGGCGCGGCCTTCGCCAAACTGATGCGCGCCGAGGGCGCCGGCCAGGTCGTCATCGGCCACGACATGCGCGACAGCTCACCCACCCTGGCCGCCGCGTTCGCCGCCGGGGTGACCGGGCAGGGTCTGGACGTGGTGCGCATCGGGCTGGCGTCCACCGATCAGCTCTACTTCGCCTCCGGCCTGCTGGACTGCCCCGGCGCGATGTTCACCGCGAGCCACAACCCGGCGGCCTACAACGGGATCAAGCTGTGCCGCGCCGGCGCCCGGCCGGTCGGCGCCGACAGCGGGTTGCGCATCATCGCCGACGACGTGATCGCCGGCGTCGAGGACTACGACGGGCCACCGGGATCGGTCGGCGACCGCGACGTGCTGGCCGACTACGGGCGGTTCCTGCGCTCGCTGGTAGACACCTCCGGGCTGCGCCCGCTGCGGGTCGCCGTCGACGCCGGCAACGGCATGGCCGGCCTCACCACGCCCGCGGTGCTCGGCCCGATCGAGTCGATCACGTTGGCGCCCTTGTACTTCGAGCTCGACGGCTCCTTCCCGCACCACGAGGCCAACCCGCTGGACCCGGCCAACCTGGTCGACCTGCAGGCCTACGTGCGCGAGACCGGCGCCGACATCGGCCTGGCCTTCGACGGCGACGCCGATCGCTGCTTCGTGGTCGACGAGCGCGGCAACCCGGTGTCGCCGTCGACCGTGACCAGCCTGGTGGCCGCCCGCGAACTCGGCCGCGAGATCGGCGCGACGATCATCCACAACGTGATCACCTCGCGCGCGGTGCCCGAGCTGGTCAGCGAGCGCGGCGGCACCCCGCTGCGCTCGCGGGTGGGGCACTCCTACATCAAGGCGCTGATGGCCGACACCGGCGCGATCTTCGGCGGCGAGCACTCGGCGCACTACTACTTCCGCGACTTCTGGGGCGCCGACTCGGGGATGCTGGCCGCGCTGTACGTGCTGGCCGCCCTCGGCGAACAGGACCGCCCGCTGTCCGAGCTGACCGCGGACTACCAGCGCTACGAGTCGTCCGGCGAGATCAACTTCACCGTCGCCGACGCCGGGCAGTGCACCGAAGCGGTGCTGAGGTCGTTCGGCACCCGGATCCACTCCCTGGACCACGTGGACGGGGTGACCGTGGACCTGGGCGACGGCAGCTGGTTCAACCTGCGCAGCTCCAACACCGAACCGCTGCTGCGGCTCAACGTGGAGGGCCGCACGGCAGAGGACGTCGCCGCGGTGGTCGCCCAGATCAGCGCCGAGATCGCCGCGATCACCGCGGGAACGACGACCGAGGCGGACGCGGGGGCGGCGCCGTGAACGCCACCCGCGCAATCGATCTGGAGGACACCGAGGGCCTGCTGAGCGCCGACCGCGACGGCCTGCTGCGGGCCGCGTCGTCGGCCGGCGCGCAGGTGCGGGCCATCGCCACCGCGGTCGAGGAGGGCGCGCTGGAGCCGCTGCGGGTCGAGGACCGGCCGCGCAGCGTGATCTGGGTGGCCGGCCGCGGAACCGCCGAGACCGCCGGGGTGATGCTGTCGGCGACGCTCGGGGGAGTGGCCTCGCAGCCGTTCGCGCTGGCCGGCGAGGCGCCGCCGTGGGTGGGCCCGCTCGACGTGCTGGTCGTCGCCGGCGACGACCCCGGCGACCCGGCGCTCGTCGCCGCCGCCGCGACCGGGGTGCGCCGCGGCGCGCGGGTGGTGGTCGTCGCGCCGTACGAGGGACCGCTGCGCGATTCCACCGCGGGCCGCGCCGCCGTGCTGGCGCCCCGACTGTGGGTGCCCGACGAGTTCGGCCTGTGCCGGTATTTGGCCGCCGGGCTGGCGGTGGTCCACGCCGTGGACCCGCGGCCCAGCGTCGACCTGGGGCTGCTCGCCGACGAGCTGGACGCCGAGGCGCTGCGCAACAGCGCCGGGCGCGAGCTGTTCACCAACCCGGCCAAGCTGCTGGCCGCGCGGATCGCCGATCGCCAGGTCGCGCTGGCCGGCGACAGCGCGGCGACCCTGGCGCTGGCCCGGCACGGCAGCTCCGTGCTGTTGCGGGTGGCCAACCAGGTGACCCCGGCCACCGGGCTGGCCGACGCGGTGGTCGCCATGCGCGCGGCGGTGCCGCGCGCCCTGGAGGATCCGGACGCCGCGCTGTTCCACGACGAGCAGATCGACGGGCCGCTGCCGCCCCGGCTGCGGGTGCTGGCGGTGGTGCTGGCCGCCGAGCAGACGGTGGTGGCCGCCCGCACGGCCGGGCTCGACGACGTGTACCTGCTGGCCGCCGAGGATGTGCCCGACGGCCCCGGCGGCTCGGCCGGCTCCGGCGTGTCACCCGCACTCGGCGGGCCCGGGCGGACCGAGCAGCAGCTGGCGGTGCTGGCCGTCCGGCTGGAGATGGCCGCCGTTTACATGCGACTGGTGCGGGGATAGATAGAACAGTGGAGCTGCTTCGCGGGGCTTTGAGAACATACGCATGGGGTTCGCGTACCGCCATCGCCGAATTCACCGAACGACCGGTGCCGGCGGCGCACCCGGAGGCCGAACTCTGGTTCGGCGCCCACCCGGGCGACCCGGCCTGGCTGGAGACCGACAACGGCGAGATCACGTTGCTCGACGCGCTGCGCGCCGACCCGGAGGGACAGCTCGGTCCGGGGTCGCGGGCCCGGTTCGGTGACGTGCTGCCGTTTTTGGTCAAGGTGCTGGCCGCCGACGAGCCGCTGTCGCTGCAGGCACACCCGAGCGCCGAGCAGGCGGCCGAGGGCTACCTGCGCGAGGAGCGGCTCGGCATCCCGCTGAACTCGCCGGTGCGCAATTACCGCGACACCTCGCACAAGCCGGAGTTGCTGGTCGCGCTGTATCCGTTCGAGGCGCTGGCCGGGTTCCGCCCGGCGTCGCGCACCGTCGAGCTGCTGCGGGCGCTGGCCGTCTCCGATCTCGATCCCTTCATCGAGTTGCTGGGCGACCAGTCCGACGCCGACGGCCTGCGCGCGCTGTTCACCACCTGGATCACCGCCCCGCAGCCCGACATCGACGTGCTGGTGCCCGCCGTGCTGGACGGCGCAATCGCCTATCTCAGTTCGGGCGCAACGGAATTCGCGGCCGAGGCCAAGACCGTGCTCGAGCTGGGCGAGCGCTATCCCGGCGACGCCGGGGTGCTGGCGGCGTTGCTGCTCAACCGGGTCAGCCTCGCCCCGGGCGAGGCCATCTTCGTCTCGGCCGGCAACCTGCACACCTATCTGCGGGGCTTCGCCGTGGAGGTGATGGCCAACTCCGACAACGTGTTACGCGGCGGCCTGACTCCCAAGCACGTCGACGTGCCCGAGCTGCTGCGGGTGCTCGACTTCGCGCCCACCACCGAGGACCAGCTGCGCCCGCGCGTGCGGCGCGAGGGCTTCGGGCGGATCTATGAGACCCCGACCGACGAGTTCGCCGTCGCGCTGTTGGAGCTGGAGGACGAGTACGTCGGCCACGAGGTGGACGCCACCTGCAGCCACGACGGCCCGCAGATCCTGCTGTGCATCCAGGGCTGCACGACCGTGCACGGCAAATCCGGCTCGCTGCGGCTCAAGCGCGGCATGGCCGCTTGGGTGGCCGCCGACGATGCCCCGATCCGGCTGGTCGCCCACGAACCCACCAAGCTGTTCAGGGCGACGGTCGGGCTGTAGCGGTCCCCGGCCGGCCCGCCCGGCGGCGCTGCCCCAGCCACAGCCGCATGTTGTGCCCGACGGCGCGCCCGACGATGCGGGGCGGCGGGATCAGGTAGAGGCTGTCCAGCAGCGAGAACCGGCGCAGAAACCATTCCGCCAGAACGGGTTCGGTCTCGGCGGCGCCCAGGAACTGGTCGAACAGCGCGCCCGACGGTCGCCACCACCACGGGGCGGGTCGTTTGGTGGTGGCGTGGTGGAAGGTGACGTCGCCGATGGCGTTCATCGTCCACACCGGGAAGGTGGTCTTGGCGGTGGCCCGGTACAGCGCCGCGGCCAGCCGGTCGTCGGGGCATCGCAGCGCGCGGCGCAGATGACCGGCCTGCAGCGCGGTCATCGTCATCCCCTGGCCGAAGGTGGGGTTGAAGCTGGCCACCGCGTCGCCGAGGGCGACGACGCCGGCCGGGACGCGGTCCAGCTTGTCGTAGCGGCGCCACCGGCTGGCCGGAAAGGCGTGAAACGCGGGATCGCCCAGCGGCTCGGCCCGGGCCAGCGCGTCGCCGAAGTGGGCGGGCAGCAAGCGGCGCGCCAGCGTCAGCATTTCGGGGAACGTGCGGGGCGGTTTGGCGTCGGCCACCCCGAACGTGGTCAACACCCAGACCCGGTCCTCGTAGCACAGCATGCCCAGCCCCAGCGGCTCGTCGTGCGAGGCGCCGGCCACCACCACCTTCTGGGCGATCAGCCCGTCGGGGATGCGGAAGTGCTGGGTGGCGTAGTTGATGCCGATGTCGATCACCTCTTCGGGTGGGCGCTGAAAACCCCACTGCGACAACCACACCGGCAATCGGGTGCCGCGCCCCGCCGCGTCGACCACCAGATCCGCGGCGACGAACTCCGCGGACCCGCCGGCGACCGGGTCCAGCCACACCCCGGTCACCCGCGCTCGCGCCGGGTCGAACCGCGGCTGGGCCACCGAGCGGCGCAGCACCGTCACGTTGCCGATGGCGTGCACCCGTTTGCGCAGCTGCCATTCCAGCTGCGGACGGCTGGGCACGTAGGCGGTGAACTCGTCGCGCAGGGTTTGCCCGGTGCCCAGCACGTGGCCGGCGGCGCCCAGATGGATGCACTCGGGCCGGTTGTGCAGCCTGGGCACGCCGGCGGCCGTCATGTCGTCGAGCAGGCCGGGAAACAGCTTCTCGAATTCGATCGCCCCGCGCGCCATCAGCAGGTGCAGGTGCCGGTCCTGCGGGACGGTCGCCCGGCTGGCCGGCGCGGCCGGCAACTCGTCGCGCTCGCAGACCGTCACCGCCGAATACGACTCCGACAGCACCCGCGCCGCGCACAGGCCGGCGATGCTTCCCCCGATGACCAGCGCGTGCTCCCGCGCGTTTGCTTTGCCGTCCGGCATCTGCGGAGACTACCCAGTACTGTGACGGACCAATGGCTCCCAGCGTTGGGAAAGGGCGGTTGAATGGCCAGTCGATGGCGGACGAAGTCGGTGGAACAGTCGATCGCCGACACCGACGAGCCGGACACCCGGCTGCGCAAGGACCTGACCTGGTGGGACCTGGTCGTGTTCGGCGTCGCGGTGGTGATCGGCGCCGGCATCTTCACCGTCACCGCGTCGACGACCGGCGACATCACCGGCCCGGCCATCTGGGTGTCGTTCGTGATCGCGGCGGGCACCTGCGCGCTGGCGGCGCTGTGCTACGCCGAGTTCGCCTCCACCCTGCCGGTGGCCGGCAGCGCCTACACCTTCTCCTACGCCACCTTCGGGGAGTTCCTGGCCTGGATCATCGGCTGGAATCTGCTGCTGGAGTTGGCCATCGGCGCCGCGGTGGTGGCCAAGGGCTGGTCCAGCTATCTGGGCACGGTGTTCGGATTCTCCGGCGGCACAGTCAAATTCGGGGCCGCCCAGCTCGACTGGGGTGCGCTGGTGATCGTCGGTGGGGTGGCCACCCTGATCGCGCTGGGCACCAAGCTGTCGTCGAGGTTCTCCGCGGTGATCACCGGGATCAAGGTGTCGGTGGTGGTGTTCGTCGTGGTGGTCGGCATCTTCTACATCAAGCGCGCCAACTACTCGCCGTTCATCCCCAAGCCGGAGGCCGGCGGCCAGGCCAAGGGCATCGACCAGTCGGTGCTGTCGCTGCTGACCGGGGCGCACACCAGCCACTACGGCTGGTACGGCGTGCTGGCCGGGGCGTCCATCGTGTTCTTCGCGTTCATCGGGTTCGACATCGTGGCCACCATGGCCGAGGAGACCAAGCATCCGCAGCGCGACGTCCCCCGGGGCATCCTGGCGTCGCTGGGCATCGTTACGCTGCTCTACGTGGCGGTCGCCGTCGTGTTGTCCGGCATGGTGTCCTACACCCAACTCAAGACGATGCCGGGCCGCGGGCAGGCCAACCTGGCCACCGCCTTCACCGCCAACGGCATCCACTGGGCGAGCAAGATCATCTCCATCGGCGCACTGGCCGGGCTGACCACGGTCGTGATGGTGCTGATGCTCGGTCAGTGCCGGGTGCTGTTCGCGATGGCGCGCGACGGGCTGTTGCCGCGGGCGCTGGCCAAGACCGGGTCGCGGGGCACGCCGGTGCGCATCACCGTGCTGGTCGCCCTGGTGGTGGCGGTGACGGCGTCGGTGTTCCCGATCACCAAGCTCGAGGAGATGGTCAACGTCGGAACGCTGTTCGCCTTCGTCCTGGTCTCCGCCGGGGTGATGGTGCTGCGCCGCACCCGACCGGACCTGGAGCGGGGCTTCAAGGCGCCGTGGGTGCCGGTGCTGCCGATCGCCTCGATCGGCGCCTGCGTGTGGCTGATGCTCAACCTCACCGCGCTCACTTGGGTCCGGTTCGGCATCTGGCTGGTGGTGGGCACGGCGATCTACGCCGGCTACGGCTACTGGCACTCGGTGCAGGGCCGCCGCGACGCCGGCGAACCCGACCGCAGCGACGCGCTGGCGGCCGACCCCAACAGCCCGGTGCCGTAAAGCCACTTAAAGCCACTTAAAGCCACCTGGCTTTACAAACAGGCGTCTTTTGTCTAGACAGGAGACGTAGACGCCGGTATTGTCAACCTCCAACGTGGTGTGACTCACAAGGAGGTTTGCCAAATGACCACCGTTGACCTACAACCTTCCTCGGAACCGGCCGCCTGGCGGGACAAGAAGCGCCGGCTGTGGCTGATGGGGCTGATCGCGCCGACGGCGCTGTTCGTGATGCTGCCGCTGGTCTGGGCCCTGAACCGGCTGGGCTGGCACGCCGCCGCCCAGGTGCCGCTGTGGATCGGGCCGATCCTGCTCTACGTCCTGTTGCCGATCCTCGACCTGCGCTTCGGCCCCGACGGCCAGAACCCGCCCGACGAGGTGATGGAGCGGCTGGAGAACGACAAGTACTACCGCTACTGCACCTACGTCTACATCCCGTTCCAGTACCTGAGCGTGATCCTGGGCGCCTACCTGTTCACCGCCACCGACCTGAGCTGGCTGGGCTTCCACGGCGGCCTCGGCTGGGCGGGCAAGCTGGGGCTGGCGCTGTCGGTCGGCGTGCTCGGCGGCGTCGGCATCAACACCGCGCACGAGATGGGCCACAAGAAGGACTCGCTGGAGCGCTGGCTGTCCAAGATCACCCTGGCCCAGACCTGCTACGGCCACTTCTACATCGAGCACAACCGCGGCCACCACGTGCGGGTGGCCACGCCGGAGGACCCGGCGTCGGCCCGGTTCGGGGAGACCTTCTGGGAGTTCTTGCCGCGCAGCGTGTTCGGCAGCCTGCGTTCCGCGCTGCGGCTGGAAGCCCAACGGCTGCGCCGGCTCGGCAAGAACCCGTGGAACCCGCTCACCTACCCGTCCAACGACGTGCTCAACGCCTGGGCGATGTCAATCGTGTTGTGGGGCGTGCTGATCGCGGTCTTCGGCCCGGGGCTCATCCCATTCGTGGTCATCCAGGCGGTGTTCGGCTTCAGCCTGCTCGAGGCGGTCAACTACCTGGAGCACTACGGGCTGCTGCGGCGCAAGATCGACTCGCCTTCGGGGAAAGCGCGCTACGAGCGGTGCACACCCGAGCACAGCTGGAACTCCGACCACGTCGTCACCAACCTGTTCCTCTACCACCTGCAGCGGCACAGCGATCACCACGCCAACCCGACCCGGCGCTACCAGACGCTGCGCAGCCTGGACGGCTCGCCCAACCTGCCCAGCGGGTACGCGTCGATGATCTCGCTCACCTACTTCCCGCCGCTGTGGCGCAAGGTGATGGACCATCGGGTGCTGGCCCACTACGGCGGCGACATCACCCGGGTCAACGTGTCGCCGCGGCGGCGCGCCAAGCTGCTG
This sequence comes from Mycobacterium sp. MAC_080597_8934, assembly GCF_000523975.1. Taxonomy (NCBI): domain Bacteria; kingdom Bacillati; phylum Actinomycetota; class Actinomycetes; order Mycobacteriales; family Mycobacteriaceae; genus Mycobacterium; species Mycobacterium sp. MAC_080597_8934. The sequence continues at coordinate 225,607 of NZ_JAOS01000028.1, read as the reverse complement.
GCCCGCTACCCGGCGGTGACGGCATGACCCGCTACCGCTGCCCCGGCTGCGACTACATCTACGACGAGGCCAAAGGTGCTCCGCGGGAAGGCTTTCCGGCCGGGACTCCGTTTGCCGACATCCCCGACGACTGGTGCTGTCCCGATTGCGCGGTGCGCGAGAAGGTCGATTTCGAAAACCTGATTGGACAGGAGTGAACCGATGAGCGACTACAAGCTGTTCGTCTGCGTGCAGTGCGGATTCGAGTACGACGAGGCCAAGGGCTGGCCGGAGGACGGCATCGCCCCGGGCACCCGCTGGGACGACATCCCGGAGGACTGGAGCTGCCCGGACTGCGGCGCGGCGAAGAGCGACTTCGAGATGGTGGAAGTGGCGCGGCCCTGATCGGGCTGAAACCCGATGCCCAAACCCGATATTGTCGCGGCTGTGAAGCGGATGCCGTACGCCGAGGCGTCGCGCGCCCTGCTGCGTGACTCGGTGCTGGATGCGATGCGGGATCTGCTGGTGACCCGGGACTGGTCGGCCATCACGCTGTCCGACGTGGCCCGGGCCGCCGGCATCAGCCGTCAGACCATCTACAACGAGTTCGGCTCCCGGCAAGGCCTGGCGCAGGGGTACGCGCTGCGCTTGGCCGACCGCCTGGTCGACACCATCCACGAGGCCCTGGACGCCCACGTCGGCAACATCTACGAGTCGTTCCTGGACGCCTTCCGCAGGTTCTTCGCCGACGCGGCGGCCGACCCGCTGGTGACCTCGCTGCGCACCGGCGTCGCCAAGCCCGACCTGTTGCAGCTGATCACCACCGACAGCGCGGTCATCATCACCCGCGCGTCGGCCCGGCTGGCCTCGGCGCTGACGCACACCTGGGTGTCCACCACCGACGAGGACGCCGGGGTGCTGGCCCGCGCCATCGTGCGGCTGGCGCTGAGCTACGTGTCGATGCCGCCCGAGGCCGACCACGACGTGGCCGCCGATCTGGCCCGGTTGATGACGCCGTTCGCCGAGCGGCACGGCGTCGTCAACGTCGGGTGAGCGTTCCCTGGCCGCGGCGGGGCGCCGACCCGCGACTACAGTGGCGCAAGAACATACCTAAGCTAATTACCCAGTGATCCCCGGACGGCAGGAACAGGAAGAGAACCCATGACGACGACCGAAAACGCGCTCACCCCCGACGTTCGCAACGGCATCGAGTTCAAGGTCGCCGATCTGTCGCTGGCCGACTACGGGCGCCGCGACATCGAGCTCTCGGAGCAGGAGATGCCGGGTCTGATGTCGCTGCGCCGGGAGTACCACGACGTGCAGCCGCTCAAGGGCGCGCGCATCTCCGGCTCGCTGCACATGACCGTGCAGACCGCGGTGCTGATCGAGACGCTGGTGGCGCTGGGCGCCGAGGTGCGCTGGGCGTCCTGCAACATCTTCTCCACCCAGGACCACGCCGCCGCGGCGGTCGTCGTCGGCCCACACGGCACCCCCGAGGAGCCCCGGGGCGTGCCGGTGTTCGCGTGGAAGGGCGAGACGCTCGAGGAGTACTGGTGGGCCGCCGAGCAGGCGCTGACCTGGCCTCCGCTCGCGGACGGGACAGAGGCGCCGGCCAACATGATCCTCGACGACGGCGGCGACGCCACCATGCTGGTGCTGCGCGGCGCCCAGTACGAGAAGGCCGGCGTGGTGCCGCCCGACGACGAGGACGACTCCGCCGAGCACCGGGTGTTCCTCAACCTGCTGCGCGAGCGCTTCGAGACCGACAAGACCAAGTGGACCAAGATCTCCGAGTCGATCAAGGGCGTCACCGAGGAGACCACCACCGGGGTGCTGCGGCTGTACCAGTTCGCCGCGGCCGGTGATCTGGCGTTCCCGGCGATCAACGTCAACGACTCGGTCACCAAGAGCAAGTTCGACAACAAGTACGGCTGCCGGCACTCGCTGATCGACGGCATCAACCGCGGCACCGACGTGCTGATCGGCGGCAAGAACGTGCTGGTCTGCGGCTACGGTGACGTCGGCAAGGGCAGTGTGGAGTCGCTGGCCGGGCAGGGCGCCCGGGTGACCGTCACCGAGATCGACCCGATCAACGCGCTGCAGGCGCTGATGGAGGGCTACAACGTCAAGCGGGTGGAGGACGTCATCGGCGAGGCCGACATCGTCATCACCGCCACCGGCAATAAGGACATCATCACCCTCGAGCACATGAAGGCGATGAAGGACAAGGCCATCCTGGGCAATATCGGCCACTTCGACAACGAGATCCAGATCGCCCGGCTGGAGAAGTCCGGCGCCATCAAGACCAACATCCGCCCGCAGGTCGACCTGTGGACCTTCCCGGACACCGGCAAGTCGATCATCGTGCTCTCCGAGGGCCGGCTGCTGAACCTGGGCAACGCCACCGGGCACCCGTCGTTCGTGATGAGCAACAGCTTCTCCAACCAGGTGATCGCCCAGATCGAGCTGTGGACCAAGAACGACGAGTACGACAACGAGGTGTACCGGCTGCCCAAGCACCTCGACGAGAAGGTGGCCCGCATCCACGTGGAGGCCCTGGGCGGCGAGCTGACCAAGCTCACCAAGGAGCAGGCCGAGTACATCGGCGTCGACGTCGACGGCCCGTACAAGGCCGACCACTACCGCTACTGAGCGCGCTGCCGGGCGCCGGCGGCCACAGCGCCGGCGGCCCGAGCGTGAACTTAGATTCACGCTCGGCGGCCCGATAGGCTCGCGCCGTGCTGATCGCGATCGAGGGCGTCGACGGCGCCGGCAAGCGGACACTGGCCGAGGGTCTGCGCAAGGCCTTCGAGGCGGCGGGACAGTCGGTGGCCACGCTGGCCTTCCCGCGGTACGGGCGCTCGGTGACCGCCGACATCGCAGCCGAGGCGCTGCACGGCGAGCACGGCGACCTGGCGTCGTCGGTGTACGCGATGGCGATGCTCTTCGCGCTGGACCGGGCCGCGGCCGTCGGCGACATCGAGGGCCTGCGCCGCGACCACGACGTGGTGATCATGGACCGCTACGTCGCCTCCAACGCGGCCTACACCGCCGCGCGCCTGCACCAGGACGCCGACGGGCCCGCGGTCGCCTGGGTGCACACCCTGGAGTACGGCGGCTGAAACTGCCCGCACCCGACCGGCAGGTGCTGCTGGCGGTCTCGGCCGAGCTGGCCGCGGAGCGCGCACGCAGCCGGCCGAGTCCGATCCGGGCCGCGCGCGGGACATCTACGAACGCGACGACGGGCTGCAGGAACGCACCGGCGCGGTGTACGCGCAGCTGGCCGCCGCGGGCTGGGCGGTGCCTGGCGGGTCGTCGACGCGGACGTCGACCCGGCCCGGCTGGCCGCCGATTTGGCGGCCGAATAGCACAGATTTGTCACGATTCGGCCGTATCCGAGAAGAAACGCCCGTGTGGCGCCCCAATTTTGTCCCGATCTGGTGACACCATGGACTCCATGAGGCAAAGGATTCTCGTCGTCGATGACGACGCTTCGCTCGCCGAGATGCTCACCATCGTGCTGCGTGGGGAGGGTTTCGACACTGCGGTCATCGGTGACGGCACCCAGGCCCTGACCGCGGTACGCGAGCTGCGCCCCGACCTGGTCCTGTTGGACCTGATGCTGCCGGGCATGAACGGCATCGACGTGTGCCGGGTGCTGCGCGCCGACTCCGGCGTGCCGATCGTGATGCTGACCGCCAAGACCGACACCGTCGACGTGGTCCTGGGCCTCGAGTCGGGCGCCGACGACTACATCATGAAGCCGTTCAAGCCCAAGGAGCTGGTGGCCCGGGTGCGGGCGCGGCTGCGCCGCAACGACGACGAACCCGCCGAGATGCTGTCCATCGCCGACGTGGAGATCGACGTTCCGGCGCACAAGGTCACCCGCAACGGCGAGCAGATCTCGTTGACCCCGCTGGAATTCGACCTGCTGGTGGCGTTGGCGCGCAAACCGCGGCAGGTGTTTACTCGTGATGTGCTGCTCGAACAGGTGTGGGGCTATCGGCACCCGGCGGACACCCGCCTGGTGAACGTGCACGTCCAGCGTCTGCGGGCCAAGGTCGAGAAAGACCCTGAGAACCCGACCGTGGTGTTGACCGTTCGAGGAGTGGGTTACAAGGCCGGACCTCCGTGATCGCCGGCTGCGCCGGCGAAGATGCAGAACGGAGTGATGCTGAGGAGCGGCGTCATTGATGATGTGGGGCTCCCGGCGACGTACGCGGAGCCGCTGGGGGCGCTCCGGTCCGATGACTCGCGGCATGGGCGCGGTGAGCCGGGCGGTGGGCACGGCCTGGCGGCGCTCGCTGCAGCTGCGGGTGGTGGCGCTGACCCTGGGGCTGTCCCTGGCGGTCATCCTGGCGCTGGGCTTCGTGCTGACGTCCCAGGTCACCAATCGCGTGCTCGACGTCAAGGTGAAGGCCGCCATCGAGCAGATCGAGCGGGCCCGCACCACGGTCGGCGGGATCGTCAACGGCGAAGAGGCGCGCTCGCTGGACAGCAGCCTGCAGCTGGCGCGCAACACGCTGACATCTAAGACCGATTCGGCCTCGGGGGCGGGGACGGCCGGCACCTTCGACGCCGTGCTGATGGTGCCCGGTGACGGCCCACGCGCGGCCACCACGGCCGGCCCCGTCGATCAGGTGCCCGCTTCGCTGCGGGGCTTCGTCAAGGCCGGGCAGGCGTCCTACCAGTACGCCACCGTGCACACCGACGGGTTCTCCGGGCCGGCGCTGATCGTCGGCAGCCCGGCCTCCTCCCAAGTGGCCAACCTGGAGCTGTACCTGATCTTCCCGCTGAAGAACGAACAGGCCACCATCCAGCTGGTGCGCGGCACCATGATCACCGGCGGCGCCGTGCTGCTGGTGCTGCTGGCCGGGATCGCGCTGCTGGTGTCGCGGCAGGTGGTGGTGCCGGTGCGTTCGGCGTCGCGCATCGCCGAACGGTTCGCCGAGGGGCATCTGTCCGAACGGATGCCGGTGCGCGGCGAGGACGACATGGCCCGGCTGGCGATGTCGTTCAACGACATGGCCGAGAGCCTGTCGCGGCAGATCACCCAACTGGAGGAGTTCGGAAACCTGCAGCGCCGCTTCACTTCCGACGTGAGCCACGAGCTGCGCACCCCGCTGACCACGGTGCGCATGGCCGCCGACCTGATCTACGACCACAGCGCCGACCTCGATCCGACGCTGGCGCGCTCCACCGAGCTGATGGTCAACGAGCTGGACCGGTTCGAGTCGCTGCTCAACGACCTGCTGGAGATCTCCCGGCACGACGCCGGGGTCGCCGAGCTGTCCGTCGAGGCCGTCGACCTGCGCAGCACGGTGCAGAGCGCGCTGAGCAACGTGGGGCATCTGGCCGAGGACGCCGGCATCGAACTGCAGGTGGAGCTGCCGGCCGAGGAGGTCATCGCCGAGGTCGACACCCGCCGGGTGGAGCGGATCCTGCGCAACCTGATCGCCAACGCCATCGACCACGCCGAGCACAAGCCGGTCAAGATCCGGATGGCCGCCGACGAGGACACCGTCGCGGTCACCGTCCGCGACTACGGGGTGGGGTTGCGGCCCGGCGAGGAGAAGCTGGTGTTCAGCCGGTTCTGGCGGGCGGACCCGTCGCGGGTGCGCCGCTCCGGCGGCACCGGCCTGGGCCTGGCGATCAGCATCGAGGACGCCCGGCTGCACCAGGGCCGGCTGGAGGCGTGGGGCGAACCGGGCGTCGGCTCGTGCTTCCGGCTCACCCTGCCGCTGGTCCGCGGCCACAAGGTGACCACCAGCCCGCTGCCGATGAAGCCGATCCCGCAGCCGGCCCCGTCCGGTGGGCAGTCCCCGTCGACCGGCCCGCAACACGCGAAAGACCGTGCGCGCCAACGCGAGCACGCCGAAAGGTCGCTGTGATGGGGCGTAAGCTCCTGGGCCTGCTGATGCTGGCCGTGCTGCTCGCCGGCTGCGCCGGGGTGCCCAGTTCGTCGGCGCCGCAAGCCATCGGCACCGTCGAGCGGCCGGCGCCGTCGAACCTGCCCAAGCCCACCCCGGGCATGGACCCCGACGTGTTGCTGCGCGAATTCCTCAAGGCGACAGCCGATCCCGCGAACCGGCATCTGGCGGCGCGCCAGTTCCTCACCCAGTCGGCGTCCAACGCCTGGGACGACGCCGGCAGCGCGCTGCTGATCGACCACGTCGTGTTCGTGGAAACCCGTGCGGCCGAACGTGTTTCGGCGACGATGCGGGCCGACATCCTGGGTTCGCTGTCGGACATGGGGGTGTTCGAGACCGCCGAGGGGGTGCTGCCCGACCCGGGGCCGATCGAGTTGGTCAAGACCTCCGGCGGCTGGCGGATCGACCGCCTGCCCAACGGGGTGTTCCTGGACTGGCAGCAGTTCCAGGCCACCTACAAGCGCAACACGCTGTATTTCGCCGACCCGACCGGCAAGACCGTGGTGCCCGATCCGCGCTACGTCGCGGTGCCCGACCACGATCAGCTGGCCACCGAGCTGGTCTCCAAGCTGATCGCCGGGCCGCGGCCCGAAATGGCGCACACCGTGCGCAATCTGCTGGCCCCGCCGCTGCGGCTGCGCGGGCCGGTGACCCGGGCCGACGGCGGCAAGAGCGGGATCGGACGGGGCTACGGCGGCGCGCGCATCGACCTGGAGAAGCTGTCCACCACCGATCCGCACAGCAGGCAATTGGTTGCGGCACAGATCATTTGGACCCTGGCCCGGGCCGACATCCGGGGCCCGTACGTGATCAACGCCGACGGCGCGCCGCTGGACGACCGGTTCCGCGACGGCTGGACCACCTCCGACGTCGCCGCCACCGACCCCGGCGTCGCCGACGGCGCGGGCGCCGGGCTGCATGCCCTGGTGAACGGCTCACTGGTGTCGCTGGACGGGCAGCACACCGTCGTGGTGCCCGGGGCGTTCGGGCGGATGGGCGATCAGACCGGCGCCGCGCTGTCGCGCAACGGCCGCCAGGTGGCGTCGGTGGTGACGCTGCACCGCGGCGCCCCGGACATGGCGGCCTCGTTGTGGATCGGTGATCTGGGCGCCGAGGCGGTGCAGTCCGCCGACGGGCACAGCCTGTCGCGGCCCACCTGGTCGCTGGACGACGTGGTCTGGGTGGTGGTCGACGGCAACAACGTGCTGCGGGCGATTCAGGAGCCGGCGTCCGGGCAGCCCGCCCGGCTGCCGGTGGACTCGGTGGCGGTGGCCACCCGGTTCCCGGGGCCGATCACCGACCTGCAGCTGTCCCGGGACAGCACCCGCGCCGCGATGGTGATCGGCGGCCAGGTGATCCTGGCCAGCGTCGAGCAGACCCAGGCCGGCCAGTACGCCCTGACGTATCCGCGCCGGCTCGGTTTCGGGCTGGGCAATTCGGTGGTGTCGCTGTCCTGGCGCACCGGCGACGACATCGTGGTGACCCGCACCGACCCCAGCCACCCGGTCTCCTACGTCAACCTCGACGGGGTCAACTCCGACGCCCCGCCGCACGGTGTGCAGATGCCGGTGACGACGGTGGTGGCCAACCCGTCCACCGCCTATGTCGCGGGTCCCCAAGGGGTGCTGCAGTATTCGCCGTCGGCGGACGGCCAGCAGGGCTGGTCGGAGGTGCCCGGGCTGACGGTGCCCGGCGCCGCGCCGGTGCTGCCGGGCTAGCGGCGATCGCCAGGGCGGCCGCAAGGCCGGGCGCAGCGGGTCGCCGCCGTCGGGCTAGCGGCGATCGCCAGGGCGGCCGCAAGGCCGGGCGCCACCTGTCACCCCGCCGCCACACTGGCGGCATGCTCGACCTGTTCCTGCCGGCCGAATGCGGCGGCTGCGCGGCGCCGGCGACCCGCTGGTGCCCGGCCTGCGCGGCCGAGCTGGTCGTCAAACCCGACGAACCGCACGTGGTGAACCCGCGCGTCGACCCGGGCGTCCCGGTGTTCGCGCTCGGCCGCTACGCCAACACCCGGCGGCGCGCCCTCCTGGCGCTCAAGGAACACGGCCGCGCCGACCTCGTCGCGCCGCTGGCGGGCGCCCTGGCCGTCGCGGTGCACCGGCTGCTGTGCTGGGGCATCGTCGCCACCCCGCTGATCGTCGTGCCCGCCCCCACACGACGGTCGGCCGCGCGCCGCCGCGGCGGCGATCCCGTCACCCGGCTGGCGCGCGCCGCGGTGGCCCGCCATCCCGACATCGCCGTCGCCTCGGTGTTGCGGATCCGGGCGCTCACCCGCGACTCGGTGGGGCTGGGCACTGCCGAGCGGGAACGCAACATCGCCGGCCGGGTGGTGCTGCGGGGCCGGCCCGCGCCGCTGCCGGGCGCCGACGTCCTCGTCGTCGACGACGTCGTCACCACTGGGGCGACGGCGCGCGAGTCGGTGCGCGTCCTGCACGCGGCGGGGGCCCGGGTCGCCGCCGTGCTGGCGATCGCGGCGGCGTGAATCGCGATGTGAAGAACACGCAACAGCTCGACGAAATTAGTGGCATCGGCAGCCGAACACGAGCTAACGTCGAGGACAACATCATCGACTCTGGTTCGACTCACTGGTCGCGATATTTCCAGGTTGAGACCCACGCGGAAGGGGTGAGTAATCGACACCTTGCTCCGGCGGGCAGCCTGCGGCGGTAGCCAGTCTCGAACCGCTCTCACCTCGTCGGCGCATCACATCAGCCGGGCACGCAGGGCGCGTGCGACGTGAAAGAGAAACGAGTTGTCACGTATGTCAAGGCTATCCGTGGATTCCGGTCAGATTCTGGACCAGTCGTCGCCCAGCACCGACGGGCAAGGCCAACCGACGGCCACCGCCGAAGTCGTGTTCAAGGGCCGCAACGTAGAAATCCCCGATCACTACCGTCTGTACGTCTCGCAAAAACTCGCCCGCCTCGAGCGGTTCGACCGCTCGATCTATCTCTTCGACGTCGAACTCAAGCACGCGCCCAACCGGCGGCAGCGCAAGTCCTGTCAACGGGTGGAGATCACCGCCCGCGGCCGCGGCCCCGTCAGCCGGGCGGAGGCCTGCGCCGACAGCTTCTACGCCGCCTTCGAGTCCGCGGTCGACAAGCTGGAGAACCGGCTGCGCCGGGTCAAGGATCGCCGCAAGGTGCACTACGGCGACAAGACCCCGGTCTCGCTGGCCGCCGCCACCGCGGTGCCCCCGCGCGCGCCGCTGCCCAGTGAGCCGCAGCCGGCGGCCGACCATGACGGCGTGGAGCCCGACACCGAGCTCGACCGGGAGCCCGGGCGCATCGTGCGCACCAAGGAGCACCCGGCCATCCCGATGACGGTCGACGACGCGCTCTACGAAATGGAACTCGTCGGGCACGACTTCTTTCTCTTCCAGGACAAGCAGACCGAACGGCCCTGTGTGGTCTACCGCCGGCACGCCTACGACTACGGCCTGATCCGCCTGGCCTGACTGATCCCGTCGTCCGCCGAACGTCGACTTTATTGCGCGATTTCGGGCGAATCCGCACCACGAGTCGACGTTCGGCGTCCAAAGAGCGACGTCACCTAGGATGGGTGTCGCCAAAGACCCCGATCCGGCCCGACGACGACGCAGAGCGCGCAGCGCGATGCGCAGGAGCCGGGCAATCAGACCGTAGAGGACAACACCGTGCTGTCGAAGTTGCTGCGCCTTGGCGAAGGTCGCATGCTCAAGCGTCTCAAGCGGGTGGCTGACTACGTCAACACCTTGTCCGACGAGGTCGAAAAGCTCACCGACGCCGAGTTGCGGGCCAAGACCGACGAGTTCAAGAAGCGGCACGCCGACGGCGAGAGCCTCGACGACCTGCTGCCCGAGGCGTTCGCGGTGGCCCGGGAGGCGGCCTGGCGGGTGCTCGACCAGCGCCCGTTCGACGTGCAGGTGATGGGCGCGGCGGCGCTGCACTTCGGCAACGTCGCCGAGATGAAGACCGGTGAGGGCAAGACGCTGACCTCGGTGCTGCCCGCCTACCTCAACGGCATCGGCGGCAAGGGCGTGCACGTCGTCACCGTCAACGACTACCTGGCCAAACGCGACAGCGAGTGGATGGGCCGGGTGCACCGCTTCCTGGGTCTGGACGTCGGGGTGATTCTCGCCCAGATGACGCCCGACGAGCGCCGGGTCGCCTACAACGCCGACATCACGTACGGCACCAACAACGAGTTCGGCTTCGACTACCTGCGCGATAACATGGCGCACTCGCTCGACGACCTGGTGCAGCGCGGGCACAACTTCGCGATCGTCGACGAGGTGGACTCGATCCTGATCGACGAGGCCCGCACCCCGCTGATCATCTCCGGGCCCGCCGACGGCGCCTCCAACTGGTACCTCGAGTTCGCCCGGCTGGCCCCGCTGATGGAAAAGGACGTCCACTACGAGGTGGATCTGCGCAAGCGCACCGTCGGCGTGCACGAGCTGGGGGTGGAGTTCGTCGAGGACCAGCTCGGCATCGACAACCTCTACGAGGCGGCCAACTCGCCGCTGGTCAGCTACCTCAACAACGCGCTGAAGGCCAAGGAGCTGTTCCACCGCGACAAGGACTACATCGTGCGCGACGGCGAGGTGCTCATCGTCGACGAGTTCACCGGTCGCGTCCTGTACGGCCGCCGCTACAACGAGGGCATGCACCAGGCCATCGAGGCCAAGGAGCACGTCGAGATCAAGGCCGAGAACCAGACGCTGGCCACCATCACGCTGCAGAACTACTTCCGGCTCTACGACAAGCTGTCCGGCATGACCGGCACCGCCCAGACCGAGGCGGCCGAGCTGCACGAGATCTACAAGCTCGGCGTGGTGCCGATCCCGACCAACAAGCCGATGATCCGCACCGACCAGTCCGACCTGATCTACAAGACCGAGGAAGCCAAGTACATCGCGGTGGTCGACGACGTGGTCGAGCGCTACCAGAAGGGCCAGCCGGTGCTGATCGGCACCACCAGCGTCGAGCGCTCGGAGTACCTGTCGCGCCAGTTCCAGAAGCGGCGCATCCCGCACAACGTCCTCAACGCCAAGTACCACGAGCAGGAGGCCGGCATCGTCGCGGTGGCCGGCCGGCGCGGCGGCGTCACGGTGGCCACCAACATGGCCGGCCGCGGCACCGACATCGTGCTGGGCGGCAACGTCGACTTCCTCACCGACCAGCGGCTGCGCGAGCGCGGCCTGGACCCGGTCGAGACGCCCGACGAGTACGAGGCGGCCTGGCACGAGGAACTGCCCAAGGTCAAGGCCGAGGCCGCCGCCGAGGCCAAGGAAGTGATCGAGGCCGGCGGCCTGTACGTGCTGGGCACCGAGCGGCACGAGTCGCGCCGCATCGACAACCAGCTGCGCGGCCGCTCCGGGCGTCAGGGCGACCCGGGCGAGTCGCGGTTCTACCTGTCGCTGGGCGACGAGCTGATGCGCCGGTTCAACGGCGCCGCGCTGGAGGCGATGCTCAACCGGCTCAACCTGCCCGACGACGTCCCCATCGAGGCCAAGATGGTGACCCGGGCGATCAAGAGCGCCCAGACCCAGGTCGAGCAGCAGAACTTCGAGGTCAGAAAGAACGTCCTCAAGTACGACGAGGTGATGAACCAGCAGCGCAAGGTGATCTACGCCGAGCGCCGCCGCATCCTGGAAGGCGAGAACCTCAAGGAGCAGGCCCTCGAGATGGTCCGCGACGTGGTCACCGCCTATGTCAACGGCGCGACGGCCGAGGGCTACGCCGAGGATTGGGACCTGGACGCGTTGTGGACGGCGTTGAAGACGCTGTATCCGGTCGGCATCGACCATGCCACGCTCACCCGCCGGGACGCCGACGGCGGCTTCGACGACCTCACCCGCGAGGAGCTGCTGGAGGCGCTGCTCAAAGACGCCGAACGTGCTTATGCCGCAAGGGAAGCCGAGCTGGAGGAGATCGCGGGCGAGGGCGCGATGCGTCAGTTGGAGCGCAACGTGCTGCTCAACGTCATCGACCGCAAGTGGCGCGAGCACCTCTACGAGATGGACTACCTGAAGGAGGGCATCGGCCTGCGCGCCATGGCGCAGCGCGACCCGCTGGTGGAGTACCAGCGCGAGGGCTACGACATGTTCATGGCCATGCTCGACGGCATGAAGGAGGAGTCGGTCGGCTTCCTGTTCAATGTCACCGTCGAGGCGGTGCCCGCCCCGCAGGTGGCGCCGGTGCAGACGCCCGAGGGGCTGGCCGAGCTGGGGGCGCCGGCCGAACAGGGCGGCACCGCGACGGCCGCGCGCGACGAAGCCCCAACGCAGTTGCGCGCCAAGGGAATTGACAACGAAGCGCCGGCGATGACCTACTCCGGCCCGTCCGAGGACGGCTCGGCGCAGGTGCAGCGCAACGGCGGCGACGCCAAGACGCCGGCCGGGGTGCCCGCCGGCGCCAGCCGTCGGGAGCGGCGCGCCGCCGCGCGCCAGCAGGGCCGCGGCGCCAAGCCCCCCAAATCGGTGAAGCGCCGCTAGCCTTTCGTCCGGGTTTGGCCGCCTCCGCGCGGCCAGTCGCGACCCCCTCCGCTCGAGCGTGAAGTTAACTTCACGCTCGGCGCCGAGCGTGCACCTAACTTCACGCTCGGCGGGCGTGGGCCGGGGAGGCGGACGCGGGCCGGGGCAGGCGAGCGTGGGCCGGGGAGGCGGGCGCGCCGGGCCGCCGCGGGCGCTGCCACCGCACGCCCTGTGCCGAGTTGAGGCATTCGCCCCATGCGCGGCGGCGGTGTCGGCGCCCACCATGCATGCATGACCACGACACGCACCCCTCTCGACGCCGCGACGGCCGTCCTGGATGACCCGGCCCTGCCCGCCGGAGACGACGAACGGTTCGTCGGTTTCGGCGTGATGGGGCTGCCCTTCGGCAGCGGGCATTACCTGGCGCTGCGGCAGTTTCCGGCGACCTCGTTCTCGCCCGGCTACCGCTCGGTGTGGCACCGCGACCGCGACGGGGTGTGGACCTTCTACGCCACCACCCCCGGCCCGCAGAGCTGTGCCCGCTACTTCGGCGCGGCGACCGCCCGCGACGCGGTCCAATGCGACATCGACGTCGCCTGGGTCACCCCGTGGTCGCTGCTCGTCGAGATCCCGGGACTGCTCGCCTGGCGCATCGACCTGCGGGCCACCGTCGCCACCCGGCTGATGAGTGCGCTCGGCGCGCGGCTGCCGCAGCGGGCGTGGACCAGCCGGGCCGTGCTGGCCGTGCTCGGTCGCGCGGCCGGCCCGCTGCTGCGGGCCGGCCGGGTCCGGCTCTGCGGAACGGTGCCCAACGGTCAGCGCTTCATGCTCGCGCCCGCGCGGGTGTGGGCGGTGCACCACTCCCGGGCGGTGCTGGACGGCGCGGACCTGGGACCGGTCGGGCCGCTGCGACGCCAGGCCCGGCTGGGGGGTTTCCGGCCCCCGCAGCGCGGGGTGTTCGCGGTCGGCGGCGGGCATTTCGAGAACTTCGACCCGGGCCGTCATCACGCCGCGCCGCGCACCGTCGCAATCGGATGACCCCGCGCCGATCGGCTGGGCACAATGATGCTCATGGCGCAGGCCGTACTCCCGACGCGGGCGGAGCTGCTGGCGGCGCTGTCGGTGGCGATCGACCTCGGCCTCGGCCAGCCCGCCGAGCACATGTTGCGGGCGGCGCTCATCGCGACCCGACTCTGCGACCGGCTCGGGCTCAGCCGGCAGCAGCGCGACTGCGTGTACTACACCACCCTGGTCATGTGGGTCGGCTGCCACGCGGATTCGCACGAGTACGCGCGGTGGTTCGGCGACGACATCGCCGTGCGCCACGACTCGTATCTGGTGGACTGGTCCGGCATTCCGTACCTGCGGTTCCTGGCCAGCAACGTCGGCCGGGGCCAGCCGTTGGCGCACCGGCTGAGCGTGATGGCCACGCTGTTCGCCAACGCGCGCGGTCACATCTCCCGGTTGATCCACTCGCACTGCGCCTCGGCGGCCCTGCTGGCCGATCGAATTGGCTTGGGCCCCAACGTACAAGCCGCGCTCGCCTACACCTTCGAGCGCTACGACGGCGGCGGGCTGCCCACCGGTGCCCGCGGTGAGGACATCCCGATCCAGATGCGCATCGCGCAGCTGGCCGACATGGTCGAGGTGCACCACCGCAGCTACGGCGTGGCCGGGGCGGTGGCCATGGTCGGCGCCCGGCGCGGCGGCCAGTTCGACCCCGGGATCGCGGACGTCTTTCTGCGGGACGCCGACGCGATCCTGGCCGGCCCGCAGACCGGCGACGCGTGGGCGGCCGCGTTGCGCGAGGCGCCCGACCGCCACCGGGTGGACGAACAGTCGCTGGACGCGGCACTCGTCGCGCTGGGCGACTTCGTCGACCTGAAATGCCCGTTCACACTTGGGCATTCGCGCGCGGTGGCCCGGCTCGCGGGGCAAGCCGCGCGGGCCGCCGGGTTGGACGCCGACGCGGTGGCGCTGACCCGGCGCGCCGGCCATGTCCACGACCTGGGCCGCATCGGGGTGTCGAACCAAATCTGGTCGCGGCCGGGGCCGTTGAGCGGATCGCAGTTCGAGCGGGTCCGGCTGCATCCGTATCTGACGGTGCGCATCCTCGACCAGGTTCCCGGGCTGCGGCGGCTGGCCGAGGTGGCCGGCAATCATCACGAATGCCTCGACGGCTCGGGCTATCCGCGCGGTCTGGCCGGCTCGGCGCTGGGCATGCCGGACCGCATCCTGGCCGCTGCCGTGTGTTACCAGTCGGGCCGCGAGCCGCGGCCGTACCGGGAGCAGCTGTCGGAGGCGGAGGCCGCGCGACGGCTGCGCGGGCGGGTGCGCTGCGGCGAGCTCGACCCGGTCGCCGCCGAAGCGGTGCTGCACGCCGCCGGTCAGCCCGTCGGGCCGCGGCCCAACCCGCGCCCCGACGGGCTGACCCCCAGGGAGATCGAGGTGCTGGGGCACGTCGCGCGCGGCGCCTCCAACAAGGAGATCGCCGCCGCATTGGTGATCAGCGAGAAAACCGCCCGCAACCATGTCGAGCGGACCTACGCCAAGATCGGCGTGTCGAACCGGATCGGCGCCAGCATGTATGCGCTGCAGCACGGGCTGGTGCCGGCCGCTCCGCCGCACAGTTGAGGCAATCGCCCCATGTTCCCGGCGGCCGATCGGGTGCACAATCAGCTAATGAAACGCTATCTGGTCGTCGGCTATGGAGCCGCCGCTTATCTGCTCTTTCTCGGCGCACTTCTGTATCTCGTCGCTTTCCTGGGAAACTTTTGGGTGCCGCGTACCGTCGATCACGGACTGTCGTCGCCGATCGGCGAGGCGGTGGTGGTCAACCTGGTGTTGCTCGGCCTGTTCGGCGTCCAGCACAGCGTGATGGCCCGGCCCGGTTTCAAGGCGTGGTGGACGCGGCTGGTCCCGGCCACGATCGAACGCAGCACCTACGTGGTGCTGTCCAGCGCCGTGCTGGTGCTGCTGTACTGGCAGTGGCGGACGATGCCGGCCGTGATCTGGGAGGTGACAGCACCAGCCGGCCGGCTGGTGCTGTGGACGCTGTTCTGGCTCGGCTGGGTGATCGCGCTGGCCGCCACCTTCATGGTCAGCCACTTCGACCTGTTCGGACTCCGCCAGGTGTATCTCGCGTGGCGCGGAAAACCCTACAGCCACATAGGGTTTCACGCGCGGATGCTCTACCGGATGGTACGCCACCCGCTGATGCTCGGCTTCGTCATCGCCTTCTGGGCGGCGCCCACCATGACCGCCGGGCACCTGCTGTTCTCGATCGCCATGACCGGCTACATCCTGCTGGCCGTGCACCTGGAGGAGCACGACCTGGTGCAGGCGCTCGGCGACCAGTACCGCGATTACCGGCACCGGGTGCCGATGCTGGTCCCCCTGGGGCACCGGCCGCGCCGGCACCCGACCCAACCCGCCGGTCTGCCCTAGCGGGGTCGGCGCCGGCGAAAGCGACCTGTCAGGATTGACGTATGGACGTCAAGGAGGTGCTGCTGCCCGGGGTCGGCCTTCGCTACGAGTTCACCGACCACAAGGGCGACCGCGTCGGCATCATCGCGCGGCGCAGCGGCGACTTCGACGTCGTCGTCTACGCCCGCGAGGATCCCGACGAGGCCCGGCCGGTGCTGCACCTGTCCAACGAGGAGGCCGAGGCGGTGGCCCAGATCCTGGGCGCGCCGCGCATCGCCGAACGGTTCACCGAGCTGGCCAAGGAAGTGCCCGGGCTGGAGACGGGCCAGGTGCACATCCTGGCCGGCAGCCCGTTCGTCGACCACCCGCTGGGCGACACCCGGGCCCGCACCCGCACCGGGGCGTCCATCGTCGCCATCGTGCGCGACGACGAAGTGCTGGCCTCACCGGGTCCCTCCGAGATGTTGCATGCCCGCGACGTTCTGATCGTGATCGGCACCGAAGACGGTATCGCCGGCGTCGAGAAGATCATCGACAAGGGCTGAGCCGGTGCAGATTTCGGGGACGCTGCTACTGCAACTCGGCGCCCTCCTGGCCACTCTGGCCGTATTGGGCGCCGCCGCGCGCCGATTCGCGTTGTCGCCCATCCCCGTCTACCTGCTGGCGGGCCTGGCGCTGGGCAAGGGCGGGCTGCTGCCGCTGGCCACCGGCGGGCAGTTCATCACCACCAGCGCGCCCATCGGCGTGGTGTTGCTGCTGCTGACCCTGGGCTGCGAGTTCTCCGTCGCCGAATTCTCCAGCAGCATGCGGCACCACTTGCCGTCCGCGGCGGTCGACGTGGTGCTGAACGCCGCGCCCGGCGCGATCGCCGGCTGGCTGCTGGGACTGGACGGGGTGGCCATCCTGTGCCTGGCCGGCGTCACCTACATCTCCTCGTCGGGCGTCGTCGCCCGGCTGCTGGAGGACCTGCACCGGCTCGGTAACCGGGAGACCCCGGCGGTGCTGTCGGTGCTGGTGCTCGAGGACTTCGCGATGGCCGCCTACCTGCCGCTGTTCGCGGTGCTGGCGTCCGGCGGCGGCTGGCTGCACGCCGTCGTCGGCATGGTGGTGGCGGTGAGCGCGCTGGTGGCGGCGTTCGCCGCGTCCTACCGCTGGGGTCACCACGTGCAGCGGCTGGTCGAACATCCCGACTCCGAACAGTTGATGCTGCGGGTGCTCGGCATCACCCTGATCGTGGCGGCCATGGCCGAATCCCTGCACGCCTCGGCCGCGGTGGGCGCGTTCCTGGTGGGCCTGACGCTGACCGGGGAGACCGCGACCCGGACCCGTCAGGTGCTGGCGCCGCTGCGGGATCTGTTCGCCGCCATCTTCTTTCTGGCGATCGGCTACTCGGTGGATCCGCACGAGCTGATCCCGATGCTGCCCGCGGCGCTGATCCTGGCCGCCGCGACCGCGGCGACCAAGGTGGCCACCGGGATCTTCGCCGCCCGGCACGACGGGGTAGCGCGGCGCGGGCAGTTGCGGGCGGGCACCGCGCTGATCGCCCGCGGCGAATTCTCGTTGATCATCATCGGATTGGCCGGCAGCTCGCTGCCCGCGGTCGCGGCGCTGGCGACGTCCTACGTTTTCATCATGGCGATCGCGGGGCCGGTGCTCGCCCGCTACACCGGCCCGCGGCCGGCCGCACCGGCGACCTGAGGGCGCGCCCGGTTCACCCGATGTGCAGGGCCACCACCATCCACCGGGTCCCGCCGGCGCCGGGCACCTGCTCGACCCGGCAGGCGATGGCGTGCATCCGATTGCCCCGGCTGTAGCAACCGAAGACTTCGGCCGCCGTCTGCGGGTCGCCGTGACCCGCCGGCTGCAACCGCATCCGGCGCAGCACCGCGGCGCCCGGCGCCGGTCCGTTCAGCGAACGCCCAACCGCCACAACAGAATCCACCAGACTGGGGCCAGCAGCGGGTTGAGCTGGGCGGCCGGGCGGCGGCGGTCGATGACCTCGAGCACCCGGCGCAGCGCCGCGTCGGCGAACACCGCGGCCTCGCGCAGCTGGGCGGACATGACCGCGCCGGATGGCGGCGCGGCCGCTCGGCCGGGTGGCCCGCCGCAGGCGCGGGGCGACGCGTGGCCGCCGCCGCGGCGCAACGGCGCACGCGCGGACGGCCGGCACTGCGCCAGCACGCGCGGCACGTCCTGGGTTTGCGGCTCGTAGTCGACGACTGGTACCACGGTGAAAGCGTCGGACGGGTTGGCGACGGGACCGGTGTTCAACGCGCACTCTCCAACTGTTGGGGCGGACTCTTGCGGCGGACCGCAAGCCTGCTGGAGAGAGGGCAGACGGTGGTTGGTCAGTGGTCATCATGGCACAACTGGCTCGCGGGCGTACCCGCGCTGACGGGCGCGCCGGCCGGACCACTACGGTGGGCGAGAAATACGGTCGCTGCGCGCACGGACGACCCACTGACCAGGAGGACAGCGCTGCATGGTTAGCCGGTTGTCCCCGGCGGATGCGTCGTTCTACCGGCTGGAGAACACCGCCACCCCCATGTACGTCGGATCGCTGGCGATCCTGCGCCGCCCGCGTGCCGGGCTGAGCTACGAGACGCTGCTGCACACCATCGAGCAGCGGCTGCCGCAGATACCGCGCTACCGGCAGAAGGTGCGGGAGGTGCCGGTCGGCACCGCCCGGCCGGTGTGGATCGACGACGGCGACTTCGACATCACCTATCACGTGCGCCGCTCGGCGCTGCCGTCGCCGGGCAGTGACGAGCAGCTGCACGAGCTGATCGCCCGGCTGGCCGCCCGGCCGCTGGACAAGACGCGGCCGCTGTGGGAGATGTATCTGGTCGAGGGCCTGTCCAAGAACCGGCTGGCGCTCTACACCAAATCCCATCAAGCGCTGATCAACGGGATGACGGCGCTGGAGATCAACCACGTCATCGCCGACCGGACCAAACGCCCGCCGGCCTTCCCCGAAGACATCTGGGTCCCGGAACGCGACCCGGGCAACACCCGGCTGGTCCTCGGCGCGATCGGGGAGTGGCTGGTGGGCCCCAGCGCGCAGCTGCAGGCCGTCGGGTCGGCGATCGGCGGGCTGGTGACCAACTACGGCGAGCTGGTCGACGCCGGCCGGCGGGTCTTCGATTTCGTGCGCAACGTGGCCCGCGGCACCGCGCCCAGCAGCCCGCTCAACGCCACCGTGTCGCGCCACCGGCGGTTCACCGTGGCCAGCGGCAGCCTGGAGGACTACCGCACCGTGCGGGCCCGCTACGACTGCGACGTCAACGACGTGGTGCTGGCGGTGATCGCCGGCGCCCTGGGCAGCTGGCTGATGTCCCGCGGGGTGGCGGTGTCGCCCACCGCGACGGTGCGGGCGATGGCGCCGCTGTCGGTGTACGCCGACGGTGACCTGGACGTCAGCGGCCCCGGTCAGGCGATCAGCCAGGTGATGCCGTTTCTGGTCGACCTGCCGGTGGGGGAGCCGAACGCGGTGGTGCGGCTCTCCCAGATCGCGCACGCCACCGAATCCAACCCGACGGCCGCGCATCTGGTCGACGCCAGGACCATCGTCACGCTGTCGGGTTTCGCCCCGCCCACCCTGCACGCCATGGGCATCCGGGTCGCGACCAGCTTCCCGAGCTTCTCCAAGCGCACCTTCAACCTGTTGATCACCAACGCGCCCGGGGCGCAGTCGCAGATGTACGTCGCCGGCACCAAGCTGCTGGAGACGTATTCGGTGCCGCCGCTGCTGCACAACCAGGCGCTGGCCATCGGCGTGACGTCCTACAACGGCATGCTCTACTACGGCATCAACGCCGACCGCGAAGCGATGAGCGACGTCGACCTGCTGCCCGGACTGCTGAACCAGGCGCTCGAGGAACTGGTGGAGGCCGCCCGGTCTTAGGCAGCGCTAGACGGCGCTGAAAATCCCTGCGTGGGGCTATCATTCGTGGCTGTGAGCAGCGCGAAAAACGACGGCGTTCCCCTCAAGGCCGGCAAGAAGAAATCGGCCCGGGCCGCGGTGAAGATTCCCGACGCCGTCTATGAAGCCGAATTGTTCCGGCTGCAAACGGAATTGGTGAAACTGCAGGAGTGGGTGCGCCATTCCGGGGCGCGGCTGGTGGTGGTCTTCGAGGGCCGCGACGCTGCCGGCAAGGGCGGCGCGATCAAACGGATCACCGAATATCTCAGCCCGCGGGTCGCCCGTGTCGCCGCGCTGCCGGTGCCCACCGATCGCGAACGCGGCCAATGGTATTACCAGCGCTACATCGCGCACTTGCCCAGCAAGGGTGAGATCGTGCTGTTCGACCGATCGTGGTACAACCGGGCCGGCATCGAGAAGGTCATGGGATTCTGCACGCCGCAGGAGTACGTGCTGTTTTTGCGGCAGACCCCGATCTTCGAGCAGATGCTGATCGACGACGGGATATTGCTGCGCAAATATTGGTTCTCGGTTTCCGAGGCCGAACAGCTGCGCCGGTTCAAGGCGCGGCTGAAAGACCCGGTCCGGCGCTGGAAACTGTCTCCGATCGATCTGGAATCGGTATACCGGTGGGAGGACTATTCACGCGCGAAGGACGAGATGATGGTGCACACCGATACCCCGGAGAGTCCGTGGTACGTCGTGGAATCCGACATCAAGAAGCACGCGCGACTGAACATGATGGCCCATCTGTTGTCCACGATCCCCTACCACGCCGTCGAGGCGCCCCCCGTCAAGCTGCCGCGGCGTCCCGTCGTGACCGGCAACTACCAGCGCCCGCCGCGTGAGCTGTCGAGGTATGTCGACGACTACGCGGCCACGCTGATCTAGCCGTGGCCACTGTCTACATTCCCGCCACGCTGGCCATGCTGCAGCGGCTGGTCGCCGACGGCTCGTTGGCTGCGGTCAACGGGACGGCGTTCGCGCTGACGCCGGCGTTGCGCGAGGCCTACGCCGAGGGCGACGACGACGAGCTCGCCGAGGTGGCGCTGCGCGAGGCGGCGCTGGCGTCGCTGCGGCTGCTGGCCGGCGCCGAACACGAAGCCGAACACGGCGCCCTGCCGCCGCGCCGCGCGGTGCTGGCGGCCGACGTCGACGACCTCACCTACCGTCCCGACCTGGACGACGCCGTGGTCAGGTTGGCCGGGCCGGTCCGGATCGAGGACGTGATCGCCGCCTACGTCGACAACGCCGCCGCCGAACCGGCGGTGGCCAAGGCGATCGAGGCCGTCGACGCCGCCGACCTGGGGGACGAGGATGCCGACCTGATCGTCGGCGACGCCCAGGACCATGACCTGGCCTGGTACGCCAGCCAGGAGCTGCCGTTTCTGCTGGAGCTGTTGTAACCGCACGCCTGGCCGCGACGCCGAGGGTACGGTACCGTAGGTTACGGTACCGTAGCTTTTGGCTCTGGCGTTGACCGCACGCCGCAATTGCGAGGCAGGAGCTTCCAACATGAGCAACACCATGAGCAAGACGACATCGCCCATCACTGCCAACCTTGGCGACACCAAGCGACCCGTGGTCGCGGGGGCAGAGCGGCACCCCGGCTGGCACGCGCTGCGCAAACTCGCCGCGCGCATCACCACGCCGCTGCTGCCCGACGACTACCTGCACCTGGCCAATCCACTCTGGTCGGCGCGGGAACTGCGCGGCCGCGTGGTCGACGTGCGCCGGGAGACCGAGGATTCCGCGACCCTGGTGATCAAACCGGGCTGGGGCTTCAACTTCGACTACCAACCCGGCCAATACATCGGCATCGGACTGTTGATCGACGGGCGCTGGCGGTGGCGGTCGTACTCGCTGACCTCGAGCCCGGCGACGTCGGCGTCGGCGCGGACCGTGACCATCACCGTCAAGGCGATGCCCGAGGGCTTCCTGTCGAGTCACCTGGTGGCCGGTGTCGAGCCGGGCACCGTGGTCCGGCTGGCGGCGCCGCAGGGCAACTTCGTGCTGCCCGACCCGGCGCCCGCCTCGATCCTGTTCCTCACCGCCGGCTCCGGGATCACGCCGGTGATGTCGATGCTGCGAACCCTGGTGCGCCGCAACCAGATTGGTGACATCGTCCACCTGCACTCGGCGCCCACCGAGGCCGACGTGATGTTCCGCGGCGAGCTGGCCGCCCTGGCGAACGAGCACCCCGGCTATCGCCTGCAGTTGCGGGAGACCCGCACCCGCGGCCGGTTCGACCTGTCCCTGCTGGACCGCGAGGTGCCCGACTGGCGCGAGCGCCAGACCTGGGCCTGCGGTCCGGAAGGGATGCTGAACGCCGCGGAGCGGGTATGGTCGGCCGCGGGCATCGGCGAGCAGTTGCATCTGGAGCGCTTCGCGGTGTCCAAGGCCGCACCCGCCGGCGCCGGCGGCATGGTCACCTTCGCCAGGAGCGGGCGCAGCATCGACGCCGACGCGGCGACGTCGTTGATGGATGCGGGCGAAGCCGCCGGGGTGCAGATGCCCTTCGGCTGCCGGATGGGTATCTGTCAGTCGTGTGTGGTCGGCCTGGTCGAGGGGCACGTCCGCGATCTGCGCACCGGCGCCGAACACGAGCCGGGGACCCGGGTGCAGACCTGCGTGTCGGCCGCATCCGGGGATTGCGTGCTCGACATTTAAAGGCTACTCATAGGTAACCTACGGCGTCGTAGGTTACGATAGCGTAGGTCTGGGACGGATGAACGGACCGAACAATATGACCGCAGGGAGATGACGACGATGGCGATCACAGACGTCGACGTATTCGCCCATCTGACGGACGCCGATATCGAAAACCTGGCCGTTGAGCTCGATGCCATCCGCCAGGACGTGGAGGACTCGCGCGGCGAGCGGGACGCCCGCTACATCCGCCGCACCATCGCGGCCCAGCGCGCGCTGGAGGTGACCGGCCGGCTGCTGCTGGCCGCCAGCTCGCGGCGCTCGGCCTGGTGGGCGGGGACGGTGACCCTGGGCGTGGCCAAGATCATCGAGAACATGGAGATCGGCCACAACGTCATGCACGGGCAGTGGGACTGGATGAACGACCCCGAGATCCACTCCTCGACGTGGGAGTGGGACATGAGCGGGTCGTCCAAGCACTGGCGATACACCCACAACTTCGTGCACCACAAGTACACCAACATTCTCGGGATGGACGACGACGTCGGCTACGGCATGCTGCGCGTCACCCGCGACCAGCGCTGGAAGCGCTTCAACCTGTTCAATCTGGTGTGGAACACGTTGCTGGCCTTGCTTTTTGAATGGGGAGTGGGCCTGCAGCACGTGGAGATCGGCAAGATCCTCAAGCGCCGGATGGACCACGAGGAAGCCCGGCAGCGGATTGATGAGTTCCTGGTCAAGGCGGGTCGCCAGGTGGTCAAGGACTACGTCGCGTTCCCGGCGCTGACGTCACTGTCGCCCGGCGCGACCTTCCTGTCCACCTTGAAGGCCAACGCGATGGCCAACGTGATCCGCAACGTGTGGGCCAACGCTGTCATCTTCTGCGGCCATTTCCCGGACGGCGCAGAGAAATTCACCAAGACCGACATGATCGGCGAGACCAAGGGACAGTGGTACCTGCGCCAGATGCTGGGCAGCGCCAATTTCGAGGCCGGCCCGGTGTTGCGGTTCATGAGCGGCAACCTGTGTCACCAGATCGAGCACCACCTGTACCCCGATCTGCCCAGCAACCGGTTGCACGAGATCTCGGTGCGGGTGCGTCAGGTCTGTGACAAGTACGACTTGCCTTACACCACAGGATCTTTCCTGTTCCAGTACGCGAAGACATGGCGCACGCTGGCCAAGCTCTCGCTGCCGAACAAGTATCTGCGCGACGACGCCGACAACGCTCCGGAGACCCGCAGCGAGCGGATGTTCGCCGAGCTGGATCCCGATTTCCTGGGCACCGATCCGGCTACGGGCCGTCGCCGCGGGCTCAAGTCCGCGATCGCGGCCGTGCGCGGTTGGCGGCGCGGCAAGCGGGCGTCCGTGGCGCGTCGCACCGGCGGTGAGCTGGCGGCCTAACCGCCCGTTGGCTTTTCGGGCCGGCCCAGCCTTCGCCGCAGCGCGCCGAACGTGTTCTCACGGCGAATATTTCGCTGATCTGTCGCACTCAGTGCACGCTCGGCGCGACGTTGTTTGCGGGGTCCGCCGTCGAGTCCGTGGTCAGGGGTGGGCGACGAGGTAGGTTTCGTTGTCCAGCCCCGCGGTGAGTTCGTCGACGTCGAAGGGGCGGTCGAGCCTGGCGCGCAACGCTTTCGGGTCGACGAGCAGGCTGATCTCGGCGGTCTGCCGCGCGAACAGCCGACCGATCAGCGGATAGAGGCGGCGCATGATCGCCCGCTCCGCGGTGCTGCAGCGCGAGGCGCAGTAGCCGACGTGCCCGATCTCGTCGGTGAGGATTTCGCTGTAGAGCAGTTCGATGCGCTCGGCGACCTGCGGCTCGTCGGCGAACAGTGCACTGCCGACCCGGCGTAGTTCGTCGAACAGGATGCAGCCGGCCATCTCGGCGGCTCCGACGAACATGAAGCCGAGCCGTTCCGGAAGAAACACTCCGGTCTTGACGAACTGGCGCATCACGAACGGCGGCGGGACCACCTGAAAGGTCAGGTCGAACACGTCCAGGGCGTACGCCAGCAGCCGAGTGTGATAGTGCTCCTCGAGTTCGAGATAGACATTCTCGGGCGGCAGGCTTTCGTCGCTGTTGCGCCCGTAGGTTTCGCCGAGCCCGACGCCGAATCGCTCGGCCTGGTTGAGCTTCGCGGTGGCCAGCAGGAACAGCATCTTGTCGTCCAGGCCGGGTTCGGGTTTCCGGCGGCGCAGGTTGCGCAGGAAGGTGGCTCGGTCGGCGGGACGCGCCGAGCGCACCGGGTTGGCTTCGATCTGGGTGAAGAACTGCTCGCGATTGGCCAGTCGCCTGTTGAGCAGGTCGGCCTCGCCGTCGCGTCGCGCCAGGAAGGCTCGGTAGCCCTCGATACCGGTGGCAGTCATCGTTTCTCCATCCCTTTGACAATCGTTGTCACGTAATGACTTAACAGCGCACCGTCGTGTGCGCCGGTGGCCAGCAGCGCGAACAGCCCGGTGAGGAAGAACGTCGCGAGTTCGGCCGCGTCGACGTCGGAGGAGACCTGCCCGGCGTCCTGGGCCCGGCCGATGACGCCCACCAGGAACTGTCCGAGTGGGTGCTGCGCCAACTCGTCTTCGACCGGCCGCGTCGAGCAGAAGTGCAGTCCGAGCATGTCCCGGAAAACCGCTGGGCCCAAAAGTTTTTCCGCGCTGAGCACGTGCTGCACGAGTTGGTTGAGCACCGCCACCAGATCGCCGGTGGCGCCGCCGAGTTCGCTGACGATCCGGGTTTCCTCGGCGCGCTCCACCTCGACGAGGACGTGTTCCTTGGTCGGGAAGTGGAAGTAGAAGGTCCCGCGGGCCACGCCCGCGTCGGCGACGATGGCGCTGACGTCGGCGGCGGCCAGGCCCCGTTGTGAAATCTCGGCCAGCGCGGCGTCGAACAACCGGGCGCGGGTTTTCCGCCGGCGTGCCTCACGGACACCGCCGCCGCTCGCGGACGGCGTCGCTGGTGACTGCATGGACGCACCGTACGGCATTTCGCTGACGATCGTCAATGACGAGTGTCGGCGAATGTCACACCATCGTCCCCGCCGCCGCCTGTTGTACCCATTGCGTGATCGCCGGGGCCAGCCAGCGTCGCAGGTAGCCGCGAAGCTGGTCCGCGTCGCGCGGCGGATCGCTGGGGTTGGCCAGAAAGGAGTGCACGGCGCGCAGCGACCATTCGACCAGTTCGTCGAGGGTCCGCGACGCCATCGGCGTGCGCTCCCAGTCGACCGAGGTGTGCTCGACCAGGACCTGTTGCCCGACGCGGCGCGCTGTCTCCGACGTGATGCTGCGCAGCAGCGCGTGGGACGGCTCCTCCAGCAGGAGCTGGAGGTAGGGCTCGTCGGGCACCGCGGTGACGGTCAGGACGATGCCCTCGACGACGGCCTCGGCGATGTCGTCGATCGCGCTCAGGCGTTCGGCCATGGCTTCCAAGAACTTTCGGGTGCCCTCGGTGGCCACCGCCCGCAGCAGCGCGGTGGTGCTGGGGAAGTATCGGTACACGGTCTTCCGGCTGACCCCGAGCTCGGCGGCGACGTCGGCGATGGTGGTCTGCCCGCCGCGGCGCCGCACGCACCGGTCGGCCGCCGCCACGATCCGCGCGACGGCATCCTCGTCGCTGCGCGGCGGCTCGCCCTGCCAGCCGTGAGTCCGCATGCCTGCAAATGTAGTCAATGCTGGACAGTGGCGACACACATTTGTTAGACATGTATCGTCAAGCTTTCGGTAAGCGCGTGCAGCTTGTGCGTGCGCCTGGAACTGAGGACGCCCGACGATGAGCGGTCAATGTAGCGACGACATCGAGCGCATCGCCAACCGGCTCGGGTTCGGCTGTGAGCACGCCGCACCGTGGGTGACGCTGAGAAACCCGTTTGGACTGGCGAATTGGACGCTGCCGGTGCTCGAGCTGCTGATGGTCGCGGGCGCGGTGCTGGCGCTGTGGTGGGCGATTCGCCGGCTGCGGCGCGACCGCGATCCCGTCAACATCGTGATCTGGTTCGCCACGGTGATCTACCTGCTGATCGTGGAGCCGCCGCTGTACTTCCCGACGGTCTTCCGCGTCGACAGCACCATCGGTGCGGTCTTCGCGCACAACGTCTTCACGGTGCAGTTCATGTACGACCGGCTGCCGCTCTACATCGTCGGGCTCTATCCCGCGATGCTGACCCTGGCCTACGAAGTGGTCCGCAGCCTCGGCGTGTTCCGGGACTGGGGCGCGATCGTCGGCGCGGTGTGCGTGGGGTTCGTGCACAACTGCTACTACGAGATCTTCGACCAGCTGGGTCCGCAACTGCGCTGGTGGGCGTGGAACGCCGACAACGCGATCAACCGCCCGATGCTGGCGTCGGTGCCGCTGAGCAGCGTCCTGCTCTTCGCCACGGTCGGGCCGGCCTGCGTTGCGCTGTTCGCCCAGCTGCTGGTGACCCGCCCGATCGAGCGGGGCCGCCGGCTGAGCCGAATTGCCTTGACCGGCCGCACATTCGGCGTGGCCGTGCTGGTGCCGGTCGGCCTGGTCGTCGCCAACGTCCCGATACTGCTGACCGGCGGCCAGCATCCCGACGGTGGGTTGCGGCGGGCGCTGTACTTCGCTCTTCTGGGCGTGTTCGCCGTGGTGGCCATCCCGGTGCTGTTGCGGCAGTGGCGCAATGCCGCGTTCACACCGAGCGCGCCCAACACCTTCGTCGCGATCTTCGGATCCGCGTATTTGCTTGTTCTCGGGTCGCTGTGGGTGTCGGCCATGCCCGCCTACCTGAACGCCGCGCACGGGCTCACCCGTGACGGAACGCCGACCGGCAGCCTGGCCTACGCACTGGTGTGCTTCGTGCTCGCGGTGGCGCTGACCGTTTCGGTGACGGTCCCCGTGGGCCGTCTAAGCGCGCTCCTTCGGCGAACCGACCGGCGCGAGGTAATGCCATGACAGAACTACGGATTCGGCGCATCCGCTTCGACCTCGACGGCGAGGTCCCGTTCAATTGGAACGCGGGCAATCCCGCCTTCTCCACCTACATGAACATGGTCTCGATGATGGCGATCTGCTTCGAGAAGATGCTCGTCTCGGCGGTGCGAGAGGCCATGCCCCGCATCACCGACCCCGCGGTCGCCGACGAGGCGGAGGCGTTCCTGCGTCAGGAGGCCCAACACGCCAACGCGCACCGCCAGCACCTGCGTGCCCTGATCCGGAGCCACCCCGGGCTGCGGGAAATCCTCGACGCGGCCGTCGCGTCCTATGACCACCTCACGGAGTCCACCCCGCTGAACTTCCGGCTGGCCTACATCGCCGATCTGGAAGCAACTTTCACGCCGTTCTTCAAGATGCTGCTCGACAACGAGGCCACGCTGTTTCGCCCCGGCGACGAACGCGTGGCATCGCTGCTGATGTGGCACTTCGTCGAGGAGGTGGAGCATCGCAGCTCGGCCCTGGTCGTCTACGACGCGGTCGTCGGCGACAAGTGGTACCGGCTGCGGGTGCTGCCCCGCGTCGTCAAACACCTGATGCAGGTCGCCACCAGGCTGTTCGACGGCATCGACGCCGCCGTGCCGCGATCGGAACGCGGCGTGGAAGCACGGGATTTCGCCCCGTGGCGCGGCCTGACGCCGAGGCGTGATGCCGGTCCCGGTCCGCGGGTGCGGCCCGCGCTGCACACGGTGCCCTGGAAGCAGAAGCTCGGCACCGCCGCCCGCGTGCTGATGAGCCAGACGCCACTGCACGATCCCGCCAAGGAGCCACTTCCGGTGTTCGCCGATCGCTGGTTCCAGCGGTACAGCCAGGGGGATGACGTATGCCACTGGTACTCAAGCGAACTCTGATACCGAGCCGGTCACCTTGACGGCCAGCGCGGCCAATTTCTCGTCCAGCGCTTCCGCGGCGGCGAGCAATTCCGGATCGGGCGCCGGGTCCCTCTCCGGAACCATCAGTGACGACGGCTTGACGTAGGTCAGGCTGCTGCCGGAACCCTCCTCGGCGAGCAGCAGTTCGACCGGGGCGAACAACCCGGCCGTCACGTCGTGGCGCAGCATGGTGATCGCGATCAGCGGGTTGCCGAGGATCACACGCAGCGCCCTGCGCTCGATGCCGGCCTTGGCGATCCAGGCGCCATGATCGATGAGGCCTATCAGCATGAATCCGCTTGGGCCGACGTGGGATTCGACGTGTTTGCGGTACGACTCCCAGTCGCCGGCGTCGGTGGCGATGTCGTTGAGCGGCACCGGCTGCTCGCCGATGTCGGCGAGCAGCGCGGCACGCAGTTGGTCGTAGCTCTTGGCGCTGTCGTAGTGCACCCGCACGCCGTGAAAGGGGATGTACCGGGTCTCGGTCACGGGCCTAACTCAACCGCTCGATGATGGTGGCGTTGGCCATGCCGCCGCCCTCGCACATCGTCTGCAGGCCATACCTTCCGCCGCGTTGCTCCAGCGCGTTGACGAGAGTGGTGATGATGCGGGCGCCGCTGGCCCCCAACGGATGTCCGATCGCGATCGCCCCGCCGTTGACGTTGGTCTTGTCCAGATCCGCGCCGGTGTCCTGCGCCCAGGCCAGCACGACGGGGGCGAACGCCTCGTTCACCTCGAACAGGTCGATGTCGGCCAGCGTCAGGCCCGCCTTCGACAGCACCTTCTCGGTGGCCGGAATCACGCCGGTCAGCATGTAGAGCGGGTCGGAGCCGACCACGGCGGTGGTGTGGATCCGGGCCAGCGGCCGCAGACCCAGCCGCGCGGCGGTCTCGCTGCTGGTGATCAGCACCGCGGCGCTGCCGTCGGACAGCGGCGAGGAGTTGCCAGCAGTGATCTCCCAATTGATCTGCGGGAAGCGGGCTTCGGTGGCTTCGCTGTAGAACGCGGGCTGTAGTCCGGCCAGCGTCTGCACCGTGGTGCCGGGCCGGATGAACTCGTCGGTGGCCAGCCCGGCGATCGGGATGAGCTCGTTGTCGAACAGCCCGTCCTTGGTGGCGCGGGCGGCCTTCTCGTGGCTGGCGGCGGAGAACTCGTCGAGCTGGGTGCGCGAGAATCCCCACTTCGCGGCGATCAGTTCGGCGCTGATCCCTTGCGGCACCAGGCCTTCGGGATAGCGGGCGTTCATCGCCTCGCCGAACGGGTTGCTGCCGGGCAGCACCTGGGAGCCCATCGGGACGCGGCCCATCGACTCCACCCCGGCGGCGATCACCACGTCATAGGCGCCGGCGATGACGCCCTGGGCCGCGAAGCTGATCGCCTGCTGGCTGCTGCCGCACTGGCGGTCGATGGTGACACCGGGAACCGACTCCGGGAAACCCGCTCCCAGCAACGCGTTTCGTGCGATGTTGACCGCCTGGTCGCCGACCTGGGTGACGGCGCCGGCGATGACGTCGTCGACCTGCGCCGGATCGACTCCGGTGCGCGCCACCAGCTCCCGCAGGCTGTGGGCCAGCAGGTCGGCGGGCAACACGTCGTGCAGCGCACCACTGGCCTTGCCCTTGCCGATCGGGGTGCGGACGGCCCCGACGATGACGGCGTCGCGGTTCATGGCTCCTCCTCGAGTCCAGGTCTGGATATATTCGACTGTACTCAGATAAGCACCTCGGTATGCTTAAAGCAACTCAGCCGAGGAGGTGATTTGGATGACACTGCTGCAGGGGCCGCTGGCCGACCGCGATGCCTGGTCGGCGGTGGGGGAGTGCGCGATCGAGAAGACGATGGCCGTCGTCGGCACCAAGTCCGCGATGCTGATCATGCGCGAGGCGTACTACGGCACCACCCGGTTCGACGACTTCGCCCGGCGGGTGGGCATCACCAAGGCGGCCACTTCCGCGCGGCTGGCGGAGCTGGTCGAGCTGGGGCTGCTGAAACGGCGGCCGTATCGGGAACCCGGGCAGCGCAGCCGCGAAGAGTACGTGCTCACCCAGGCCGGAATCGACTTCATGCCGGTGGTGTGGGCGATGTTCGAGTGGGGCCGGCGTCATCTGCCGGGGCGTCACCGGTTGCAGCTGACCCACCTGGGCTGCGGCGCCGAGGTCGGCGTCGAAATCCGTTGCGCCGAAGGGCATTTTGTGCCGCCCGACGAACTGGGTATGCGGTTGGCTAAGAAGTCTGGTTGAGCGCGTCCAGCAGCCGTCGGGCGGCGGCGACGCGGCGGGCGGCGGGTCCGGTCAGCGTGTCCAGGGCGCATTCGGGGTCGGCGGGCGGTCCCATGTGCCCGCAGCCGCGCGGGCAGTCCGCGATGGCCTCCGCCAGGTCCGAGAACGCCATCACGACGTCGTCGGGCTGGATGTGGGCCAGGCCGAAGGACCGGATGCCCGGCGTGTCGATCACCCAGCCGGTGGTGCCCAGCCGCTCGGTCAACGGCAGCGCCACCGACTGCGTCGAGGTGTGGCGCCCCTTGCCGATCTCGGTCACCGCGCCGACGGCCCGGTCCGCGTCGGGCACCAGGCGGTTCACCAACGTCGACTTGCCGACGCCGGAATGCCCGAGCAGCACGGTGATCTTGCCCGCGAGCAGGTCGGCCACCGCGGGCAGGGGATCGTCGCGGCCCGCGGCCACCACGGTCAGGTCGAGGTCGGCGAACTGCTGCGCGAACGGCTCCGGCGGGGCCAGGTCGGTCTTGGTCAGGCACAGGATCGGCACCAGCCCGCCGGCGTAGGCGGCGATCAGCGCCCGGTCCACCAGGCCGGTGCGCGGCGGCGGATCGGCCAGCGCCACCACGATCAGCAGCTGGTCGGCGTTGGCGACCACCACCCGCTCGGTCGGATCGGTGTCATCGGCGGTGCGCCGCAACACCGTTCGGCGCTCGCCGCGACGCACGATGCGGGCCAGCGTGTCCGGCCGCCCGGACAGGTCGCCCACGACGTCGACGTCATCGCCGACCACGATCGGCGTGCGACCGAGTTCGCGCGCCCGCATCGCGGTGACCCGGCGGTCCGGGTCGCCGCCCAGCACGCATCCCCAGCGGCCGCGGTCGACGCTGACCACCATGGCGGCCCGCGCGTCGGCGTGCTCGGGACGGGTCTTGGTGCGCGGCCGCGAACCGCGGCCGGAGCGGATCTTGACGTCGGACTCGTCGTAGTCGCCGGGTCTCACATGCCGTGCTCTTCCCCGTCCGGCAGGCTGGTGTCCAGCATGCGGGCCCACAGCCGCGGAAAGTCCGGCAGCGTCTTGCTGGTGGCGCCGATGTCGTCGACTCGGACCCCGGCCACCCGCAGCCCGACGATCGCACCGGCCATCGCCATCCGGTGGTCGGCGTAGGCGTGCCACACCCCGGGGCGCAGCGGCGTCGCGGTGATCACCAGGCCGTCGGGTGTTTCGGTGCAGTCGCCGCCGAGGCGGTTGATCTCGGCGCTCAGCGCGGCCAGCCGGTCGGTCTCGTGGCCGCGCAGGTGCGCGATGCCGGACAGCCGCGACACCGATCCCGGCGTGGCCAGCGCCGCCAGGGCGGCCACCGACGGTGTCAGCTCGCCGACCGCGCGCAGGTCGACGTCGAAACCGTCATAGCTCCCGGAGCCGCGCACCTCCAGAGACGAATCAGTCTGGGAGACAACGGCATTCAGCTTGCCCAACACGCTCAGGATATTGTCGGCGGGTTGCACGCTGTCGGCCGGCCAGCCGGTGATGCGCACGGTGCCGCCGCTGACCACGGCCGCCGCCAGGAACGGAACGGCGTTGGTCAGGTCCGGTTCCACCTCCCAGTGCCGGGCCGAGACCGGCCCCGGCCGCACCTGCCAGCGGTTGGGGACCGAGTCGTCGACGTCGACGCCGGCCTGGCGCAGCATCGCCACCGTCATCGCGATGTGCGGGGCCGACGGCAGCGCCGCGCCGGTGTGCTGCACGGTCAGGCCCTCGGTGAAGGAGGCCGCGCAGAGCAACAGCCCGGAGACGAACTGCGAGGAGGCCGACGCGTCGATGGCCACGGTCCCCCCGGCGAGCGCGCCGCTGCCGTGCACCCGGAACGGCAGGGCGGTGCCTTCGATGCGCACGCCGAGCCCGCGCAGCGCGTCCAGCAGCGGCGCGATCGGCCGGGCCCGGGCCTGCTCGTCGCCGTCAAACTCCACCACCGCGTCGGCCAGCGCCGCCAGGGGCGGAACGAACCGCAGCACCGTTCCGGCCAGCCCGCAGTCGACCCGGGCGTGTGGTCCGGGCGCGATGCGGCCGCTGACGGTCAGCTCCGGGCCTGTCCCGTCGACGCGCAGGCCCAGGGTGCGCAGCGCGCCGATCATCAGGTCGGTGTCGCGGCTGCGCAGCGCCCCGCTGAGGGTCGGGGTGCCCCGGCCCTGGGCGGCGGCCAGCGCCGCCAGCACCAGGGCCCGGTTGGTCTGCGACTTCGAACCCGGAACGGTCACGGTCGCGTGCACCGGTTGCGGTGCGAGGGGGGCCGTCCACGTAGTCACCGGTCCATCATCGCCTGTCACCGTTTTCGGGCCCAATAGCACTGCGTGGCTCTGCCACTGACCCGTACCCGGTGGCTCTGCCACTGACCCGTACCCGGTGGCTCTGCCACCATGGGAGTCATGTGCGGACGGTTTGCGGTCACCACCGATCCGGCGCAGCTGGCCCAGAAGATCAAGGCGATCGACGAAACCACCGGCGCCGCCCCGAGCGACACGGCTCCCAACTACAACGTGGCGCCGACGTCGACCATCGCCACGGTGGTCAGCCGCCATTCCGAGCCCGAGGACGAGCCGACGCGACGGGTGCGGCTGATGCGCTGGGGATTGGTGCCGCCGTGGGCCAAAGCCGGACCGGGCGGTGCGCCCGAGACCAAGGGGCCGATGCTGATCAACGCCCGCGCCGACAAGGTCACCAGCTCACCCGCCTTCCGGGCCAGCGCCAAGTCCAAGCGGTGCCTGATCCCGATGGACGGCTACTACGAGTGGCGGGTCAACTCCGACGCCCCGGCCGGCAAAAAGCCCCGCAAGACGCCGTTCTTCATGTACTCCGAGGACGGTGAGCCGCTGTTCATGGCGGGCCTGTGGTCGGTCTGGAAGCCGGCCAAGGACGCACCGCCCCTGTTGAGCTGCACGATCATCACCACCGACGCGCCCGGGGAACTCGCGCAGATCCACGATCGGATGCCGTTGGTGATGCCCGAGCGGGACTGGGACCGCTGGCTCGATCCCGACGCCCCGGTCGACGAGGAGCTGCTGACCCGCCCGCCCGACGTGCACGCCATCCGCATGCGCGAGGTCTCCACGCTGGTCAACAACGTCCGCAACAACGGCCCGGAGTTGCTCGAGCCGGCCAAGCCGGAGCCCGAGCAGGCTCGGCTTCTCTAGCGCCGTCGAGCGCTACGCCGCCTCGTCGTCATCGCCGTCGTCGTCTTCACCCCCGTTCTCCCCGCGGAGGAGTTTTTCGGGGTGGTGGAAGGTGTTGGTGCGGGGTTGGTTTCGGTCTAGGTGGGGTGGTGGGATCCATTCGGTTTCGCCGCGTGCGTTTTTGTGGGTGGTCCAGGCGCCGGGTTGCAGGAGGCGGTGGTGGGGTCCGCAGGCGAAGGTCAGATCGTTGATGTCGGTGGTGTGGCAGGTGGCGTAGTCGGTGCAGTGATGCACCTCGGCGTAGTAGCCGGGGACGGTGCAGCCGGGGGCGGTGCAGCCGCGGTCTTTGGCGTATAACACGATGCGCTGTGCGGGGGAGGCCAGGCGTTTGGTGTGATACAGGGCCAGGGCTTTGCCGTGGTCGAAGATGGCGAGGTAGTGGCGGGCGTGCCGGGATAGCCGGATCACATCGGACATGGGCAGCAGGGTGCCGCCGCCGGTGAGGCCGCGTCCGGCGGCGGTTTCGAGGTCGGCCAGGGTGGTGGTGACGATGATGGAGGCCGGGAGCCCGTTGTGCTGGCCGAGGTTTCCTGAGGCCAGCAGGGCGCGCAGCCCGGCCAGCAGCCCATCGTGGTTGCGTTGAGCCGCCGAGCGGGCATCACCGTCGATGGCGGTTTGACTCGGACTGCCGTCCACGCAGGGGTTTTCATCGAGTGGGTTGCACATGCCGGGGGCGGCGAGTTTGGCCAGCACCGCCTCGAGGGTGGCACGTAGTTCGGGGGACAGCCAGCCGCGGAGTTCGGACATGCCGTCGGCGTGTTGGTTGCCCAGGGTGAGGCTGCGGCGGCGGGCCCGGTCTTCGTCGCGGTAGAGGCCGTCGGGGTTGAGGCAATCGGCCAGCGTGCCGGCCAGTGCCGCGAGGTGTTCGGGACGATACCGGGTGCCTTCCCTGGCCAGGTCGGTTTCGGCGCGCTCCCGGGTCGCCTGGTCGATCCAACCGGGCAACTGGTGGCAGAACTTACGAATGACGGCCACCTGCTCGAGGCCCAACGACCCGGCGCGTTGCCGCGCGGCGGTGGCCGCCAGCAGCGGCGGCAACGGCTCGCCGGTCAGCCCGACGCGGGGGCCCAGGTCGGCGGCGGTGTGCACCCGCCGGGCGGCCTCGGCGCGGCTGATCAGGGTGGCCTCGGCGATCGCATGCGAAAGCCGGCCCCCCAACTCCGCCGGGCTGGCGTCGCGGGCCAGCGCGTTGATCAGCGGATGCTCGACCGCCGGCAGCCGCCGGCGCAGTTTCTCGCAGCGGTTCAGCAACGCCAACTTCTCGCGCGTGGCCAACGCGGCGTAGTCGCAGTCGAGCAGATCGTCCAGGGCGGCATCGATGGCGTCGAACGCCGCCGACACCGCCTCCCGATCACTACTCATACCTCGCAAACTAGGCGAGCCCACCGACAAAAAATCCCGCAATGTGACCACAGAAACCAAAGTGACACAAGGGATTTAGGCGGCGGCAGGACGCGTGCGCCCACTGCCCGGCCGGTGCGCCAACGCCCTGAGGTTTGGCCAGCCGGCCCGCCACCAACCGGCGCGGAATCAGTTGCTCAGCACCAACTTCCAGTTGCCGTTGACGTTCCGGTCCGGAACGCACCAGAAGTTGTTCCAGTTCCCCGGCGTGGACACCTTCACGCCCGGGCCGGCATCTTGACATGCCTCCCGGGTGGGATAGTTGCCCTCGGTCTGAAGCGTCTCGGCGGTGCTGACGCCCACGCCGATCGTCACCAGCCCGGCCAATGCCAGCACGCCGGCACCGGCAAAACGCTTGACACAACGCTTCATGTCCATCGAATCCTCCTGTGGGCGCGCGAATCGGCATCAACGGTATGCCGAAGCGAGGGACCCTGGAGCGCTTTTCGCCGCCAAGCTAACTTCGCTGCGCCCGCAGTGCCACCGCGGTGGCCACCGCCTCCAGCAGATGGGCGAGTTGCTCGGCGTCGCCGACGTTGCGGTCACCCGCCGCCAGCCGGGTGAAGACACCGGCGATGAACGTCGTCACGGCGGTGGTCTGCGCGTCCAACAGCGCGGGGTCGCGGATGTCGGGCTGGAGGTGGGCGATGGCATCCCGGGCCATCGAGTTGACCCTGCCGGCGAAAACCTGCGAGGTTTCGGCCAGACCGGGATCGCGGGCGGCGCCCAGCAGCAGCTCGTGGCGCGCCCGGTTCAGCATCAGCCCGGGCCCACTGGCCTGCATCATGGTGAGCCGCGCCAGGTGCGCGAACGGCGACAGCGGATCGAGCGGCTCGTCGATCACCGACTGCAGGTTGGCGACGTCGATCTCGGCCACCCGCTTGCCGACTCCCTGCAGCAGCGCGGCACGGGTGCGGTAGTAGTACGATGTGGTGCCCTCGGGGACGCCGGCGTAACGGTCGACCTGCCCGTGCGTCAGTCCGCGCGAGCCGTGCTCGGCGAGCACCCGGATCGCGGCGTCACACAGCTGGCGGCGGCGTTCGTCGCCGTCACGCCTGCGGGATCGGGAGTCGGCTGCCATGAGTCACCGAAGGACGGTGCCGCCGTCGATGTTGATGACCTGACCGTTGATCCAATCACCCTCGGCGGAAAGCAGAAACGCGACCAGCGCGGCGACGTCGGCCGGGTCGCCGACGCGCGGCCCACGAATTCGCTTGAGCGCGGCGGCTTCCAGCTCCGGCCATTGCGGCACCGACCGGATGGTCTCGGTGGCG
Source organism: Mycobacterium sp. MAC_080597_8934 (assembly GCF_000523975.1). Lineage (NCBI taxonomy): Bacteria > Bacillati > Actinomycetota > Actinomycetes > Mycobacteriales > Mycobacteriaceae > Mycobacterium > Mycobacterium sp. MAC_080597_8934. Next base: position 189,302 of record NZ_JAOS01000028.1, on the reverse strand, counting down.
GTGAACCCGGGCGCGACCGCGTTGCACCGGATGTTGTCCTTGCCCCACCGCGACGCGACGTGGCGGGTGAGAGCGCCGATGCCGGCTTTCGCGGTGGCATAGGCCGGCCGGGCGGGATCACCCTGAAACGCCGCGGCCGATGACATGTTGACGATGGCCCCTCCGCCGCGGTCCAGCATGCGCGGGATGGCGTATTTCATGGCGGCCACATAACCGCGCAGGCTGACCGTCATCACCCGGTCCCAGACGTCGAAGTCGATATCGACCACGTCGGTGTCGGCCCGGATGGTGCTCATGTCGGCGCCCACGTTGAACAGCAGGTCCATGCCGCCGTAAGTCGTTGTGGCGCAGTCGATCAGGGCGGCGACCGACGCCGGGTCGGCGAGGTCGAAGGCCACCTGGGTCGCCGTGCCGCCGGCGGCGCCGATGCGGTCGGCCGTCTGCCGCGCGGCGTCGACGGCCAGGTCGCCGATGACCACGCGGCAGCCTTCCCGGCCAGCCGGGCGGCCGTCGCCGCACCGATGCCGGTGGCCCCACCGACCACGACAGCGACCTTGTCCGCCAGCCCGCGAAGACCCATGGAAATCCCCTTCACCGCCGCAACCCGCCGCAACCGGCCGCAACATATTGACTTTACCTCTAGAACTGTAGAGGATCGCCAGTCATGGCTGGGATTCACCGGGAGCGACCCGGAGCCGGCGACCTGGCGGCCGCCACCGGCGCCCCGGCGACGCCGCTGGGCGACGACGTCTGGATGTCACCCGGGGTCTCGAACTCCTATGCGGTGGCCACCGACGACGGGCGGGTGATCGTCAACACCGGCCTGGTCTTCGAAGGGCCGTTGCACCGCAAGGCTTTTGCCGACGTCCCCGGTCCGGCGCGGGCCATCATCGTCACCCAGGGACACGCCGACCACTGGGGTGGCGTGAACGCGCTGCGCGACGGCGCCGACGACGGCGACGGCGACGACGACAGCGACGACCGTGGCACCGACATCGTCATGCATCGCAACTATCGGTACTGGCGCGACGACAACGCGCTGCTGATGGGCTATCGGGTGCCCAAGACGTCGTTCGCGTTCCAGAAGTTCTCCGACGCCATGCTCGAGCACTTCAAGACCATCGACCCCGCCGAGCTCGACTTCACCTTCCCCGAGCCGACCGTTACCTTCGACCAGCGCATGAACCTGCGTGTCGGCGGGCGCGCCTTCGAGCTGGCGTGGACGCCGGGTGGGGAGACCACCGACGCGCTGGTGGTGTGGCTGCCCGAGGAGCGAATCCTGTTCACCGGCAACCTGTTCGGGCCGCTGTTCGGCCATGTGCCCAACCTGATGACCATCCGCGGAGACCGCTACCGCGACCCCATTCTCTACATCGAGTCGTTGAACACCGTGCTGGAGTTCGGGCCGCAGCGACTGATCACCGGTCACTTCGCCCCCATCGAGGGCGCCGACCGCATCGCCGAGGAAGTCACCGCGATGCGCGACGCCATGCGGGCCGTGCACGACCGCACCGCCGAGCTGATGAATTCCGGCGCCGACCTGTACACGGCCATGCGCGAGGTCAGGGTGCCCGAGCGGTTCGACATCGGCGAGGGGTACGGCAAGACCTCGTGGAATGTGCGGGCCATCTGGGAGATGTACACCGGATGGTTCCGGCACCGCTCCACCACCGAGTTGTACGGTGTGCCACCGGATTCCGTCGCGGCCGACGTGGTCGACGCCGCCGGCGCCGAAACGCTGGCCGAGGCGGCCCGCGCTCACCTGGACGGCGGGCGGCCGGTGCAGGCGCTGCATCTCACCGACCTCGTCCTGGCCGCCGAACCGGCGCACGCCCGGGCGCGTGCGGTCGCCGCCGACGCCCACGAGGCGCTGCTGGCCGGCACCGAAAACTTCTGGGAGAAAGCCTGGCTCACCAAATCGATCCGCGAATTGAGGGACCCGGAATGAACACCGTCCACTTCGACTTCACCGACGCCCGGGTGCTGGTGACCGGCGGCACCAGCGGCATCGGCAACGCGATCGCCACCGCCTTCGCCGACTCCGGGGCCGCCGTCACGGTGACCGGAACCCGCGCCGGGGCCACCGACTACCCCGACACCGACCTCGGTGCGTTCAGCTACCGGCAGTGCCGCATCCAGGATCCGGAATCCATTGACGCCCTGGCGAACTCACTGTCAGGTCTGGACATACTGGTCAACAACGCCGGCGGGCCCTACCCCGCGGGCGACGAATACGACCCGGACGGCTACGTCGCCTCGGTGGCGCAGAACATGTTCGGCCCGATGCGGCTGACCATGCGCTGTCATGACCTGCTCAAGTCCAGCCGGGCCGCCGGCGGCGCCAGTGTGGTCAACGTCGTCTCGATGTCGGCGTTCCGCTCGGCGGTCTTCGTCCCCGGCTACGCGTCGTCGAAGATGGGCTTGGTCGCCCTGACCATGAACCTGTCCCGCCGCTGGGCCGGCGACGGGATCCGGGTCAACGCCATCGCCCCCGGGCTGATCGACACCCGAATGACCCACCCCGCCATGGGAATTCCCGAAGTGATGGACGTCGAGATCGGTTTTCACACCCCGCTGGGCCGGCCGGGCACGCCCGCGGACTGCGCTGGGGCCACGCTGTTTTTGTGTACCGAGGCGGCGTCGTACATCACGGGCAGCACGATTGCGGTCGACGGCGGATACCTGACGGTCTAGGGCCATGAGCGACTTCGACAACATCACCACCGCCGACGACGTCTTCAAGCTGGCCGCGCAGCGCACCGGCCTCAGCGAAATCGACTCCGACTCTTGGCGAGAGGGCCTGGCGCTGATCGTCGACGAGGTCAACACCTCGCCGGTCTTCACGCCATTCGGGCGCCAGCGAGTCCTCGACGACGCCACCAACGCGCTGGGCCGGCGCCTACAGGTGCACGCCTACATCCAGGACCACCCCGAGGTGCTCGACGCGCCGGTCGAGCGGCCGCTCATCGTGCTCGGCATGCCGCGCACCGGCACCACGGTCATCAGTTACCTGCTCGACCAGGACCCGGCCCGGCGGTCGCCGCTGCACTGGCAGTGCGTGCATCCGGTCCCGCCGGCGAGCACCGAGACGCTGCGCACCGACCCGCGCTGCCTGGCCCTGCTGGACGAGCAGCGCAAGATCCTGGACGCCGTGACACGGGCGAAAATGCCGCTGCCGCACTGGGAAGACGCCGACGGCCCGACCGAGGACATGTTCATCCACAACCAGGACTTCAAGGGCCTGTCCTGGGATTCCTTCCTGCCCACGGACCGCTACGCGCGGTGGCTGTTCGACGAGGCCGACATGAGCAGCACGTACGAGTACCAGAAGCGATACCTGCAGGTGCTGCAGTCCACCGCCCCGGGCAGCTGGAGCCTGAAGATGCCGTCGCATTCGGTGCACATCGAGGCGCTGCTCAAGGTGTTCCCGGACGCCCGGCTGATCTGGGCCCACCGCGACCCGTACAAGGCGACCGGTTCGCTGTGCAACCTGTGGCGGCTGCCGCAGAGCCTGGTGATGAACACCGAGCTTCTCGATCAGACGGAGATGGGCCGGCTGGCGATGTGGCAGATGCGCTACCACGTCGACCGGCCGCTGCGGGCCCGCGAGCGCATCGGCGACGAGCGCTTCTTCCACATGTACTACCACGAGATGATGCGCGACCCGATGGACGTCATGCGGCGCATCTACGAGTGGGCCGACGAGCCGTTGACCGCCGAAACCGAAGCGCGCATGCGCAATTGGCGCGCCGAGCACCCGCAGGACCGGTTCGCGCTCAACGCCTATCGCCTCGACGAATACGGCCTGACCGTCGAAGCGCTCCAGCCGATCTTCGCCGAATACCTCGACACCTTCGACATTGAACTGGAAGGCACGCCGTGAAAGCATCCGTGGTTACCGGCCCGGACCGGGCCGAGGTCGTCGAGGTCGAGCGCCCCGGCGTGGGCCCGCGCGACGTGCTGGTGCGGATGCGTGCCTGCGGTATCTGCGGTTCCGACGCGTTCTACATCAGCATCGGTGGCGTCCCGCCGCGGCAGGGACACACCCCGCTCGGGCACGAACCGGCCGGCGAGGTCGTCGGGGTCGGCGCCGAGGTGACCGGGCTGGCCGTCGGTGACCACGTCGTCATCAACCCGATGGCCGCGCCCAGCGGCATCATCGGCAACGGCGGAGCCAGCGGGGCGCTCGCCGACTACCTGCTGATCGAAAACGCCGTCCGCGGAACAAGTCTCGAGGTCATTCCGGACCACATCCCGTGGGAGGTGGCGGCGCTCAACGAACCGATGGCCGTCGCGCGCCACGGCGTCAACCGCTGTCAACCCCGACCCACGGACAAGGTCGTCGTCTTCGGCGCCGGCCCGATCGGGCTGGGCGCCACGCTGGCCTTCAAATCCCTCGGCGTGCAGCACATCGTGGTCATCGATCTGATTCCCGGGCGCCTGGACAAGGCAGTGCGGATCGGCGCCGACGCGGTCGTCAACTCCGCCGAAGAAGACGTGGCGGCGCGCCTGGTCGAGCTGCACGGCCCGGGCGAGAGCATGTTCCCCGGCAAGGCCGGCACCGACATCTACCTCGACGCTGCCGGCGCGCCGGCCGTCGTCAGCACCGCGCTGGCCGCCGCCAAGAAGGGCGCCACGTTGGGAATCGTTGGCGTGCACAAGGAACCGGTGCCCGTCGACCTGATCAACGTGATGAGCAACGAGATCACCATCGTCGGGAGCATGGGTTATCCGGACGAAATCTTCGAAGTGACCGGCGATCTGGTGAGGAACTGGGAGAAGTACGCGCTGATCGTCAGCCACACCATTCCGTTCGACCGCGTCGGCGAGGCGCTCGAACTGGCCCGTACTCCCGGCGCCGCCGACAAGGTCGTCGTCACCTTCTGCTGACCGGCCTACGAACGGCCGCTCCTAGGGGCCGGTGTATCCCGGCGGGTTGACGCCGTCCACCCAAAAGTCCACGCCCAGTTGGGATCCCGGCACGCAGTTGTACACCGACAGGTCGGTGACACCGGATTCCACCAGCACGTCCTCGCACAGCAGCATGTTGCCGGTGAACTCGCGGGCCGGCTTGTTGAGGATGACGTAGGCGGCGTCCGAATACACCTCGGGCTTGCGGGCCCGGCCCATGGCCTCGTCCCCGCCGAGCAGGTTCTGCACCGCGGCCGTCGCCACCAGCGTGCGCGGCCACAGCGTGTTCGAGGCGATGCCGGCCTCGCGCATCTCCTCGGCGATGCCCAACGCGCACAACGTCATACCGAATTTGGCCATCATGTAGGCCGTCGGCTTCAACCACTCCTTGCCGAGCAGCACCGGCGGCGACAGCGTCAGGATGTGCGGGTTCGCCCGGCCCTTCAGGTGCGGGATGCACGCCTGCGACACCGCGTAGGTGCCGCGCACCTGGATGCCGTTCATCAGGTCGAACCGCTTCATCGGCACCTCGGTGATGGAACCCAGGTTGATCGCCGAGGCGTTGTTGACGCAGATGTCGATACCGCCGAACTGCTCGACGGTCTTGGCGACGGCGGCCTCCACCGACTCCGGGTCGCGGACGTCGCCCACGATCGGCAACGCCTGTCCGCCCGCTTCCTCCAGCTCCTTGGCCGCCGTGTACACCGTCCCCGGCAGCTTCGGGTGCGGCTCGGCCGTCTTGGCGATCAACGCGATGTTGGCGCCGTCCTGGGCGGCGCGCTTGGCGATCGCCAGGCCGATACCGCGACTGGCGCCGGAGATGAACATGGTCTTGCCATTCAGGGACATGGCGTCACACTAACGCCACGGCGGATCCGGTCCGATCGGGGTCTGACCGGGCCCGGAAAGCCGCGGGAAATGCGGCCGGAAACCGGCGGGAAATAGCCCGGTCGCGCGCACTGTTGATCCAATCGGTCTTTGGATCGGTATTGGGATCGGTCTTTGGTGCGGTGGGCCACACCCGGGCAGACACTGTCGGGGGCAGCCTTTAGATTGGGAGGAGCAGCGTGGTGTCAACGGCGACGAGCCTGTTAGGCGAGGAGCAGTTGGCTGGCTTCCTTGCGAGTCCGGGGGCGCTTTCGGTGCTTTCCGGTGACACCGCAGCAGAAGGGACCGGGTTTATCGAAATGGCCGATTCTCCAGATGGCCCAGACGGCGTGACCAGCCCGGAAGTCCCCGAGGCGCACGCAGAACCGGCGGCGCACGAAGAGACGCGCGAAGAGACCGACGCCGAATTGACGGCGCGGTTCGAGCGCGACGCGATTCCCCTGCTGGACCAGCTGTACGGCGGTGCGCTGCGGATGACCCGCAATCCGGCCGACGCCGAGGATTTGCTGCAGGAAACGATGGTGAAGGCCTACGCGGGGTTCCGCTCGTTTCGCGCCGGCACCAATCTCAAGGCGTGGCTCTACCGCATCCTGACCAACACCTACATCAACAGCTACCGCAAGAAGCAGCGCCAGCCCGCGGAGTATCCGACCGAGGAAATCACCGATTGGCAGCTGGCGTCGAATGCGGAGCATTCCTCGACCGGGCTGCGTTCGGCCGAGGTCGAGGCGCTGGAATCGCTGCCGGATTCCGAAATCAAAGACGCGCTGCAGGCTTTGCCGGAAGAATTCCGGATGGCGGTGTATTACGCCGATGTCGAGGGTTTCCCGTACAAGGAAATCGCCGAGATCATGGATACGCCGATTGGAACGGTAATGTCACGGCTGCACCGCGGCCGACGGCAGCTGCGTGGCCTGCTGGCCGACGTGGCCAAGGAGCGCGGTTTCAACCGCGGGCAGCAGACGCACGAGGAGGTGTCGTCATGAGTGAGTCATCCGGGCAAGGCGACGCCTTGTCCGAATCCTGCCCGAACGACGATTCCCACGGCGCCGTCGGCTGCGCGGAGGTGATCCGCCAGGTCTGGCTGCTGCTCGACGGCGAATGCGGCCCGGACACCCGGGAGCAACTGCGCCGGCACCTCGAGGCGTGTCCCGGCTGCTTCAAGCACTACGGGCTCGAGGAGCGGATCAAGGCGTTGATCGCCACGAAATGCAAGGGCGAGAAGGCCCCGGAGGGCTTGCGCGAGCGGCTGCGGTTGGAAATCCGGCGCACCACCATCATCCGGGGCACGCAGTAGCGTCCGTCAGGAGTTGGGCCGCTTGCCGTGGTTGGCCTTGCTGTGCTTGCGGTCACGCTTCTTGCGGCCTCGTTTGGCCATCGGTCGAAAACCTCCGTCGATTGCTTGTCACACCGGCCGTCGCGCGCCGGTTGGCTTGCTGCCCAGTGTCTCACGAGCGCCGCCGCGCACCGACTTCGCCCTCGTCGGAGCCCTCGTCGGACCCCGGTGCGAGCCTTCGCCGGGACCCGTCGGGACCGGTGTGCCGCCGTCGCGGCCGGTGCTGTGGTTCGATGTAGGTGAGCCTGACGGGGCCTGATAGAACCGTGATGAACCAGCAGCCAGCCTGCGCAGAGGCCGAAAACGAGTGGGGTGAAGATGGCCGAGGATGTGCGCGCCGAGATCGTGGCCAGCGTGCTCGAAGTCGTTGTGAACGAGGGTGACCAGATCGGCAAGGGCGACACCCTGGTGCTGCTGGAGTCGATGAAGATGGAGATTCCCGTGCTGGCCGAAGTCGGTGGCACCGTCAGCAAGGTCAGCGTGTCGGTGGGTGACGTCATTCAGGCGGGCGACCTCATCGCGGTGATCAGCTAGCCCCGGGCAACCACTCGGGAGTTATTCGATGTCCACTCTCGGTGATCTGCTCGCCGAGCACACCATGCTGCCGGGCAACGCGGTCGACCACCTGCACGCGGTGGTCGGGGAGTGGCAGCTGCTGGCCGACCTGTCCTTCGCCGACTATCTGATGTGGGTGTGCCGCGACGACGGCATGCTGGTGTGCGTGGCGCAGTGCCGGCCGAACACGGCGCCGACCGTGCTGCAAACCGACGCGGTGGGCACCGTCGTGGCCTCCGAGCGGCTGACGCTGGTCGCCGAGACCTTCGCCTCCGGCGCCGCCAAAGCCGATGACGTTGCGGCCCAACAAGATTCGTGGTTGCCCGGCACTCACGTCGAGGCGTCCCCAGTGCGCTACGGCGGGCACGTGGTGGCGGTGCTGACCCGGCATCAGACCGCGGTGGCCGCCGACCGCGCGTCGGGCCAGCTGGAGATCGCCTACCGGGAGTGCGCCGCGGACCTCGTCCACATGCTCGCCGAGGGCACCTTTCCCGACGTGGGGGACGTGGCCATGTCGCGCTCCACCCCGCGCGCCGGCGACGGCTTCATCCGCCTCGACGTCAACGGCGTCGTCGCCTACGCCAGCCCCAACGCGCTGTCGGCCTACCACCGGATGGGGCTCACCACCGAGCTGGAGGGCCACAACCTCATCGAGATCACCCGGCCGCTGATCTCCGATTCGTTCGAGGCCCAGGAGATGGCCGAGCACGTCAAGGACCTGCTGGCCGGCGGCAAGAGCATGCGGATGGAGGTCGACGCCGGCGGGGCGACCGTGCTGCTGCGCACCCTGCCGCTGGTGGTCAACGGCGCCAGCGCCGGCGCGGCGGTGCTGATCCGCGACGTCACCGAGGTGAAGCGCCGCGACCGCGCGCTGATCTCCAAGGACGCCACCATCCGCGAGATCCACCACCGGGTCAAGAACAACCTGCAGACCGTGGCCGCGCTGTTGCGGCTGCAGGCCCGCCGCACGACCAACCCCGAGGGGCGCGAAGCCCTCATCGAGTCGGTGCGCCGGGTGTCGTCGATCGCGCTGGTGCACGACGCGCTGTCGATGTCGGTGGACGAACAGGTCAACCTCGACGAGGTGATCGACCGGATCCTGCCGATCATGAACGACGTGGCGTCGGTGGACCGCCCGATCCGGATCAACCGGGTCGGCGATCTGGGCGTGCTGGACTCCGACCGGGCCACGGCGCTGATCATGGTGATCACCGAGCTGGTGCAGAACGCGATCGAGCACGCCTTCGATCCGACGGCCGCCGAGGGGTCGGTGACGATCCGCGCCGAACGCTCGGCCCGCTGGCTCGACGTCGTGGTGCACGACGACGGCCGCGGCCTGCCGGAGGGATTCAGCCTGGAGGCCTCCGACAGTCTCGGCCTGCAGATCGTGCGCACCCTGGTGTCGGCGGAGCTGGACGGCACGCTGGGAATGAGCGAAGCCTCCGAACGCGGCACCGACGTGGTGTTGCGGGTGCCGATCGGGCGCCGGACCAGGATGTTGCTGTAGCCGCGCGACCCGCACGCAAGAGTGCGGCCCCGACAATCGTCGAGGCCGCACCGTTTTGCGTTATCCGGGTTAAACCCCGCTGCGGGCCTTTGTCCGGGCGTTGCGACGCTTCAGGGCGCGCCGCTCGTCTTCGCTCATGCCGCCCCAGACGCCCGAGTCCTGGCCCGTGTTCAGGGCCCAACCGAGGCACTCTGTGGTCACCGGGCACCGATTACAGACCAGTTTCGCGTCAGCGATCTGCGCGAGCGCCGGGCCGCTGTTCCCCACCGGGAAAAACAGCTCCGGGTCCTCGTCGCGACAGACCGCCTTGTGGCGCCAATCCATACGTCTTTACTCCTTACTGAGTGCGCAGCAAGGCGCACGGCCATTTTCTTCGGCTGTTTAACGCGTGCAGAAGAAAAGGGGCCGTACCCCCACGAAATTTCTGCATGCAACCTTTTGATCGTTTCACAGGCTCAACAGATGTCAATAGTGTGAGTTCGCTCGTGGGCTATCTCACTTTGATCATCTCGTAGCCGAACCCTTACTCCGTTGTACTACACTGACGGGTCTCTTCGCCGGAACCGCGTTTTCCGGCCGCCCTGGGGCCGCGGTGTTGTAGCTGGTCAGAGACGTTTTTGCCGCGGCGGCGCGACGACCGCGAGCGCGTCCGGAACGGACTTGAACGTCATGGTTTCGCGCACGCCGAGGTAATCGCCGTCGAACTGGCAGGCGACGGGGCCGCCGGTCGAGGTAACTCGCAGGCAGGGCAGGTCATCTTCGGTGATCAGTTGCTTGAAGTCGAAGGCGGGGCGTTTGGCGAACATCTGCCGGACGATCCGCAGGGTGGGAATCGGCTTGAGGGTGGTGGGCGCGAACACCCCCAGGCCGGATTCGAAGCTGCAGCCGGGGTTGGTCCACACCGGCCGCTCGTTGGCGAACGTCCACGGGCTCGAGTTCGACACGAACGCGAAGCTGACGCCGGTGATGGGTTCGCGGCCCGGCAGTTCCAGCGTCAGCATCGGTTCGCGGCGGGTGTAGCCCCACACGGCGGGCACCGCCGCGCGGATGTAGCGCCACGCGGTCACCTTGCCGCCCTTGTCGCGTTCGGCCTCGACGGCGGCCACCACCTCGGCGTCGACGCCCATGCCGGTGTTGAACACGGCCCACCGCTCGCCGCAGTCGATCAGTCCGATGCGGCGCCAGGTGTGGTGGCGCTGGTAGTCGTCGAGCAGTTGGATGAGCTGGTTGGTGGCCGCGACCGGGTCGCGGGAGATGCCCAGCGACCGCGCCAGCACGTTCGCGGAGCCGCCGGGGACCACCGCCACCGCCGGCACCGGTCCGGTCGGCAGCGATCCGGGACGGCCGAGCAGGCCGTTGACCACCCCGCTCACCGTGCCGTCACCGCCGTGCACGACGACCAGGTCGACGCCGTCGGCGAGCGCCTTCTGCGCGAGTTCGGTGCCGTGACCGCGGTGGTTGGTGTGCTCGACGGCGAGCTGCAGGCGGCTCTTCAGCGCGTGGGCCAGCAGATCGCGCCCGGCCGCGGTGGTCGAAGTCGCTGTTGGGTTGACGATCAGCACGGCCCGCATGAGCCACGAGCTTATGCGGTGCGACGATGCGCGCCGCAGCGCGGCGCGAGGAGGAGTGCCGCGATCGAACCGAGCGGTGCGACGATGCGCGCCGCAGCGCGGCGTGAGGAGGAGTCGAACGGGTGTCGTGGCTACGCTGACGCTGTGACGACGCCCGCCGCCCCGACCGCCGTTCGCCGTGCCGGCCTGATCGTCCTGCTGCAGGGGGTGGCCGCGCTGGTCGTGGCGGTGGTGCTGGTGGTGCGCGGGATCGCCGGCGCCGACCAGCATGTGGTCAACGGCCTGGCCACCGCGGGCTGGTTCGTGCTGGTCGGCGCCGCGGTGATCGGCGCGGGGCGCGCGTTGACCCGCGGCAAGCGGTGGGGCCGCGGGCTGGCGGTGATCACCCAGCTGCTGTTGTTGCCGGTCGCCTGGTATCTGGCGGTGGGGTCGCATCGGCCCGGCTTCGGGATCCCGGCCGGCGCGGTGGCCCTGGTCGTGCTGGGCTTGCTGTTCAGTCCGGCCGCGGTGCGCTGGGCCGCCGGCGGTCAGGACGACTCCGCCAGCTCCGCCAACCGCGGCCCGGACAGCCGGTAGGTGGTCCATTCCCGCTGCGGCCGGGCGCCGATCCCGTCGTAGAGGGCGATGGCGTCGGTGTTCCAGTTCAACACCGCCCAACTCAGCCGCGTGTAGCCCCGTCGCACGCACTCGGCGGCCAGCGCAGCCAGCAATGCCCGGGCCAGTCCGCGGCGGCGAAACCCCGGTCGTACGAACAGATCTTCCAGATAGATCCCCGCCACGCCGTCCCAGGTGGAGAAGTTGACGAACCACAGCGCCATCCCCGCGACCGTGCCGTCCACCTCGGCCACATGCCCGTGAACCGTCGGGGCCGCATCGAAAAGCGCTGCGGCGAGCCGTGTTTCGGTGACGGTGCACTGATCGGCGGCGCGCTCGAATTCGGCCAGCGCATGGATCATTTCGGTGATGGCGGCGGCGTCGTGCGGTGCGGCGCGGCGGATTTGGTGGCTCATCGGACGTCCAGGGCGTTGAGTATGGTGGCGAATTTCGTTGTGGTTTCCGCGACTTCGTCGTCGGGATCGGATTCGGCGACGATACCGCCGCCGGCCCGCGCCAGCGCGCTGCGCCGGTCGGCCGACAACTGCGCGCAGCGGATGGACACCACCCAGCGGCCGTCGCCGCGGGCGTCACACCATCCCACCGCGCCGGCGTAGAAGCCGCGGTCGCCCTCCAGGTCGGCGATCAGCTCGACGGCGGCGTCGGTCGGCACCCCGCCGACCGCCGGTGTGGGGTGCAGCGCCAGCGCCAAATCGATTGCAGTGGTTGACCTATCGCGCAGCCGCCCGCTGATCGGCGTGCACAGGTGCCACACGGTGGCGGTGCGGCTCAGCTGCGGTTCGGCCGCGATGGACAGGTCGTCGCACAGCGGCTCCAAGGCGGCCCTGATGGTCTCGATCACCAGCTGATGCTCGTGGCGGTTCTTGGCCGACGACGCCAGCGCGGCACCGTTGGCCGCGTCGGTGTCCGGATCGGCGGCACGCGGGGCCGACCCGGCGAACGGCCGGCACTCGACCCGGTCGCCGGTGCGCGCCACCAGAAGCTCGGGGCTGGCGCCCACCAGCGCCACGCCCGCATGGTCGTCGCCGGCGGCGCTGAGGTCGACGAGATAGCCGTACGCGCCCGGGTCTGCGGCGATCAGCCGGCGCAGGATGGTGCGGGCATCCAGCGGGGCGTCGGCGACCAGGTGCAGGGCGCGGGCCAGGACCACCTTGTGCAGCGGGTTGTCGGTTGCGGCGAGCTGCTCGCGGGCCCGGCAGATCCGGTCCCGGTAGTCGATCGGCGGGGGGAGGGCGGCGGCAACCCGCACCGACGGCAGCTTCCGGGCCGGCCAGTCCGGTGGGCCGTCGCTGACGCTCACGGTATCCGGGGTCAGCAGGGCGGCCGGTCGGCGCACGTCGAAAGGCAACGCGCCCAACACAATTGACACTTCTTGGGAGCGCAGCGCGGCCTGCGCGGCGGCCACGTCGCGGTAGCTTCGCCGCACGCCGTCGGCGACCAGGGTTTGCGTCGGCCCGCACAGCGCGAACGTCGGTTCGTCGTTCACGTCAACCCGAGCGCCCGCAGTTGCCGCACCCCGTGCTCGAATCCGCAGACCGCGATCGACGCGGTGATCATGGCGAAGCGGCTGCCTTCGGCGAGCGGCAATTCCACCCAGCGTGTCATCACCGCCCTGCAGAAGTGGCCGTGGCTGACGAAGACCACGTCGCGCGACTCCATCTGCCGCAGCGCCGCGGTGACGGCCGCATCGGCGCGCGCGCTGACCTGCGCGACGCTCTCGCCGCCCGGACAGCCGTGCGTCCACACCAGCCAGTCGGGCACCGACTGGCGGATCTGCTCAGTGGTCAGGCCCTCGTAGGAGCCGTAATCCCATTCCGCGAGCTGCTCGGACACCTCGTCGACGTTCAGCCCGGCCAGCTCCGCGGTGGCCAGCGAGCGTTGCCGCGGGCTGCTGATCACCAGTGGCTCAACGAGTTTCAGCTCGCTCAGCGCCCGGCCGGCGCGCTCGGCCTGCGTCCGGCCGGCCTCGGTCAGCTCCACCTCGGTGCGGCCGGTGTGCCGACCCGTTTTCGACCACTCGGTCTCGCCGTGGCGCAGCAGCACCAGACGGTGGTTGTGCAAGCCCATGTGCAGTGATTCTGCCGGACGACATGCTGGGGCCGCTGGGCCCAAGCGTCTGGCGGGCGAACATGCCAGGATGGCACTGTAAACGCGCGGCGATGAAAAGGGGCGGGCGCTGGTGAGTAAGACCCGGGTACTGGCGGTGGCCAACCAGAAGGGCGGCGTAGCCAAGACGACGACGGTCGCCTCGCTGGGCGCGGCGATGGTCGACGAGGGCAAGCGGGTGCTGCTGGTCGACCTCGACCCGCAGGGTTGCCTGACCTTCTCGCTGGGCCACGATCCCGACAAGCTGCCGGTGTCCGTGCACGAGGTGCTGCTCGGCGAGGTCGAGCCCAACGCCGCGCTGGTGGACACCGCGGAGGGAATGACGCTGCTGCCGGCCAACATCGACCTGGCCGGGGCCGAAGCGATGCTGCTGATGCGGGCCGGGCGCGAGTACGCGCTCAAGCGGGCGCTGGCCAAACTCGCCGACCGGTTCGACGTGGTGATCGTCGACTGTCCGCCGTCGCTGGGGGTGTTGACCCTCAACGGGCTGACCGCCGCCGACGAGGTCATCGTGCCGCTGCAGTGCGAGACGCTGGCGCATCGCGGGGTGGGGCAGTTCCTGCGCACGGTGGCCGACGTTCAGCAGATCACCAACCCGGACCTGCGGCTGCTGGGCGCCCTGCCGACGCTGTACGACTCGCGCACCACGCACACCCGCGACGTGCTCGTCGACGTCGCCGACCGCTACAGCCTGCCGGTGCTGGCCCCGCCGATTCCGCGCACCGTGCGGTTCGCCGAGGCCAGCGCCTCGGGGTCGTCGGTGATGGCCGGCCGCAAGAACAAGGGCGCGGCGGCCTACGGCGAACTGGCCGCGGCGCTGCTCAAGCACTGGAAGTCCGGCAAGCCGCTGCCCACGTTCACCGTCGAGGTCTAGCCTCGGCGCGCGGCCGAGTCGCTGGGCTTTGAGTGTGCGCTGACGGCGAGCCCGCTCGGCGTGTCGCCGCCGCAGATACACACGCAAGGCCAACGATTCACACTCGACGGCCCGAACCGAAGCGACGGCCCGAACCGAAGCGACGGCCCAGATCGCGATCAGCCCAGCGCGACCACGGTGTCGCCGCGCTGCTCGAACACCCGCGACCCGGACACGGCCGGCACCACCGCGGCCCCGGGTGGCGCGCCGCCGGTCGCCCGGTCCACCGGAATGTAGCGTTCGCTGGCGCCGTTGATCGGGTCGTAGACGCCGATCGCCCCGGTGACGGGCACCAGCAACCGGCCCGCCATCATCGCCCCCGGCCCCAGCGGCGCGGTCTTGTCCCCGGCGGCGATGGTGTAGCGCAGCGCCAAGGTGTTGACGTCGAAGACCATCAGCGAATCGCCGGTCCACCAGGTCATCACGCTGCCCGCGTGCGAGACCGCCGCCGACGGCGACGGCGGTCTGGGCAGCGGCGTGCTCGACACGGTCGTCCCGGTTTCGTCGATCACGTCGACCCGCGGCCGCGGCGCCGGCAGATACACCGCGGTGGTGGCCTCCCGGACGGCCAGCACCCGGGCGCCCGAATCCGGTGCGATGCCCGGCTCGGCCACGATGTGTTGCTGGGGCTCGTCGTCGTCCTTGCCGGGCCGCAGCAGCACCAGCCGCAGGTCGGCCTGATTCGCACAGCTCTCCAGCACCGAGACCGCCGACGAGCTGGCCGCGGCCGAGATCAGCCGGCAGCCCGAGTGCAGTCCGCGCGCCGACGGCTTCACCCGGGCGTCGGTCTCGCCGTAGGTGAGCATCCGCACCATGTCCGAGCGCCACAGCTCCAGCCGGGTGTCGCCGACCGACAGCACGGTCATGCCGTCGGAGGACAGCCGCACCCGCGGGTCGGCGTAGCCGCTGCGGGCCGGCCCGCGGCGGCCGGTGGAACCGTCGAGGGTGCTCACCTGGCCGCAGCCACGGTCATCGCGGTACACCCCGACGGCGTAGCGGTACATCCAGGACAGTCCGCACAGGTCGGTGTCGCGGGCATAGCTCCAGCGGGACTGCCCGGTCGCGGGGTCGCGGCCGTCGATCCGCCGGCCCGCACCGGTGGCGACCACCCCACCCACCACCACCGGCTCGGTGGTGGCCGGGCTGGCCGCGGTCCACAGCTGTTTGAGGCTGGCCGGCACTTGCCGGGCGGGGCTCGGGTTGGGCGCCGGCACGGCCGCCGGGCGGCTGACGGTTGCCCGGGCGTCGCTGGTCCACCAGATCAGCGCGGCGGTCGCGGCGACGACGACGGCGATGGTCGCGGCGGCCACGATGTCGCCCCTGGTCCGCCGCTCGGGTCTGACCATGCGTCGGCGCCGGGGCGTTAGTTGCTCTGCGCGGTGGCGTCCGCGGGCTTGCGACGCCGGCGTCGGCGCCGGCTGGAGCCGGGGTTGCCCGGCGGGGAGCCGGCCGGTGCGTCCGCGGCCGCCTCGCCGTTGCTGCTCGCGGCTCCGTTGCCCGACGGGTGCCCGCTGACCGGCTGGCCGCCGCGGGTGCGTCGGCGCCGGGTGCCCGAGCGCCGCGTGGCTGTCTCCGACTTCTGATCCGGCTTTCCGGTCGCCCGCTCGGCGCTGCGGCGCGGGCCCTGCGGCTTGCGGGCGGCGCCCACCCGGCCCCCGGCACCGGCCGGGATGCCCAGCTCTTCGTACAGGTGCGGCGAATTGGAGTAGGTCTCGGCGGGCTCGGGAACGTCCAGCCCCAGCGCCTTGTCGATCAGCGCCCAGCGGGCCAGCTCGTCCCAGTCCACCAGGGTGACCGCGACCCCGGCCTTGCCGGCGCGGCCGGTGCGGCCGATGCGGTGCACGTAGGCCTGCTCGTCCTCGGGAATCTGGTAGTTGATGACATGCGTGACGTCGTCGATGTCGATGCCCCGGGCCGCCACGTCGGTGGCCACCAGCACGTCGATGTCGCCGGTCCGAAAGGCCTTGAGCGCCTTCTCCCGTGCCACCTGCCCCAGGTCCCCGTGCACCGCACCGACCTTGAAGCCGCGTTCGGCCAGCTCGTCGGCGACCTTCTGCGCGGTGCGCTTGGTGCGGGTGAAGATCATCGTGGCGCCGCGGCTCTCGGCCTGCAGCACCCGGCTGACCAGCTCCACCTTGTCCAGGGCGTGCGCCCGGTAGACGTACTGAACCGTGGTGTCGTGGGTGGCCGCCGAATGCGGCGCCTCGGCCCGGATGTGGGTGGGCTGGCTCATGAACGTGCGGGCCAGCGTGATGATCGGGTCCGGCATGGTCGCCGAGAACAGCATCGACTGCCGGTCGTCGGGGATCTGCCGCAGGATGCGCTCGATGTCGGGCAGGAAGCCCAGGTCGAGCATCTCGTCGGCCTCGTCGAGCACCAGCACGGACAGCCCGCCCAGCTGCAGGTGGCCCTGCTGCGCAAGGTCGAGCAGCCGGCCCGGGGTGCCCACCACGACGTCGGCGCCGGCGCGCAGCGCGTCGATCTGCGGTTCGTAGGGGCGGCCGCCGTAGATGGGCACCACCGACAACGGGCGGCCGCCGTCGGCGGTCAGGTGCTTGGCCGCCAGCGTGAGGTCATCGGTCACCTGCAGGCACAGCTCGCGGGTGGGCACCACGACCAGCGCGCGCGGGGTGCCGTTCAGCGCCCGCGGGGCGGTGCCGGCCGTGATGCGCTGCAGCAGCGGCACCCCGAAGGCGAAGGTCTTGCCCATGCCGGTGCGGGCCTGGCCGATCAGGTCGTCGCCGGCCAGCGCCAGCGGCAGGGTCAGTTCTTGGATCGCAAAAGGGTGTTGAATCCCTTTTTCGTCGAGCGCGCGCACGATTTCGTCGCGGACGCCGAGTTGAGCAAAAGTGAGTTCAGTTGTGCTGGAGGGTGTGGTCATGCGTGGGTAGATAGCCTCTCGGTGACGTATCGGATTGTGTCGGTGTTTTTCTGTTGCGGTCACGCGCGCACCAGTTCCGACTCCGAATACGTCGCCGAGTCGCCGGCTCCGGCTCGGGCTGGAGGAACCCAGTCCGGGCGGGCCAACTGTGCACGCACATTTCCCCGATGGTGGCAATAGAAGACAAATACAACCGCCATCTACCTACATGATAGCCGGTCGACAGCTGGCTCCCATTTTGCGCTAAGTCAGCCGACTACAGTGTTGCCATGACCCGGTCCTCTTGCCAGTCCTCCGAAGCAGCCAGAGAAGCCGACCGAGCAGCCGATTCACCCGCCCCCCGACTGTCGGCCGACCACCCGGGCGTCAACGAGCTGTTCGCGGTGCTGGCCTACGGCGAGATCGCCGCGTTCTACCGGCTCACCGACGAGGCCAAGATGGCTCCCGACCTGCGCGGACGGATCTCGATGGCGAGCATGGCCGCCGCCGAGATGCAGCACTACGAGCAGCTGCGCGACGCGCTGGAGAGCCGGGGCGTCGACGTGGTGTCGGCGATGTCGAAGTACGTCTCGGCGCTGGAGAACTACCACCGGCTGACGATGCCCAGCACCTGGCTGGAGGCGCTGGTCAAGACCTACGTCGGCGACGCGTTGGCCGCCGACCTGTACCTGGAGATCGCCGACGGGCTGCCCGACGAGGTCGCCGACGTGGTGCGCGCCGCGCTGGCGGAGACCGGGCACTCGCAGTTCGTCGTCGCCGAGGTGCGCGCCGCCGTCACCTCCAGCAGCAAGCAGCGCAGCCGGCTGGCGCTGTGGGCGCGCCGCCTGTTGGGCGAGGCGATCACCCAGGCGCAGTACCTGCTGGCCGACCACGACGAGCTGGTCGATCTGGTGGTGTCCGGCGCCGGCGGGCTGGGCCAGCTCAACGCGTTCTTCGACCGGCTGCAGCAGACCCACGAGCGGCGCATGCGGGAACTGGGCCTGGGCTGAACGGCGGCGCCGCCCTGGGGCTCAGCGGGCGCAGGTCGCCATGTTCGAGGCGTTGGCCGAGGCGACCACCCGCTGGCCGGCGGCGTTGAAGATCGAGCAGCTGAGCCGGCCGTAGAAGCTGGTCGCCACCACGGATTCGGTCTGCACGCCGGGTTCCAGCACCACCACTTTCGACCACGGCAGCGACACGTTGAACTCGGTCTGCGGCACCCCGTGCGCGTCGGTGTAGACGACGTTGACCAAATCCAGCAGCTGCTTGCTTCCGCTCACGCTGTAGACGACGGTGCGCGGATCCACCGTGACCGTCGGCGCCGCCGCCAGAGGCGGTGCGGCCGTGGGGATTTGGGCCGGGGCGACGCCGGGGGTCAGGCTGGGCGCGACGCTGGGCGCCGCGCTGGGTGAGGTGACCGTGGTGAACGTCTCGGCCGGCAGCGGGCGCGACGGGCTGGGGGAGGCGCTGGGCGGGACGGACGCCTTGGTGGTCGCGGGCGCCGAGGTCACCGAGTGCGGGGCCGACGCCCCCACCGTGGCCTTGGTGGACGCGCTGTCCCCGCTGTTGATGATGACGGCGGTGGCGATGGCGCCCAGTGCCACCACGGCGCCGACGATCGCGGTGGCCGGCCGCCAGCGCGAGTCGGCGGGCCAGCCGGTCCAGTTGTAGTCGGCGTTCAGGTAGGGGTCGGTGTCGCAGGCGTCGTCAGCGTCGTCGTCCGGGTAACCCCGGATCCGGTCGTCGAGGTGCGGCAGTGTGGTACCCATGGGGCCGAAGTTAGCCATGTGACAACACGGATCGGGTATCGCACGGGTGCCCGAGACAACCTGCAAGCGAATCGTTATCGCACCGCGACCGCAGTTTCGCTGACCGCGAAGTGTGGGACTGTCTCGGGTGGGGTCCGGCCGCGTCTACTAGCCTGCTGCTGACGGGGCGCGACGGCAATGTCGGCGACAGACTTCGAATACCTACGGAAGGGGTGACCGTGGAGGTCAAGATCGGTATCACGGATAGTCCACGCGAGCTGGTCCTGACCAGCACCCAGACACCCGACGAAGTCGAAGAACTGGTCAGCGCCGCGCTGAGCGACGGGTCGGACCTGCTGCGCCTCAGCGACGAGCGGGGCCGCCGCTTCCTGGTGCACACCTCCAAGATCGCCTACGTCGAGATCGGCATCGCCGACGTGCGCCGAGTCGGCTTCGGGGTGGGCGCCGAGGTGGTCGGCAAGCACGCCGGCAAGGGGCGTTGAGGGCACGCCTACGAGCGGGTGAGCGGCACGTGTGACAGCCCGCCCCAGGCGAACGCGACGGTGCCCTCCACGGCGTCGGCCTTGGAGATCGGGCGGTCGGAGTCAAGCCAATAGCGGGCGCAGTCGACGCTGATGCCGACCAGTCCGACCGCGATCATCCGCGCCCGGTGTGGGTCCAGCCCGGAGTCCTCACTGATCAACGCGTAGACCGCGTCGATGCAGGATTCGGTGGCCACCCGCACCTGGGCGGCCACTTCGGGTTCGGTGACGTAGTCGTTCTCGAAGATCAGCCGGTAGCCCTGGCTGTCGTGCTCGATGAAGTCGAAAAACGCTTGCACCGCGGCGTGCAACCGCCGCCGGTTGTCCTTGGTGGTGCTCAGGGCCTGCTGCACGCCGGAGACCAGGTTCTCCACGTGCCGGGCCAGCACCGCGAGGTACAGCTCGAGCTTGCTCGTAAAGTGTTGGTACAGAACGGGTTTGCTGACCCCGGCCCGGTCGGCGATCTCGTCCATGCCGGCCGCGTGGTAGCCGCGGTCGACGAACACGTCACTGGCGACGACGAGCAGCTGGCCGCGCCGCTCGTCGCGGGGCAACCGGTTGCCTCGCCGGTTGGAAGCCGCGGCGCCGTCCGTCGGCCGACCGCGGTCAGCCGATTTGACGGCACGCCGTGCCGGCATCTTGGCGAGTTCGCTCATCGAGTCCTCATCTGATCGTCACCTGATCGCCCAGGGCCGGCCGTCGGTAAACCGGGGCCAGCCGCTCGCAGCTCGTTGCACAGACCTTACTACCCGCGGGGTTGATGCGACCGTCATCGACGTCGTCGTCGCTGGCAGAAGCGGTGTCCGGCGGCCGATTCGGGCGCGCCACCGACGGCGCGGCCGGGCGGCTGTGTAATCCTGGGAAAATGACGTCGCAGCGGCCCCCGCGCAGCACGGGTCGTGTGCCGGTGCTGCGCGACGAGTGGCGCGAACCGTTGCGCGCGCTTCGCGACCCGCTGGCCCGGGAAGCCGGGCGGACCCGCGCAGACCGGGAACGGCCGCGGCAGTGGCGCAAACAGACCTGGCTGGGGCGGTTCGTCTCCACCTACGGCTGGCGCGCATACGCCCTGCCCGCGCTGGTGGTGCTCACCGCCGTCGTCATCTACCAGACCGTGACGGGCACCAGCTCGCCGAAACCGACCGCCAGCCAGCCGATCCAGAGCCCGACCGCGATCGGCGCGGTGGGCACCACGATCATCGACGCCCCGCCGCGCGGGCTCGCCGCGTTCGACGCCAACCTGCCGGCCGGCACATTGCCCGACGGCGGCCCGTTCACCGAAGCCGGCGACAAGACCTGGCACGTGGTGCCCGGCGTCACACCGCAGATCGGTCAGGGCACCGCCAAGGTGTTCAAGTACAGCGTCGAGGTGGAGAACGGCATCGACCCGACCATGTTCGGCGGCGACGACGCGTTCGCTCAGATGGTCGACCAGACGCTGGCCAACCCGAAGGGCTGGACGCACAACCCGCAGTTCGCGTTCATCCGGGTCGACGCGACCGCCGGCGCCAAGCCGGACTTTCGCATTTCGCTGGTGTCGCCGGTGACGGTCCGCGAGGGCTGCGGCTACGAATTCCGGCTCGAAACCTCTTGTTACAACCCGGTATTCGGGGCCAACCGGGAGGCGCGGGTCTTCATCAACGAGGCGCGTTGGGTGCGCGGCGCGGTGCCGTTCGAAGGGGACGTCGGCTCCTACCGCCAATACGTGATCAACCACGAGGTCGGCCACGCCATCGGCTACCTGCACCACGAGCCGTGCGAACAGCAGGGCGCGCTGGCGCCGGTGATGATGCAGCAGACGTTCTCCACGTCCAACAACGACGCCGCCCAGTTCGACCCCGACGTCGTCAAGGCCGACGGCAAGACCTGCCGCTTCAATCCCTGGCCGTACCCGATCGCCTAGCGGCCTCGTTGCCGCGCCGTGGGCGGGCTGCTGTGATGGTGGTAGACGGCTCGAATCGCTGAGCCGACCGACCTGCAGGAGACGTTTCCCGTGTCCACGCCGCTGCCGCCGCTGGTGGCGCCCGCAGACCAGCTGACCGCCGACGAGATGGCCCGCTACAGCCGGCAGCTGATCATCCCCGGCCTCGGCGTCGACGGGCAGAAGCGGCTCAAGAACGCCCGGGTGCTGGTGATCGGGGCCGGCGGGCTGGGCGCGCCGACGCTGCTCTACCTGGCCGCGGCGGGGGTGGGCACCATCGGCATCGTCGAGTTCGACGCGGTCGAGGAGTCCAACCTGCAGCGCCAGATCATTCACGGGGTGGCCGACGTCGGGCGGTCCAAGGCCGCCTCGGCGCGCGACTCGATCGCCGCGATCAACCCGCTGGTCGACGTGCGGCTGCACGAGTTCCGGCTGGACGCGTCCAACGCCGTCGAGCTGTTCGGCCACTACGACCTGATCGTCGACGGCACCGACAACTTCGCCACCCGCTACCTGATCAACGATGCGGCGGTGCTGGCCGGCAAGCCGTACGTGTGGGGGTCCATCTACCGGTTCGAGGGCCAGGTCTCGGTGTGCTGGGAGGACGCCCCGGACGGCCGCGGACTCAACTACCGCGACCTCTACCCCGAACCCCCGCCGCCCGGCGCGGTCCCGTCCTGCGCCGAGGGCGGGGTGCTGGGCGTCGTCTGCGCCTCCATCGCCTCGGTGATGAGCACCGAGGTGATCAAACTCATCACCGGGATCGGCGAATCCCTGCTGGGCCGGTTGATGATCTACGACGCGCTCGAGATGAGCTATCGCACCATCGCGATCCGCCGCGACCCCTGCGACGCGTCGCGGCCCGCCATCACCACGCTGGTCGACTACGAGCAGCTGTGCGGCGCCGCGCCGGCCGCCTCCACCGACGCCGCCACCGGCGGGGCCGAGGCGGCCATCACCCCGCGGCAGCTGCGCGAGCTGCTGGACTCCGGCGCCAAGCTGGCGCTGATCGACGTGCGCGAACCGGTGGAGTTCGACATCGTGCACCTCGACGGCGCGCAGCTGATCCCGCAGTCGTCGATCAACTCCGGGGAGGGCCTGGCAAAGCTGCCGGCCGACCGCATGCCGGTGCTGTACTGCAAGACCGGGGTGCGGTCGGCCCAGGCGTTGGCGGTGGTGCGCCAGGCCGGATTCAGCGACGCGGTGCATCTGCAGGGCGGGATCGTGGCCTGGGCGCAACAGATGCAGCCCGACATGATCCTGTACTGACCAACCCGCTTGTTGGACTCGTTTAGAGTACCGGTGTGACAGTCGAGCCACCGCCGGATCATGTGTTGTCGGCGTTCGGTTTGGCCGGCGTTAAACCCGTCTATCTGGGTGCCAGCTGGGAGGGCGGCTGGCGGTGCGGCGAAGTCGTCCTGTCACTGGTGGCCGACAACGCGCGCGCGGCCTGGTCCGCCCGGGTCCGCGAGACGCTGTTCGTCGACGGGGTGCGGCTGGCCCGCCCGGTCCGTTCCACCGACGGCCGCTACGTGGTGTCCGGGTGGCGCGCCGACACCTTCGTCGCGGGGACGCCGGAGCCCCGGCACGACGAAGTCGTCTCGGCGGCGGTGCGCCTGCACGAGGCGACGGGCAAACTCGAGCGGCCCCGCTTCCTGACCCAGGGGCCCACGGCGCCCTGGGGCGACGTGGACATCTTCATCGCCGCCGACCGCGCCGCCTGGGAGGAACGGCCGCTGGCCTCGGTGCCGCCGGGGGCGCGGGTGGCCCCCGCGACGGCGGACGCCCAGCGATCGGTGGAGCTGCTCAACCAGCTCGCCACGCTGCGCAAGCCCACCAAGAGCCCCAACCAGCTGGTGCACGGCGACCTTTACGGCACAGTGCTTTTCGTGGGTTCGGCGGCGCCGGGGATCACCGACATCACCCCCTACTGGCGGCCCGCGTCGTGGGCGGCCGGAGTGGTGGTCATCGACGCGTTGTCCTGGGGGGAGGCCGACGACGGACTCATCGAACGCTGGAACGCCCTGCCGGAGTGGCCGCAGATGTTGTTGCGCGCGTTGATGTTTCGGCTGGCCGTGCACGCGCTGCACCCCAGGTCTACCGCCGAGGCGTTTCCGGGGCTGGCCCGCACCGCGGCGCTGGTCCGGCTGGTGCTCTAAGCGCCGAACCGGTGCCGGACCTCGGGCAGCGGGATCCTGCCGTCGGTGGCCAGCACGCCTTCGGCGCGCAGCAGTTCCAGCTGCCGGGTCCGCAGGTGCCGCGCCGGGCGCCCGGAGGCGGTGATCACCCGGTGCCACGGCAGGTCGGAGGAGTCGGTCCGCATGATCCAGCCGACGATGCGGGCACTGGAAAGCCCTGCGACAGCGGCGATGTCGCCGTAGGTGGCGACCCTGCCGGGCGGGATGGCCGCGACCAGCGCCCGCACCCGCTCCACCTGCTCGTCGGTCACCGGCGCCACGTCAGCGCGCCTTGAGCAGCTCGCGAGCCAGCGCGGCGACGTCGTCGGGCTTGGCGTAGGGCACCATGTGGTTGCAGTCGAAATCCAGCAGCCGGAACCGCGATCCCAGCCGGTCCTGCAGCGCCGCGATGAGTTCGTCGCCGACGTACGGCGGCGCGGTTCGCTTGGCGCGCACCAGGATCGTCGCCGTCTGCGCCGGCGGCAGCACCGGGTCGCGGGCCAACTCGCTCCAGTACGACATCATCGCCGGCAGACACACCCGCCAGCCGTACCGCCCGTTGGGCAGCTCGATCAGGTGCTCGTCGATCTCGGCGTCCAACAGCGCGGGCTCGACATCCGACCACGAGCCGTGCAGCTTCTCCAGCCGCGCCTCCTCGGCGTCGGGATAGTCCGGCGAGGCCAGCATCGCCTCGGCGATCTCGCGCATCCAGGCGCCGTCCAGCCCGATCGCCGGGTCCAGCAGCAGCAGCCCCGCCACCCGGTCCGGGCGCACGGCGGCCAGGTGCATCGCCAGCCCGGCCCCGAAGGAGTGGCCGACCACCAGCACCGGCGCGCCGGCCTGCGCGTCGAGCAGGTCTGCCAGCGCCGAGATGTTGGCGTCGATGGTCCACGGCGCCGACCAGCTGGACCGGCCATGGCCCACCAGATCCGGTGCGGCCCAAGCGAATTCGGGCAGCAGGCCGGCCAGGTGCTGCCAGCGCTGCCCGTGCCCGGTCAACCCGTGCAGCGCCAGGATCCGCGCCGGACCGGGCGGGCCGTAGCGGTGCACATGCAATGTCGCGGTCACCCGTCGATGGTGCCAGCCGCCGCGGTCGCGGTGCGCGGGCGGCCCGCCCCGGTGCCGCGCTCAGCGGTCGTCATCCCACTCGTCCTCGGTGGAGACGATGTAGGCCTGGTCGATCACGTCGGCCTCGTTGGCCTCGCGATCGCCCGCACTCACGTACTCGGTGTCCAGGCCGGTCTCGTCGTCGGTATCGACGGGCCGCTGTTGCTCGGCGACGTCGCCTTCAGGCGGCTCGTCGATGGGAAAGCCGCGTTCGTCCTTCATGGTCCTGGACCCCTCCTTCGGTTGTTGAAGCACCATTGTTCGCGCTGCGCCGCCTTCCAGGGTAGGGAGGTGGTGTCGGTGCAGGTCACGCTCGCTTGTCACACCCCGGTGATTGCATGCAGCCATGTCATTCACCTGGGATGCGCAGGCGGGCGCCGTGCTGGCGCCCGGTGCCCGCGGGACCGTCCGGGTGCTCGGCGGGCCGGGCACCGGCAAGAGCAGCCTGCTCGTCGACGCTGCGGTCGCCCAGATCGAGGCCGGCGTCAACCCGGAATCGGTGCTGCTGCTCACCGGTTCCGGCCGGCTCCCGATGGCCGAGCGCAGCGCCTTGACGACGGCGCTGTTGCGGTCGGCGGGCGCCGGCCCGGCCGTCCGCGAACCGTTGGTGCGCACCGTGCACGGTTACGCGTACGCGGTGTTGCGCCGCGCCGCCGAGCGCGCCGGCGAGGCGCCGCCGCGGCTGGTCACCAGCGCCGAACAGGACGCGATCATCCGGGAACTGCTGGCCGGGGATCTGGCCGACGGCCCGCGCGCGGCGACGGCCTGGCCGGCCGCGCTGCGTCCGGCGCTGAGCACCGCGGGATTCGCCACCGAACTGCGAAACCTGTTGGCGCGCTGCGCCGAACGCGGTGTCGACCCTCAGGCATTGGAGCGGCTCGGCCGGCGCTGCCGACGGCCGGAATGGGTGGCCGCCGGTCAGTTCGCGCGCCAGTACGAACAGGTGATGTTGCTGCGCGCGGCGGTGGGCACGGCCGCCCCGGAGGCGACGACGCCCGCGCTGGGTGCCGCCGAACTGGTGGGTGCGGCGCTGGAGGCCTTCGCTGTCGACGCCGAGCTGCTGGCCGCCGAGCGTGGCCGGATCCGGGTGCTGTTGGTCGACGACGCCCAGCAGCTGGATCCGCAGGCCGCGCGGCTGGTGCGGGTGCTGGCCGCGGGCGCCGATCTGGCGCTGATCGCCGGGGACCCCAACCAGGCGGTGTTCGGCTTCCGCGGTGGCGATCCCGGCTCGCTGCTCGACGGCGCGGCGCCGGCGGTGACGCTGACCACGTCGCACCGCTGCGCCCCGGCCGTCGCGCGCGCGGTGAGCGGCGTCGCGGGCCGGCTGCCCGGCAGCAGCGCCGGCCGCCGCATCGAGGGCGCCGGACCGGGGGAGGCTCGGTCGCGGTGCGGCTGGCCGCGTCCGCGCACGCCGAGGCGGCCGCCATCGCCGACGCGCTGCGGCGCGCCCACCTGGTCGACGGCGTGCCCTGGTCGCAGATGGCGGTGATCGTGCGTTCGGTGCCGCGGGCCGGCGCGCGGTTGCCGCGGGCGCTGGCCGCCGCCGGGTGCCGGTGACCGCGCCGGCGGCGAGCGGGCCGTTGGCCGAGCAGCCGGCGGTGCGCGCGCTGCTGACCGTGCTGCTGGCCACCGCCGACGGCCTGGACGGGCAGCGGGCACTGGCGTTGCTGACCGGCCCGATCGGCCGCGTCGACCCGGTGTCGCTGCGGCAGCTGCGGCGAAACCTGCAGCGCGCCAACGCCGGACGCCCGCCCGGTGATTTCGCCGAGCTGTTGGTCGAGGCGCTCACCGGTACCGCGCCGCCGCCCGGTGCACTGTTCCGGGCGCTGCGCCGGGTTCGCGCGGTGCTGGACGCGGCCGGGCGCTGCCACCGCGACGGTCAGGACCCGCGCTACATCCTGTGGGCCGCCTGGCACCGGTCGGGGCTGCAGCGCCGCTGGCTGTCGGTCAGCGAGCGCGGCGGCCCCGCCGCCGTCCAGGCCGGCCGGGACCTCGACTCGGTGACCGCGCTGTTCGACATCACCGACGACTACGTGTCGCGCACCTCGGGCGCGTCGCTGCGCGGGCTGGTCGAGCACGTCGCCGCGCTGCAGCTGCCCGGCGCCGGCCCCGTGCCGGTGGCCACCGCCGAGCAGGTCAGCGTGCTCAGCGCGCACGCCGCGCTGGGCCGCGAATGGGATTTCGTGGTGATCGCCGGGCTGCAGGACGGGTTGTGGCCCAACACCGTTCCGCGCGGCGGGGTGCTGGGAACCCAGCGGCTGCTGGACGTGCTGGACGGGGTCAGCGCCGACGCGTCCGTGCGGGCGCCGCTGCTGGCCGAGGAGCGCAGGTTGCTGGTGGCGGCCATGGGCCGGGCCCGGCAGCGGCTGCTGGTGACGGCGGTGGACAGCGACACCGACGGGTCGGATCACGAGGCCGCGCTGCCGTCGCCGTTCTGCTACGAAATCGCGCAGTGGGCCGGCGAAGACGTCGAAACCGCTGCCTTGCAGCCTGTTTCGGCCCCGCGGGTGTTGTCGGCGGCCGCGCTGGTGGGGCGGCTGCGCGGGGTGGTGTGCGCGCCGGACGGCGCCGTGGACGAGCTCGACCGTCGTTGCGCGGCAACGCAATTGGCCCGGCTGGCCCAAGCCGGGGTGCCCGGCGCCGACCCGGCCAGCTGGCACGGCCTGATCCCGGTCAGCACCGCCGAACCGCTGCGCGGCGGTGGAGACGTCGTCACCTTGACACCGTCGACCATGCAGACGCTCACCGACTGCCCGCTGCGCTGGCTGGCCGAACGGCACGGCGGCACCGACCCGCGCGACCTGCGCTCGGCCATCGGTTCGGTGGTGCACGCCCTGATCGCCCAACCGCACCGCAGCCCGGCCGAACTGGTGGCCGAGCTGGACCGCGCCTGGCGGCACTTACCCTTTGCCGCGCAATGGCATTCGGACAACGAGCTGGCCCGCCACCGCGCGATGCTGGAGGCGTTCGCGCAGTGGCGGGCGAACACCCGCGGCGCGCTGACCGAGGTCGGCGTCGAGGTCGAGATCGACGGCACGCTGTCCACCGGGGACGGCCGCGAGGTCCGGCTGCGCGGCCGGGTGGACCGGGTGGAGCGCGACGCCGCCGGTCGGCTGGTGATCGTCGACGTCAAAACCGGCAAGACCCCGGTCAGCAAGGACGACGCCCAGCAACACGCGCAGCTGGCGTTGTATCAGCTGGCGGTGGCGCACGGCTTGCTCGGTGCCGCCGGCGGCGACGCCGAACCCGGTGGGGCGCGGCTGGTTTACGTCGGCAAGACCGCGGCATCGGGGGTGGTCGAGCGCGAGCAGGATCCGCTGACGGCGTCCGCCGCCGACCAGTGGCGCGAGGCGCTGCGGCGGGCGGCGGACGCGACGGCCGGTCCGCAGTTCATCGCGCGGCGCAACGACGGCTGCACCCACTGCCCGCTGCGGCCCTGCTGCCCCGCCCACGCCGACGGGTCCGGCCGATGAGCGACCGCTACAGCCCCCGCGAATTAGCTTGCGCCCTCGGGCTTTTCCCGCCGACCGAGGAGCAGGCCGCCGTCATCGCCGCGCCGCCGGGGCCGCTGGTCGTCATCGCGGGGGCCGGTGCCGGCAAGACCGAGACCATGGCCGCGCGGGTGGTGTGGCTGATCGCCAACGGCTACGCCCACCCCGGCCAGGTGCTGGGGCTGACGTTCACCCGCAAGGCCGCCGGCCAGCTGTTGCGCCGGGTCCGCTCCCGGCTGGCCCGGTTGGCCGGCGTCGGGTTGGGCGGGGCAAGCCCGAACCACGGTGCCGTCGACCCCGAAGCCGCCCCGGTGGTCAGCACCTATCACGCCTTCGCCGGCTCGCTGCTGCGCGACTACGGCCTGCTGCTGCCGGTCGAGCCGGACACCCGGCTGCTCAGCGAAACCGAGTTGTGGCAGCTGGCTTTCGACGTGGTGAACCGATACCGCGGGCCGCTGCGGACCGACAAGACGCCGGCCGCGGTCACCTCGATGGTGCTGCGGCTGTGGGGACAGCTGGCCGAACACCTGGTGGACACCTCCCAGCTGCGCGAGACCCACCTGGAACTGGAGCGGCTCGTGCATGCCCTGCCCGCCGGCCCGTACCAGCGTGACCGCGGCCCAGCCAATGGCTGCTGCGGCTGTCGGGCACCCAGTCGGAGCGGGCCGAGCTGGTCCCGCTGCTGGAGGCGCTCGACGAGCGGATGCGCGCGGCCAAGGTGATGGACTTCGGCATGCAGATGGCGTCCGCGGCGCGGCTGGCCGCGGCCTTCCCGCAGGTCGGCGCCGACCTGCGCGGCCGCTACCGGGTGGTGCTGCTGGACGAATACCAGGACACCGGCCACGCCCAGCGCATCGCGCTGTCGGCGCTGTTCGGCGGCGGTGTCGACGACGGGCTGGCCTTGACCGCCGTCGGCGACCCCATCCAGTCGATCTACGGCTGGCGCGGCGCCTCGGCGACCAACCTGCCCCGGTTCACCACCGACTTCCCCCGGTCCGACGGCACCCCCGCGCCGGTGCTCGAGCTGCGGACCAGCTGGCGCAATCCGCCCCGCACGCTGCGGGTGGCCAACGCGATCTCGGCCGAGGCGCGCCGGCGTTCGGTGGCCGTGCATGCCCTGCGCCCGCGGCCGGATGCCCCGCCGGGCACCGTGCGCTGCGCACTGCTGCCCGACGTGGTCGCCGAACGCGAATGGATCGCCGACCACATCGACGCCCACTACCGCCGGGCCCGGGCGGACGGCATCAGCCCGCCCACGGCCGCGGTGCTGGTGCGCCGCAACGCCGACGCCGCGCCCATCGCCGACGCGCTGCGGGCCCGCGGGATCCCGGTAGAGGTCGTCGGGCTGGCCGGGTTGCTGTCCGTGCCCGAGGTCGCCGAGCTGGTGGCCATGCTGCGGCTGGTCGCCGATCCGACCGCCGGGGCGGCCGCGATGCGGGTGCTCACCGGCCCGCGCTGGCGCCTCGGCGCCCGCGACCTGGCCGCGCTGTGGCAACGCGCCCGCGCCCTCGGTGGCGCCGGGACGGCCGGCGGGCCGGCCACGGCCGAGGCGATCGCCAGCGCCGCCGATCCCCGCAACGTCGAAACCGACGCCGTGTGCCTGGCCGACGCGATCGCCGATCCCGGCCCGGCCCAAGGGTATTCGGCTGCGGGGTATGCGCGCATCGCCGCGCTGGCCGCCGAGCTGAGCGCCCTGCGCGCCCACCTCGACCACCCGCTCGGCGACCTGGTGGCCGAGGTGCGCCGGGTGATGGGCCTGGATTGCGAAGTCCGCGCCGCGGCCGCGGCGGGCTGGGCCGGCACCGAGCATCTGGACGCGTTCGCCGACGTCGTCGCCGGCTACGCCGAACGCGCCGACACCGGCGGCACCGACGCGTCGGCGTCCGCCTCGGTGGCCGGTCTGCTGGCCTTCCTGGATGTCGCCGAGTCGGTCGAAAACGGCTTGCCGGCAGCACCATTGGCGGTCGCACGTGACCGCGTCCAGGTGCTGACCGTGCACTCGGCGAAGGGGCTGGAGTGGCAGCTGGTGGCGGTGGCGCACCTGTCGGGCGGCGTCTTTCCCTCCACCACCGCCAAGACCACCTGGCTCACCGACGCCGCGGAGCTGCCGCCGCTGCTGCGCGGCGACCGCGCCCGCCCGGGCGCGTTGGGCATCCCGGTGCTCGACACCTCCGACGTCACCAACCGCAAGCAGTTGTCGGACAAGATCTCCGAGCACCGCCGCCAGCTCGAGCAGCGGCGCGTCGACGAGGAACGCCGCCTGTTGTACGTCGCGGTCACCCGGGCCGAAGACACCCTGCTGGTATCCGGGCACCACTGGGCGGCCACCGGCATCAAACCGCGCGGCCCGTCGGACTTCCTCTGCGAGATCAAGGACGTCATCGACGCCTCGGCCGCGGCCGGCGACCCCTGCGGAACGGTGGAGCAGTGGGCGCCGGCGCCCGCCGACGGCGAACGAAACCCGCTGCGCGACAACGCCGTCGAGGCCGTATGGCCGGCCGATCCGCTGGCGTCCCGGCGCGGTGAGGTCGAGCGCGGTGCGGCGCTGGTGCGGCAGGCGATGGCGGCCGAGCCGGGTGATCCGGGCGCCGACGTCGAGGGCTGGGCCGCCGACGTCGACGCGCTGCTGGCCGAGCGGGCCCGCGTGACCGGGCCGCCGCCGCAGGTCCTGCCGGGCCAGCTGTCGGTCAGCTCGCTGGTCGGCCTGGCCCGCGACCCGGCCCGGGCCGCGCAGCGGCTGAGGCACCGGCTGCCGTCCCGGCCGGAGCCGCATGCGTTGCTGGGCAACGCGTTTCACGCGTGGGTGCAAAAGTTCTACGGCGCCGAGTGCCTGTTCGAGCTCGGCGACCTGCCGGGCGCGGCGGACTCCGACGTCGGCGACACCGCGGAATTGGCCGAGCTGCAGGCCGCATTCCTCGAATCACCTTGGGCTGCAAGGACTCCCGTCGCCGTCGAGGTGCCGTTCGAAATGCCGATCGGTGACACGCTGGTCCGCGGCCGCATCGACGCGGTGTTCGCCGAATCGGACGGCGGCGCCACCGTGGTGGACTGGAAAACCGGTGCGCCACCGGACAGCCCGGAAGAGATGCGCCAGGCCGCCGTCCAGCTCGCCGTGTACCGCCTGGCCTGGGCGGCGCTGGCGAAGGTGCCCGAGTCGTCGGTGCGCACCGCCTTCCACTACGTGCGGGCGCGCACCACGGTGGTTCCCGAGGCGCTGCCGACGTCCGACCAGTTGGCCGGTCTGCTCGCACCGACCGCGCCGGTGTGACCCGCGCCGCCCGAGTATTGGGAGACCGGTTCCCGTGGTTACATAAGACCCGTGTCCCGAGCGCAGCAGTCAAGGCGATGACGGACCGCCGTGCGCAACGGTAGGTCGCGAAAGCTGAGCGGTCTGAATCAGACGCTGGCCGCCCAGCGCGGCCACCAGTTGGTCGGCGTGGTGCGCATTCCCGAGGAGCACGCCAGCCCCATCCGCGTCATCACCCGGCGCCTGGCCATCGCGCTGGTGGTGCTGTTCGCCGCCGCCGTCATCGTCTACGCCGACCGGTCCGGCTACCGGGATCTTAGGGGCGGGTCGCTGACCTTTCTGGACTGCGTGTATTTCTCCGCGGTGTCCCTGTCGACCACCGGCTACGGCGACATCACGCCCTACACCGAGACCGCCCGCCTGGT
Source organism: Mycobacterium sp. MAC_080597_8934 (assembly GCF_000523975.1). NCBI lineage: Bacteria > Bacillati > Actinomycetota > Actinomycetes > Mycobacteriales > Mycobacteriaceae > Mycobacterium > Mycobacterium sp. MAC_080597_8934. The sequence goes on along the minus strand of NZ_JAOS01000028.1, from coordinate 157,385 downwards.
GCACACCCTGATCTTCACCGCGCTGCGGATCGCCTTTTTGGCCGTGTTGGTCGGCACCACGCTGGAAGTGCTCTCCGAGCGGTCCCGCCAAGGGTGGAAGATTCAGCGTTGGAGGAGCAGAGTGCGCAACCACACCATCGTGATCGGCTACGGCACCAAGGGCAAAACCGCCGTCGCCGCCATCCTGGGCGACGAGACCACCCAGGCCGAGGTCGTCGTCGTCGACACCGATCGCAGCACCCTCGAGCACGCCGAGAGCGCGGACCTGGTCACCGTGCACGGCGACGCCACCAAGGCCGACGTGCTGCGGCTGGCCGGGGCCCAGCACGCGGCGTCCATCATCGTGGCCACCAGCCGCGACGACACCGCCGTGCTGGTGACGCTGACCGCGCGCGAGATCGCGCCGCACGCCAAGATCGTCGCCTCGATCCGGGAGGCCGAGAATCAGCACCTGCTGCAGCAGTCGGGCGCGGACTCGGTGGTGGTGTCGTCGGCGACGGCGGGCCGGCTGCTCGGCCTGGCCACCACCACCCCCAGCGTGGTGGAGATGATCGAGGACCTGCTGACGCCCGACGTCGGGTTGGCGATCGCCGAGCGGGAGGTCGAGCAGTCCGAGATCGGCGGCTCGCCCCGGCACCTGCGCGACATCGTGCTCGGCGTGGTGCGCGACGGCCGGCTGCTGCGCATCGACGCCCCCGAGGTGGACGCGGTCGAGGCCAACGACCGGTTGCTCTACATCCGCAGCGCGGGGCATTGATGGCGATCGCGGACTTTCAGCTGCGCAGCGTTCCGCTGCTGTCGCGGGTGGGCGCCGATCGGGCCGACCAGTTGCGCACCGATGTCGAGGCCGCCGCGGCGGGCTGGGCCGACGCGGCGCTGCTGCGGGTGGACTCGCGCAACCAGGTGCTCGTCGCCGACGGCCGGGTGGTGCTGGGCGCCGCCGCCGAGCTGGGTGACAAGCCCCCGCCGGAGGCGGTGTTTTTGGGGCGCCTCGAGGACGGCCGGCACGTGTGGGCCATCCGCGGCGCGCTGCAGGCACCGGATGATCCCGAGGTGCGCGCCGAGGTGGTGAACCTGCGCAGCCTCGGCCCGATCTTCGACGACACCAGCAGCCAGCTGATGTCCTCGGCCGTCGCGCTGCTGAACTGGCACGAGCGGTCGCGGTTCAGCTCGGTGGACGGCTCGCCGACCAGGCCGGCCCGGGCGGGCTGGTCGCGGGTCAACCCGGTCACCGGGCACGAGGAGTTCCCGCGCATCGACCCGGCGGTGATCTGCCTGGTGCACGACGGCGGCGACCGCGCGGTGCTGGCCCGTCAGGCGGTGTGGCCGGAGCGGATGTTCTCGCTGCTGGCCGGATTCGTCGAGGCCGGGGAGTCGTTCGAGGTGTGTGTCGCCCGTGAGGTCCGCGAGGAGATCGGGCTGACCGTGCGCGACGTGCGCTACCTGGGCAGCCAGCCGTGGCCGTTCCCGCGCTCGCTGATGGTCGGCTTCCACGCCGTCGCCGACCCGGCGCAGGACTTCGCGTTCAACGACGGCGAGATCGCCGAGGCGGCGTGGTTCACCCGCGACGAGGTGCGCGCCGCGCTGGCGGCCGGGGACTGGTCGTCCGACTCGGAGTCGAAACTCCTTCTGCCCGGGTCGATTTCGATCGCGCGGGTGATCATCGAATCCTGGGCCGCGCTCGACTGACCCGGTGGTCAGTTGCCGGCTTCGGCCAGCTTGGCCTTCACCTGCGCGGCGCTGGGGTTGGTCAGTGTGGAACCGTCGGCGAACTTCACCGTCGGAACCGTCTTGTTGCCGCCGTTGACCGAGCTGACGAAGTCGGCGGCGGCGGGGTCGTGTTCGATGTCGACCGCCTCGTAGGGGATGCCGTTGGACTTGAGCACGGTCATCAGCCGGTGGCAGTAGCCGCACCACGACGTGGTGTAAACGGTGAGCGGGGCAGAGGTCATAGCCGGATAACGTAGCCCGGCGACGAAGCATTCCGCGCAGCGGGATGCGCAGGAGTGGGCGATTGGGGTGTAGCCCGGCGACGAAGCATTCCGCGCAGCGGGATGCGCAGGAGTGGGCGATTGGGGTGGTGCCCGGCGACGAAGCATTCCGCGCAGCGGGATGCGCAGGAGTGGGCGATTGGGGTGGTGCCCGGCGACGAAGCATTCCGCGCAGCGGGATGCGCAGGAGCGGGCCGACTCGCCGGGGCGCGATGCACCGCGTTCGTCACCGACTTGTCAGTATGGGAAGCCAAGATGGACGCCATGCCGACCCTCGCCGATCCCTTGACCGCCGGGCTGGACGACGAGCAACGCGAAGCCGTGCTGGCCCCGCGCGGCCCGGTCTGCGTGCTGGCCGGCGCCGGCACCGGCAAGACCCGCACCATCACCCACCGGATCGCCCAGCTGGTCGCGGGCGGTCATGTCGCCGCCAATCAGGTGCTGGCGGTCACCTTCACCCAGCGCGCGGCGGGGGAGATGCGCTCGCGGCTGCGGGCGCTCGCCGCCGCGGCGGGCACCGACGCGGCGGTCGGCTCGGTCTCGGCGCTGACCTTTCACGCCGCCGCCCACCGGCAGCTGCGCTATTTCTGGCCGCGGGTGGTCGGCGACACCGGCTGGCAGCTGCTGGACAGCAAGTTCGCGGTGGTCGCCCGGGCGGCCAGCCGTACCCGGATCAACGCCAGCACCGACGACGTGCGCGACCTGGCCGGCGAGATCGAGTGGGCCAAGGCGTCGCTGATCGGCCCGGAGGAATACCCGGCCGCGGTGGCCGCCGCAGGGCGGGACATTCCGCTGGACGCCGCGAGGGTCGCCGGCGTGTACGCCGCCTACGAAGCCCTCAAGGCCCGCGGCGACCACGTCACCCTGCTCGATTTCGACGACCTGCTGCTGCACACCGCGGCGGCGATCGAAAACGACCCGGCGGTCGCCGAGGAGTTCCGCGACCGCTACCGCTGCTTCGTGGTCGACGAATACCAGGACGTCACCCCGTTGCAGCAGCGGGTGCTGGCCGCCTGGCTGGGCGATCGCGACGACCTGACCGTGGTGGGGGACGCCAACCAGACCATCTACTCGTTCACCGGGGCCTCCCCGAGGTTCCTGCTCGACTTCTCCCGCCGGTTCCCCGACGCGACTGTGGTGCGGCTGGAACGCGACTACCGCTCCACCCCGCAGGTGGTGTCGCTGGCCAATCAGGTGATCGCCGCGGCCCGCGGCCGGGTGGCCGGCAGCAAGCTGCACCTGATCGGGCAGCGGCCGCCGGGTCCGGTGCCGACCTTCCACGAGCACCCCGACGAACCGGCCGAGGCCGCCGCCGTCGCCAAATCGATTGCGCGGCTGATCGAATCGGGCGCCCCCGCCTCGGAGATCGCGGTGCTCTACCGGGTCAACGCCCAGTCGGAGATCTACGAGGAGGCGCTGACCGAGGCCGGCATCCCCTATCAGGTTCGCGGCGGCGAGGGGTTCTTCAACCGCCAGGAGATCAAGCAGGCCCTGCTGGCGCTGCAGCGCGCCGCCGAGCGCGAGGGCGAGGGCGCCCGAGAAGGGTCGCTGCCCGCGGTGGTGCGCGCGGTGCTGGAACCGCTGGGGCTGACGGCCGACGAGCCGGTCGGCACCCGGGCCCGGGAGCGCTGGGAGGCGCTGCGCGCGCTGGCCGAACTGGTCGACGACGAGGTGGCGCGGCGTCCGCAGCTGGACTTCGCCGGCCTGCTGACCGAACTGCGGATGCGCGCCGACGCACGGCACCCACCCGTGGTGCAGGGCGTCGCGCTGGCGTCGCTGCACGCCGCCAAGGGACTCGAGTGGGACGCGGTGTTTCTGGTCGGCCTGGCCGACGGCACGCTACCCATCTCGCACGCGCTGGCGCACGGCGCCGACAGCGAGGCGGTCGAGGAGGAGCGGCGGCTGCTCTACGTCGGAATCACCAGGGCCAGAACATATTTGGCGCTCAGCTGGGCGTTGGCCCGCAGCCCGGGCGGGCGGCAGAGCCGCAAGCCGTCGCGATTCCTCAACGGCATCGCACCCCAGACCCGCGCCGAGGCGGCGCCGACCAGGTCCCGCCGCAACCGCAGCGCCGCCACCCGCTGCCGGATCTGCAACAACAACCTGACCAGCCCGGCGGCCGTCATGCTGCGACGCTGCGAGACGTGTGCCGCCGACATCGACGAGGACCTGCTGGTGCGGCTCAAGGCGTGGCGGCTGGACGTCGCCAAGGAACAGAAGGTGCCCGCCTACGTCGTGTTCACCGACAACACCCTGATCGCCATCGCCGAGCTGCGGCCCGGCGACGAACAGGCGCTGATCGCGATTCCCGGCATCGGCGCGCGCAAGCTCGAGCAGTACGGCCCCGACGTGCTGGAGCTGGTCCGCGGTCGCTGACCGGCGAATCCGCAGGTCACAAAATCGGTTGTGATGACCGACGGGCACCGTTTACCCTCGATACCGCAACCCGGCAGTACGGAAACTCAGCGGGACGGAAAGGAGGGCGGCCACGATGATCGGCAACGCGTTCGGCGTAGGCGTGGCTCGCGCGACCCGTCCCGCCCTGTCCGCGGCCGGCCTTCCCGCCGCGCACGCCGCGCACGCCGCCGCCCTGGCGGCCGCGCGTAAGCATCGCGCCGCCGCCGCGACCGACGCGTCCGTACGAGTCGGGGGCCCGCCGAAGGCAAGGTAAGCACCAGCCCGGTTTTCCCCAGATGGCCACGGACCCGAAGTCACCAGGATCCGTGGCCATAGTTGTTGGGTCGACCACCTTTCGACCCGGTCCGGATCACTACCAGCAGAGCAATCCGAACCAGGAAGAAGGTGATAGGACATGTCGGCACCGACGGTCCCCAGACAAGCCCTGCCGTGCCACGTCGGCGATCCCGATCTGTGGTTCGCCGAAGCGCCGGCGGACCTGGAGCGGGCCAAGCAGCTGTGCGCCGGCTGCCCGGTGCGCCGCCAGTGCCTGGCGGCCGCGCTGGAGCGCGCCGAACCCTGGGGCGTGTGGGGCGGCGAAATCCTCGACCGCGGCGCGGTGCTGGGCTTCAAACGATCCCGCGGGCGTCCCCGCAAGGACGGCCGGCGCGCCGGAGCGGCGGCCTAGCGACCGGGCATTCCTAGACGATGGCGTTGTCGGGTTCGGCGAAGCCGGGCACCAGCTCTTCGGACAGCGCCTTGATCGGCACGTGGGCGTCCAGCTGGCACAGGATGGCGGCCACCGACATGATCACCCGCATCGGAATCACCAGCTTGGGCGGCAGGTCCATCTGCCGGGCGGTGCGGATCTGCGACACCGACCGGTCGATCTCGATGGCGGACATCTTCTGCAGCCACTTGCGGGTGTAGTGGAACACCTCGACCTCGACCGGCTCGACGTACTGACGCAGCATGTCGTCGATGTCGCGCACGGACACCTGCTGGCCCTTCTGGATGAACCCGGCCTTCTCCATCGTCGGCAACAGCAGGTCGTAGTTCTTGTCGCGGGCCAACCGGATCGTCATGCCGAGTTCGACGGGCAAGCCGTCGGGCAGTGGCGCGACGGCGCCGAAGTCGATCACGCCCATCCGGCCGTCGGGCAGCAGCATGAAGTTGCCCGGGTGCGCGTCGCCGTGCAGCATGCCCAGCCGCCGCGGCGCGTCGAAGGTGAGCTCCAGCAGCCGGGTGCCCATCAGGTCGCGCTGCTCGGTGGTGCCGTGCCGGATGATCTCGGCCATCGGGATGCCCTGCATCCACTCCTGGATCACCACCTTGGGCGCGCTGGCCACGATCCGCGGCACCGCGAAGTGCGGGTGGTCCTGGTACGCCTTGGCGAAGGCGCGCTGGTTCTCGGCCTCCAGCCGGTAGTCCAGCTCCATCTCGGTGCGCTCGATCAGCTCGTCGACCACGCCCTGGACGTCGGCGCCGGGCGCGAGCTGCTTGAACACCCCGACCAGGCGCTGCATGGTCTTGAGGTCGGCCCGCAGCGCCTCGTCGGCGCCCGGGTACTGGATCTTGACGGCGACCTCGCGGCCGTCGGACCACACCCCCTTGTGCACCTGGCCGATACTGGCCGAGGCCACCGGGGTGTCGTCGAACGAACTGAACCGCTCCCGCCACTTGGTGCCCAGCTGCGCGTCGAGCACCCGGTGCACCTTCGCCGCGGGCAGCGGCGGGGCGTCCTTCTGCAGTTTGGTCAGCGCCTCGCGGTAGGGCTCGCCGAATTCCTCGGGAACCGCGGCCTCGAGCACCGACAGCGCCTGACCCACCTTCATCGCGCCGCCCTTGAGCTCACCCAGCACGGTGAACAACTGGTTGGCGGCCTTTTCCAGGAGCTCGGCCTGGACCTCGTCCCTGGACTTACCGGTCAGGCGTTTACCGAATCCGATCGCCGCCCGGCCGGCGAATCCGACCGGAATGCTGGCCAGCTTCGCGTTGCGCGCGGCGCGTCCCCGTTTGATATCCGACACGTAACCATCATCCATGATGGCCAGCGCGATGGGGAGAGACGGCGACAACGGAGGTTGTCACACCCCGGTGGCGCAGGTCAGCGCGATAGGGCCGGCCCGAGTGCGCCCGCATCAGCAGGAACACAAGGGATGCCGGTCCCACCGGCGGGCGACGATGGCGCCGGCGTGCAGGTCGAATTCCAGGGTCGCGTTCAGCGTCTGGGGCGGGGCCGGATCGGACGCCGCCGGCTGCCCGCGCACCGCCGCGATCACCCGGTTCACCTGGCTGAGCGCCAGCGCGGCGGTCGCCAGCACGGTGGCCCGGTCGGCGACTCCGACGGTGTCGCGCAGCTGCGCGCAGATCACCGGCCAGGCCGCGTCGCGGTCCCGGCGGTGCAGATCCGCGCACGACAGGCAGCTGGTCACGCCCGGGATCACCAACGGGCCCACCAGCCCGACGCCGTCGCGTACCCGCACCGGCAGATGCGCGACGCCCTGCTCGTGCAGGTCGCGCACCAGGCGCGGGTCGGCCACCAGGTAGTCCGAGAGCACCACCAGGTCGACGTCGTCGCCCGACACCGCGGCGTGCGGCTGGCTGCTGTGCGCGATCCGTGCGCCCGAGCAGCGCAACGACTCCACCAGCAGCTCCGACAGCGGGCCGCGGCCGTGGATGCGCACCGACGGCGCCCGCCCGCCCGACCGCCCGCATTCGCTCGCCACCCCGGCGCCGACCAGTTGGGTGACGAGATTTTTCAGGCCGTCGGCGTCGGTCAGGCCGTGCTCGAGCGCGCGGTGCTGCAGCTCCGACAGCGGGGTGGGCGAGCACATGGACCGCAGCAGCGTGGCCAGTTCGGCGGCGGCCCGGCCCCGCGGTGGACGCACCAGCACCGCGCGGCGGGGATCCCAGCCGACCTGCACGGCGCCGTCGGGCCGCAACAGCACCGGCATCGCCGGATCCAGCGCGTAGGTGGCCGCGGGGGTGGAAACGGTGGCTGCGGGCACCGCTGCACTGTGGCACGCCGGCCGCGACCGCGCCGCTCAGTTATCCACAGCCGAACCGACGAGACGCTGAGAACATCCGGTGCCCGCCAGGCGCGAGCTAACTGATAATCAGGCGGGTCCTTGTCATCAGTTCCGGGATATCCGTTCCGCGGTGCTCAGGTATCGCCGCCGCCGGAACCGGGGCTGTCCGGGCCCTCCTGCTCGAGCCGGGCGATCGCCTCGTCGATGCCGCTGGTGTCGCCGCCGATCACCCGGTCGATGAACGCCGCGGGGTCGTCGAGGTCGTCGGCGTCGGGCAGCAGGTCGGGGTGTTGCCAGATGCCGTCGCGGGCGTCCACCCCGGCGGCCTCGGTGAGGCGCTCCCACAACGCGGCGGCTTCGCGCATCTTGCGGGGCCGCAGCTCCAGCCCGACCAGCGTGGCGAACGTCTGCTCGGCCGGGCCGCCGCTGGCCCGGCGCCGGCGCAGCGTCTCGGCCAGCGCGGCCGCGCCCGGGATCCGGTCGCCCAGCGCGGCGGCCACCACCACCTGCACCCAGCCCTCGATCAGGGCCAGCAGCGTTTCCAGACGCTCCAGCGCCTGCGTCTGAGCCGGTGTCGCCTTGGGCTCGAAAACGCCTTGGCCGAGCAGGTTTTCGATCGCCGCGGGATCCGACAGCGACGCGGGGTTGAAGTCGCGGGCCAGCTCCTCGATGCCGGACATGTCGATCTGCATGCCCATCGCATAGGCCTCGACGGCGCCCAGCAGCTGGCTGGCCAGCCAGGGGACGTGACTGAACAGCCGGTGATGCGCGGCCTCCCGCGCGGCCAGGAACGTCAGGATCTCGCTGCGCGGGCGCTCCAGGCCGGAGGCGAACGACTCCACGGCGTCGGGCAGTATCGCGGCAATTCCCTTGGGCCCCAACGGTAAACCGATGTCCGTTGAGGTCAGCACCTCGCGGGACAAGCGGCCCAGCGCCTGCCCGAGCTGCGAGCCGAACGCCATCCCACCCATCTGCGACATCATCTGCAGCAGCGGCCCGGCCATGCTCTTGGCCTCTTCGGGCAGCGAGGCGGCCCACACCGTCGAAATCTGTTGGGCCATCGGATCGCACAGCCGCTTCCAGGTTCCCAGCGTGTTGTCCACCCAGTCGGCCGGCGTCCAACCCACCGCCTTGGCGGTGCCCGCCGGCAGCGCCGTCGCGCCGTCCAGCCAGGTCTCGGCGAGGTGCACGGCATCGGCGATCGCCGAGTTGGTGGTGGCCGGGATCGGCGCCACGAAGCCGATCGAGTTCGACGCCACCCGGCGCGCCAACTCGTAATTGACCGGCCCCGAATCGCTTCCGCCGGCCGAAGCGCTGCCCGCGCTGGAAAACATCTGACCCAGTTGGGTGAAGAGCTGCCCCAGATCGCCCATGCCGAACTCGCCGCTGATGCCGAACGCGGCGAACGGGTCGGACGGGTTCGAGCCCGAATCCGGGTCTTTCTTCCCGGGCTTGTCGGGGTCCTCCCCGGAGGAGAAACCGAAAGGCAGGTCAGCCATAACCTCAACGGTACTCACCGTGGCATCGCAACGCGCGGCCTCGGGTCAGCTTGTAGCTGAACGGTGTAGCGGGCCCTTGTGGCTGACAGCGAGACGGCGGGCTCCGTCTAGTCTAATCGGCGTGAACAGGCGCATCCTGACCTTGATGGTCGCGCTGGTGCCGATCGTGGTGTTCGGCGTGTTGCTGGCGGTGGTGACGGTCCCGTTCGTGTCGCTGGGGCCCGGCCCCACCTTCGACACGCTCGGTGAGGTCGACGGCAAGCAGGTGGTGGCGATCGAGGGCACCATGACGCACCCGACCACCGGCCACCTCAACATGACGACGGTGTCCCAGCGCGACGATCTGACCCTGGGCGAGGCGCTGACGCTGTGGCTTTCGGACACCGAGCAGCTGGTGCCGCGCGACCTCATCTACCCGCCCGGCAAGTCGCGCGAGGATGTCGACAAGGCCAACAACGCCGACTTCAAGCAATCCGAGGACAGCGCCGCCTACGCCGCCCTGGGCTACCTGAAGTACCCGTCGGCGGTGACGGTGGCCAAGGTCCCCGAGCCCGGCCCGTCGGCCGGCAAGCTGAAGGTCGGCGACGCCATCGACGCAGTCAACGGCACCCCGGTTGCCACGGTCGAGGAGTTCACCGGGCTGTTGAAGAACACCAAGCCCGGCCAGACCGTGACGATCGACTACCGGCGCAAGAACGAGCCCGCCGGTGTGGCGCAGATCACGCTGGGCGCCAACAAGGACCGCGATTACGGCTTCCTGGGTGTCGCCGTGCTCGACGCGCCCTGGGCGCCGTTCGTGGTGAACTTCAACCTCGCGAACGTGGGCGGGCCGTCCGCCGGGCTGATGTTCAGCCTGGCGGTGGTCGACAAGCTCACCACCGGCGACTTGGCCGGCTCCAATTTCGTCGCCGGGACGGGAACGATCTCCGCCGACGGCAAGGTCGGCCAGATCGGCGGCATCACCCACAAGATGGTCGCCGCGCACGCGGCCGGGGCCACCGTCTTCCTGGTGCCGGCGAAGAACTGTTACGAGGCCAGCTCGGACAATCCGTCCGGGCTGCGCCTGGTGAAGGTGGAGACGCTCGCCCAGGCGGTGGATGCGCTGCACGCGATCACCGCGGGCGGGCAACCGCCGAGCTGCTAGCCGCGATCACCGGTTTTCCCAGTGCGTAGAGTTGTCACCGTCTAGCAATCGATCAGGGAGCGTAGCCAGTGGGGATGCGGCCCACCGCAAGGATGCCGAAGCTGACCCGGCGTAGCCGGATTCTGATCCTGATCGCACTGGGTGTGATCGCATTGCTGCTCGCGGGTCCCCGGCTGATCGACGCCTACGTGGACTGGCTGTGGTTCGGCGAGCTCGGCTACCGCTCGGTGTTCTCCACCGTGCTGGTCACCCGCTTCGTGGTCTTTTTTATCGCCGGTCTGCTGGTGGGCGGCATCGTGTTCGCCGGCCTGGCGGTGGCCTACCGCACCCGCCCGGTGTTCGTGCCCAGCAACGACAACGATCCGGTGGCGCGCTACCGCGCCCTGGTCCTTTCCCGGCTGCGGCTGGTCAGCGTCGGCGTCCCGGTGGCGATCGGCCTGCTCGCCGGCATCATCGCGCAGAGCTATTGGGTGCGCATCCAATTGTTCTTGCACGGCGGCGATTTCGGCATCAAGGATCCGCAGTTCGGCAAGGACCTCGGCTTCTACGCGTTCGAGCTGCCGTTCTACCGGCTGCTGCTGTCCTACCTGTTCGTCGCGGTGTTCCTGGCCTTCGTGGCCAACCTGTTGGCTCACTACATCTTCGGTGGCATCCGGCTGTCCGGGCGCACCGGCGCGCTGAGCCGGTCGGCGCGCATCCAGCTGGTCACCCTGGTCGGCTTGCTGGTGCTGCTCAAGGCGGTTGCCTACTGGCTGGACCGCTACGAGCTGTTGTCGCACACCCGCGGCGGCAAGCCGTTCACCGGCGCCGGGTACACCGACATCAACGCGGTGCTGCCGGCCAAGCTGATCCTGATGGCGATCGCGCTGATCTGCGCGGCCGCGGTGTTCTCGGCGATCACCATGCGGGACTTGAGGATTCCCGCGATCGGCCTGGTGCTGCTGCTGCTGTCGTCGTTGATCGTGGGCGCCGGGTGGCCGTTGATCGTCGAGCAGATCAGCGTCAAACCCAATGCCGCGCAAAAGGAAAGCGAATACATCAGCCGCAGCATCACCGCCACCCGGCAGGCCTACGGCCTGACCAGCGACGTGGTCACCTATCGCAACTACACCGGTGACGCGCAGGCCACCGCCCAGCAGGTCGCCGACGACCGGGCGACCACCTCCAACATCCGGCTGCTCGATCCGACGATCGTCAGCCCGGCCTTCACCCAGTTCCAGCAGGGCAAGAACTTCTACTACTTTCCCGACCAGCTGTCCATCGACCGCTACCTGGACCGCAACGGGGCGTTGCGTGACTACGTGGTGGCGGCCCGCGAGCTCAACCCCGACCGGCTGATCGATAACCAGCGGGACTGGATCAACCGGCACACCGTCTACACCCACGGCAACGGATTCATCGCCTCGCCGGCCAACACGGTGCGCGGAATCGCCAACGACCCCAACCAAAACGGCGGCTATCCCGAATTCCTGGTGAACGTCGTCGGCGCCAACGGCAACGTGGTGTCCGACGGTCCCGCGCCGCTCGACCAGCCCCGCGTCTACTTCGGCCCGGTCATCTCCAACACCTCCGCCGACTACGCGATCGTCGGGCGCAACGGCGCCGATCGCGAATACGACTACGAGACCAGCACCGAAACCAAGAACTACACCTACACCGGGCTGGGTGGGGTGCCGATCGGCGACTGGTTGTCGCGCAGCGTGTTCGCCGCCAAGTTCGCCGAGCGAAACTTCTTGTTCTCCAACGTGATCGGCTCGAACAGCAAGATCCTGTTCAACCGTGACCCGGCGCGGCGGGTGGAGGCGGTGGCGCCGTGGCTGACCACCGACAGCTCGGTGTACCCGGCCATCGTCAACAAGCGGCTGGTGTGGATCATCGACGGCTACACCACCCTGGACAACTACCCGTATTCCGAACTGACCTCGCTGGAGTCGGCCACCGCGGACTCCAACGAGGTGGCGTTCAACAAGCTGGCGCCCGACAAGCGGGTCTCCTACATCCGCAACTCGGTCAAGGCGACGGTGGACGCCTACGACGGCACCGTCACGCTGTACCAGCAAGACGAGCAGGACCCGGTGCTCAAGGCGTGGATGCAGGTCTTCCCGGGCACCGTCAAACCCAAGAGCGACATCAGCCCGGAGCTGGCCGAGCACCTGCGCTATCCCGAGGACCTGTTCAAAGTGCAGCGGATGCTGCTGGCGAAGTATCACGTCAACGACCCGGTGACGTTCTTCTCCACCTCGGATTTCTGGGACGTGCCGCTGGATCCCAACCCGACGGCCAGCAGTTACCAGCCGCCCTACTACATCGTCGCGAAAAACATTGCGAAGAACGACAATTCGTCGTCGTATCAGCTGACCAGCGCGATGAACCGGTTCAAGCGCGACTACCTGGCGGCCTACATCAGCGCCAGCTCCGACCCGGCGACGTACGGGCGGATCACCGTGCTGACCATCCCGGGCCAAGTCAACGGGCCGAAGCTGGCCAACAACGCGATCACCACCGACCCGGCGGTGTCGCAGGACCTCGGGGTGATCGGGCGCGACAACCAGAACCGGATCCGCTGGGGCAACCTGCTCACCCTGCCGGTCGGTCAGGGCGGGCTGCTCTACGTCGAACCCGTGTACGCCTCCCCGGGCGCCAGCGACGCGGCGTCGTCGTATCCGCGGCTGATCCGGGTGGCGATGATGTACAACGACAAGATCGGCTACGGCCCCACCGTGCGCGACGCGCTGACCGGGCTGTTCGGCCCGGGTGCGGGTGCGGCGGCGACCAACATTCAGCCCACCGAAGGCGGGGCGCCCGCGGCGAGTCCGCCGGCCAACGCGCCGGCGCCCGCTGTGACGCCGGGATCGGCACCGCCGGTGGCCGCGCCGCCGGTTCCCGACGGTTCGGTGACGCTGTCTCCCGCCAAAGCCGCTGTGCTGCAAGAGATTCAGGCGGCGATCGGCGCGGCCAAGGACGCCCAGAAGAAGGGTGATTTCGCCGGCTACGGCGCGGCGCTGCAGCGGTTGGACGACGCGATCACCAAGTACAACAACACCAAATAGCGGCGGCCACGGCCGGCGCGGCACCGGCGCTGAGCGCGCGATTTGGTCGGCGTGACACCGGTTGGGTAACCTGGCATTCACCAACGCGGGGTGGAGCAGCTCGGTAGCTCGCTGGGCTCATAACCCAGAGGTCGCAGGTTCGAATCCTGTCCCCGCTACCAGGTGAAACGGCCCCCGGAGGAAGCTCCGGGGGCCGTTTCCATGCCGCTTGTCAACCGGTGCTGCCCTGCGGCCCGTTGGCCAACGGGCCCGTGCGGGAAGTCCGGCAAGCAGGGCCGGCGGCGCGATGGCTTATCTTTAGCTCAATTCCGTCGCATCGGTAGCGTGAGTTCTCGGGGAGGGATCCAACATGCGCAGTTTCAGCGTGGCAGCGTTCGCCGCGGCCCTCGTTCTCGTCGGCCCTGCCGGTGCCGCCGCCGCCGCGCCGAAGGACTACTGCGCCGACCTCAAGGGCGCCAACACCGGCCAGACGTGCCAGATCCAGATGGCCGACCCCGGCTACAACGTCGACATCAGCTTCCCGGCCAACTACCCCGATGAGCAGCCGGTGGCCGACTTCATCAGCAAGCAGCGCGACGATTTCCTCAACGCCGCCAAATCCTCCGCACCCCGCGATCAGCCCTACCAGCTGACCATCACATCGGCGAAGTACGGGTCGGCGATACCGCCGCGCGGCACCGAGGCGGTGGTGCTCAAGGTCGTCCAGAACACCGGCGCCGGCCCGCACACGACCTACAAGTCGTTCAACTGGGACCAGGCGTATCGCAAGGAGATCGTGTGGACCGCGGCGGCGGACGACAAGAAGAACACGCCGCTGTGGCGCGTCGACGACCCGCTGGCGACCGTCGCGCCGATCGTGCAGAGCGAGCTGCAGAAGCAGACCGCACCCCCGGCGAACCCGAACCAGCCGGCACCGCCGGCCAACCAGCCGGCGAGCCCCACGCCCACGGCACCGCCGGTGACCGTCGCGTCGGCCGCCGCCTACGACCCGGCGAACTATCAGAGTTTCGCCATCACCAACGACGGCGTGATCTTCTTCTTCGACCAGGGTCGTCTGCTGCCCGACTCGGCGGGCGCCCCTCAGGTCCTGGTGCCGCGTTCCGCGATCGACCCGATGCTCGCCTAGCGGGCGCACCGGCCGAACGCCGCGCTAGCGGGGCAGCACGGCCTCGATGGCGCTGATCACCTCGGGCGCGTCGGGTTCGGTGCGGGGCCGGAAGCGGCGAACCACCTCACCGTCGGGGGAGATGAGGAACTTCTCGAAGTTCCACTGGATGTCCCCGGCCTGGCCGTCGGCGTCGGCGGCCTTGGTCAGCTCGGCGTACAGCGGGTGCCGGTCGTCGCCGTTGACGTCGGTCTTGGCCAGCAGCGGGAACGTCACACCGTAGTTGGTCGAGCAGAACTCCCGGATCTCCTCGGGCGTGCCGGGCTCCTGACCCATGAACTGGTTGCACGGGACCCCCACGACGGTCAGGCCTCGCGCGGCGTAGTCCTCGGCCAGTTTCTCCAGGGCCGTGTATTGCGGAGTAAGTCCGCATTTGGAGGCGACGTTGACGACCAGCGTTGCGCCGTCGGACAATTCGGCCAGCGCGGTGGGCCGGCCGTCGAGTGTGGTCAGCGGGATGTTTTTCACAGTCACGCCGACGACGCTAACGCAACGCGCTACAGCCAGCCGGTGCGGGCGGCGGCAACCGGTTTTTCCGGTGCCGGCGCCAACGTCCCGTCCCGCACGCCGTCCAGCAACCGTTTCACCGCGGCGACGATCTCGGGGGCCGCGGCCGCCAGCCCCGACTGGTCGGCCCGGCTGACCTCGTCGGGGTCGACGCCGGCCCGGGCCAGCACCGCGGCCGGGTCGGCGAGCTGCCCCGCCAGCCAGGACAGCGGGTCGGCCGAGAGCTCGGGAACGAAGTGGCGGCGGCTGGGTTCCCAGCCGTTGAAACGCGGATGGTGATGGGCCCGGTCCAGCGTCCCGGGCGGGCTCTCGGTGGAGCCGAACAGGTCGACCCGCCACACCGGGCGGCCGAAGGTGATCGGGACGCCGGCGTAGATCGAACCCTGCGGCTCGTCGCGGTCCACCAGCCGCAGTTCCAGCCTGACGCCCCGTTCCGGAGTCTCCTGACCTTCCAGCGGATCGGGGTCGATGAAATACATGTCGCCGACCACCACACCCAGGGATTCGAATCCGAACGCTGTCAGCATCGCGTACCTTTCCGGGTCCTTATCGAGGCCTGTACCGAGCCTAGCCGCGGCTCAGTCGGCCGACAGATCGCGGGAACGCTTGTTGGCGTACATGTGCTCGTCGGCCAGGCGCATCAGATCCTGCGCGCCGGCGGCGATCCCGGCGCTGAAGCCGACCGGCTCGCCGAGCTCAGCCCAGCGGCCGCGGAGGCGGTCGAGCACCCGCTCCGCCTGCTCGCGATCGGCGCCGACGAGCATGATGAGGAACTCGTCGCCGCCGATCCGGAACACGGCGTCGTCGGCGCCGACCGACCAGCGCAGCGCGTCGGCGAACGCCACCAAAAGTTCATCGCCGGCGCTGTGGCCGTGAGTGTCGTTGTAGCGCTTGAAGTTATCGAGATCGATGACGACGACGGCCGACTGGCTGGCGTGCGCCGAGAGACGGGGCCCGAGCGTGCTGCGGTCCAACAGTTGAGTCAGCGCGTCGGTGTGGGCCACCTTGCGCAGCAGCGCGCTCTGCTCTTCGAGCCGGGCGATCAGCCAGGCCGGCACCTCGGCGACGATGACCCACATTGCCGCCGCCAGCAGCACGCTGGTCGACCCGTCCGGCAGCGCCTTGGCGCCGCCCACCACGAAGGCCGCCACGCCGAGGGGGACGAAGGCCAGCGAACGCCAGCGCGGGCAGGTGAGGCCGATGTAGGCGAACGTGATCGTGATGGTGCCGGGAAAGTCGCGGGTGACCGCCGGGTCGACGGCACCGACCACGGTGGTGAGCAGCAGCGAGGCCACCGGCCATCCGGCCAGCAACACCCGGCTCTCCTGCCGGCCGCGCAGCCGGCCGACCAATGCGGCGGCCACCGCCGCCAGCGCCGCGCCGCCCAGCAGCCCGTACACCCGCGGGTCGCCCGCACCGCCCAAGCGCGCCTTGACCGAGTAGATGCCGACCAGCCACAGGAATGCGATCAGGCCGATCGCATGCCAGCGCCCCGCCGAGGGCTGGGACGCGAGACGGCCGGACATTCGCCAAGAATAAGGTGAGTGGGTGCCCGATGGTGGTGGCGATGACGAGAATCCGTGCCCGACAGGCCGCGGCGTCGGCATCGCCTCCCGCCGGCCGACACGGTCCACCGGCAGTGCGAACACCGGTTCGCATGTGTGCGGCCGTCGCGGTACATTTCAGAGGTCTGAACCAGAGGTGAGGTTGCCTACAACGCGGGAAATGGGCGCGCAAAGCGAGCACAAGGGGCGGCGGCGGTGAGGTCGAGAGACTCGAATAGCGATTCACTTGTTCAGATCAATTCCCAGCGCATCCCGCCGTACAAGTTGCTCGCCGTCGCCGTGCTGCTGGTGCTGGCGCTGATTCTGGCGCTGATCTACGGCCAGTTCCGCGGCGCCTTCACCGAGAAGACCCAGCTGACGATGTTGGCGTCGCGGGCCGGGTTGGTGATGGATCCGGGGTCGAAGGTGACCTACAACGGGGTCGAGATCGGGCGGGTGGGTTCGATTTCGGAGACGGTGCGCGACGGCAAGCCGGCGGCGAGGTTCACCTTGGAGGTGTATCCGCGGTATCTCAAGCTGATCCCGTCGAACGTGAATGCCGATATCAAGGCGACGACGGTGTTCGGCGGCAAGTACGTGTCGCTGACGACGCCGGCCAACCCGTCGCCGCAGAAGATCACCCCGCACACGGTGATTGACGCCCGCTCGGTGACCACCGAGATCAACACCTTGTTTCAGACGATCACCTCGATCGCGGAGAAGGTGGATCCGGTCAAGCTGAATCTGACGTTGAGCGCGGCGGCGCAGTCGTTGTCGGGTCTGGGTGAGAAGTTCGGCCAGTCGGTGGTCAACGCGAATGCTTTGCTCGATGACGTGAACCCACGAATGCCGCAGGCGCGCAAGGACATTCAGGGGTTGACGGCGCTGGGGGACACCTATGCGGACGCCTCGCCGGACCTGTTCGACTTCCTCAACAATGCGGTGATCACCTCGCGCACGATCAACGCCCAGCAGAAGGATCTGGACCAGGCGCTGTTGTCGGCGGCCGGGTTCGGCAACACCGGCGCCGAGCTGTTCACCAAGGGCGGGCCGTATCTGGCGCGCGGCGCCCAAGACCTGATCCCCACCGCCCAACTTCTGGACACCTACAGCCCCGAGATCTACTGCACCCTGCACAACTACCACGACATCGTGCCGATCACCGGGGCCTCCGAGGGCGGGTTCAACGGCTACTCACTGAACATGAACACCGAGGTCACCTCCGGGCTGGGGCTGCTGCTCAACCCCGTCGCGACCATTCCCGTGTTGGCCTCGCTGGTGGGCGGGATCGCCGGCGTGGTCGGCGGCGCGCCCAACCCCTACATCTATCCCGAGAATCTGCCCCGGGTGAACGCCCGCGGCGGGCCGGGCGGCGCGCCGGGCTGCTGGCAGAAGATCACCCGGGACCTGTGGCCGGCGCCCGAGCTGGTGATGGACACCGGCAACAGCCTCGCGCCGTACAACCACCTGGAAACCGGATCGCCGTACGCCAACGAGTACGTGTGGGGCCGCCAGGTCGGCGACAACACCATCAACCCCTGACCAACGCGTGCGCGAAAAGGCTTGCCGCAGAAACGCATTCGCTCACGTTCCGGGCGATCCGCGCGGACCCGCCGGCTCGGTGCGCGGTTGCTTTGTCTGTGCCATGCCAGCGCGGTACATTGCACTGGTCTTCGTTATTGCATGTGTGTACAGAGCCCCTGGTGAGAGGCGTTGAGTCGGGGGACTGAGCTGCCGCAGCGCCGCAAGGCCGCGGCACCGACGTGAGGGGCGGTGGTGGCGACGGTGGGTTCACCTGTCCAGATCAACGACCCACGCGTCCCGCCCTACAAGCTGCTCACCTTCATCACGGTCGTGGTGCTCGCGGTGATCTTCACCCTGGTGTACATCCAATTCCGCGGAGGCTTCACCCCCAAGACCGAGTTGACGATGTTGGCGTCGCGGGCGGGGCTGGTGATGGATCCGGGGTCGAAGGTGACCTACAACGGGGTCGAGATCGGGCGGGTGGGTTCGATTTCGGAGACGGTGCGCGACGGCAAGCCGGCGGCGAGGTTCACCTTGGAGGTGTATCCGCGGTATCTCAAGCTGATCCCGTCGAACGTGAATGCCGATATCAAGGCGACGACGGTGTTCGGCGGCAAGTACGTGTCGCTGACGACGCCGGCCAACCCGTCGCCGCAGAAGATCACCCCGCACACGGTGATTGACGCCCGCTCGGTGACCACCGAGATCAACACCTTGTTTCAGACGATCACCTCGATCGCGGAGAAGGTGGATCCGGTCAAGCTGAATCTGACGTTGAGCGCGGCGGCGCAGTCGTTGTCGGGTCTGGGTGAGAAGTTCGGCCAGTCGGTGGTCAACGCGAATGCGTTGCTCGATGACGTGAACCCACGAATGCCGCAGGCGCGCAAGGACATTCAGGGGTTGACGGCGCTGGGCGACACCTATGCGGACGCGTCGCCGGACCTGTTCGACTTCCTCAACAATGCGGTGATCACCTCGCGGACGATCAACGCCCAGCAGAAGGATCTGGACCGGGCGCTGTTGTCGGCGGCTGGATTCGGCAACACCGGCGCCGAGCTGTTCACCAAGGGCGGGCCGTATCTGGCGCGCGGCGCCCAAGACCTGATCCCCACCGCTCAACTGCTGGACACCTACAGCCCCGAGATCTACTGCCTGATGCGCAACGAACACGACGCGCTGCCCGCCACCGGCGCGGCCGAGGGTGGTTTCAACGGCTACTCACTCAACATGAACACCGAGGCGCTCTCCGGGCTGGGCCTCATCGCGAACCCGGTGTCCGCGGTGCCCGTCATCGCCTCAATGGTGGGCGGGATCGTCGGCGTGGTCGGCGGCGCGCCCAACCCCTACATCTATCCCGAGAATCTGCCCCGGGTGAACGCCCGCGGCGGGCCGGGCGGCGCGCCGGGCTGCTGGCAGAAGATCACCCGGGACCTGTGGCCGGCGCCCGAGCTGATCATGGACACCGGCAACAGCATCGCGCCCTACAACCACCTGGACACCGGATCGCCCTATGCGCTCGAGTACGTGTGGGGCCGCCAGGTCGGCGACAACACCATCAACCCGTAGGCCGTCAGGCCTGGGAGGCCGCCTTGGGCCGGTCGGTCGGCCGCACGTCCCGCCCGGCGCCGGCCGACATGGACGCGGCCTCACCGCGGGCCAGGCCCACCGTCGCCACGATCACCACCACCGCCGTCACCGCCAGGACCACCCACTCCCAGCCGCCGGCCACCAGGGTCTCGCGCAGCACGATGATCCCGAGGATGCCGCCCACCACCGGCTTGGCCACGATGATCGTCGGCAGCGACGCGGTGAGCGCGCCGGCCCGATAGGCCGACTGGTGATAGATCATCCCGGCCACCCCGCAGAACACCAGCGCATACAACTCGAAGCTGCGCCACAACTGGCCGGGATTGTGCTCCAGGATGTCGACGACACCCTTCATCAGCACCGCGAACATCGCCAGCAACGACCCGGCCACCGCCGCCAGCAGCAGCGCCGCCACCGGCCGGTCCGCCCAGACGCGGGCGCCCAGCAAACCCAGCACCAACAGCGGCCCGATCACCGCCGCCACCACGAGCCAGGTCTGCAGCGGCGCCCGCTGCTGACCGCCGGTCGGGTCGCCGACGGCGATCAGCACCGCCAGCGCCACGGCCAGCAACAGCGCCCATGCCCACTCCCGCCCGGTGATCGGGTGATGCGTCATCCGCGCATAGATCGGCAGCGCGAACAGCAGCGCCGTCACCTGCAGCGACATCACCAGCAGCACCGAACCCCGGTCCAGGGCCGCGGCAAGCAACACATAACTGCCGATGTCGCCCAAACCGCCCAGCCACCAACGGGTGTCGCGCAGCAACATGCCGAACAACGCCAGATGGCCCACCGGTTTGTCGGTGACCTCCTGCGCCGACCGCTGCCGGACCACGTTGCCGACCGCGGACGCCAGTGCCGCGCACAGGGCAAGGACGGCGGCCAGATTCGCGTCCGACATGGCATAACCTCCTACCCCCCGCGGGGTTGCGCTCAGTACCAATTTAGTCACCGCCCCGGGCGGCCGGCGCGGCGACGGCGGCCCGGCCGCGCGCCCACGCCGCAAATCCGGGTCAGAGCGGAAACTTGGTCCCGGTCAGTTCCTCGGACAGCTCCCACAGCGCGGCGGCGGTCCCGGCCCGCTTGGCCGGCCAATTCCGCCACGTCGGCTGGGTCCGCCCGTACAGCCCGAACCGCGGGCCGACGAAAGTGTCGCCCGGCAAATCCTGCGAGACGGCGTACAACGTCTGGCGGGCACCGAAGTCCGCGTCGGTGGACACGATGCGGTCGACCGCGAGGACGGCCGCATCGCCCAGTTTGCGGCCCGAGTTCCCCTGCAGGTTGGTGTGCGACCAGCCCGGGTGAGCGGCCAGGGCGCGCAGCGACGACGGCACGGCGTCCAGACGCCGCTGTAACTCGCTGGTGAACAGCAGGTTGGCCAGCTTCGACTGGCTGTAGGCCAGCCATGCCGAGTACGGCCGCGACCGGAAATTCAGGTCCTTGAGGCTGATGTAGCCGAAGTGGTGCATCAGCGACGACACCGTCACCACCCGGTCGGTCAGCTTGGGCAGCAGCAGGTTGGTCAGCGCGAAGTGGCCGAGGTGGTTGGTGCCGATCTGGCCCTCGAAACCGTCGACGGTCACCGCGTGCTTGGTGGCCATGATGCCCGCGTTGTTGACCAGGACGTCGACCGTGTCGATGCCGTCGGCGAAGCGACGCACCGACGCCAGGTCCTGCAGGTCGAGCTCACGCACCTCGACCCGGCCGGTCGCCACGCCGGCCATCCGGTCGGCGGCGGCGCGGCCCTTGTCGGTGTTGCGCACGGCCAGGATGACGTGGCCGCCGACCCGCGCCAACTCGCGCGCGGTGACCTCACCCAACCCGGCGTTGGCACCGGTGACGATGACGGTCCGGCCGGCGAAGGAGGGCAGTTGCGCTGCGGTCCAATCGGGCATGACAGACACCCTAACTTCGCACCTGCGCAGGGCGCCGACGGGCCGACGGCCGCCCCCGCGGCGCACCGGACGCATTGCCCGCCCAGCGGTACGCGCGGGTATCGTGCCTGGGATGACCAGCGACATCCCACCGGAGCGGTCGCCGAAACGGCGGTGTTTTGTCAGGTACGCGCGGGGGATCGCCGGATGTATCTAGGCGTCATCGTCAATCCGAAAGCGCGGAGGAATCGCGGCGCGTCGCCGGCGCGCATCGCCGAGTTGCGGCGCATCGTCGGCCCGTGGGGCGAGGTGCACGAGACCGCCTCCATCGAGGAACTCCGGGACACCCTCGGCCGGATCGGCCCCCGGGTCACCCACCTGGTGGGCGACGGCGGTGACGGCGCGCTGCACTGGCTGATCAACGAGATCCAGCGCGGCGTCGCCGACCCGGACAGCTGGCCGGCGTTCGTGCCGACCAACGGCGGCAGCGTCAACGCCGTCGCGCGCAAGGCCGGGGTGCGCGGACGCCCCGAGGCGATCATCCGCGCGTTGGTGGCCGCGGCCGAATCCGATCGGCCGCCGGCCGAGGTTCGGCTGGACACCCTTCGGCTCGACGGCGCCACCGCCGACGGCGCCGCGTTCCACCGGCTCTGCTTCGGGCTGGCCGCCGGGGGCGTCGGCAACCGCTTCTACGACCGCTACTACGACGCCCCCGATCACGGCCGCCTGGCCGTCGCCCGGGTGATCGCCCGCAGCTTCGGCGACTACATCACCTCCAAGGTCGCCCCGAGCCGGGTGAGGACCCCGAACTACGCCTCGATCCTGTTCACCCCGACGCTCGCCCGGGTGGTCATCGACGGCGACGAGGTGCCGTCGCGCACCCACCGGCTGCTGCACGCCGGGGCGATCGACCTGCGCATCGGCGGTCCACTGCGGCTGTTCCCCAAGGCGGCCCAACCCGGTGCGCTGCACTTTCAGGCCGGAGACCTGCGGCCGTCGAAGATCGTGGTGCAGCTGCCGCTGGCGCTGACCAACGGCATGCTGCGCGGTGCCGAGCTGCGCGACGTCACCGGCCACGAGATGATCATCGAGGCCCTCGACGAGCCGCTGTCGCCGATCATCGACGGGGAACGCTTCCTGGGCATCGTGCAACTGGTGGCCCGCGCCGGACCGCGCATCCGCATCGCCCCGGTCGGGTCGGCCACCGTCGGCCGGGCCCGGGCCGTGGCGCCGACGTGACGAGGTTCACGGACCCGCCCGGGTCAGTAGATCAGGGGCGCCCCGGGTGGCTCACCCGTCGCCCCGCCGCGGGACCCGGAGGCGCCGGCGACCCGCCGAGTCCACGTCGGAATTTACAATTCCCCGCTTTGCGATTTCGTTATTAAGCGCCGCCTCCATGGCAATCGATTCGCGCCGGAACCGGAATATGAAATGCGGGAATTCGTAGATCAGCAGATCAGTATTCTCGGATCAGGGCGGGCCGTTCCTCCTGGTAAATCGCCACGTATGTACTGAAGTACGTATCGGCGTAGCTCAGGATCGGCGTATTCAATTCGGGCGCTTCAATTCAAGCTGTGAATGCAATGTGTAATGGCCATTAAGGCCCTCAACTGCTTTGCTCCGCACCGGCCGGCGGGACTACATTGGTTTCATATTCATGATTGCAAGTCGTACTCGGCTGAGCCCAGCCTGGAAAGGGGATAGCTCGACTATGGAGACGCTGATCGATTACCTGCACCTGTGGGAAGAGCGCAGGCCCGAGCAAACCCTCTTCCGGTTCGTCGACGTCGACGGCCGCGAACTCGAGCACTACACCTACCGCAGCTTCGCCGAGCGCACCCGCGAGCTGGCCGCCTACCTGTCCACCGAGGCCGGGCTGCGGGCGGGTGACCGTGCGCTGCTGGTCTACCCGCCGGGCCTGGAGATGGTGGCGGCCCTGTACGCCTGCGCCCGCATCGGCGTGATCGCCGTTCCGGTCAGCCCGCCGCTGCCGATGTCGTTCGAGTCCGGGCTGGCCAAGCTCGGCTTCATCGCGCGCGACTGCCAGGCCCGGGCGGTGCTGTCGACCAAGCAGTTCGAGTACGACTTCCGGATGCTGCTCGGTCAGCGCCACGGCGGGCAACCCTGGTCCGACGCCGGCCTGCCGGAGCTGCCCTGGTTCGCCACCGACGGCGCCCAGGAATTCGGCGGCGCCCCGGTGCCCGACACCCCCGGCGACGTGCTGTTCCTGCAGTACACCTCGGGCTCCACCAGCGATCCCAAGGGCGTCATCGTCAGCCACGAAAACGTCATCGCCAACGTCTCCGCCTTCACCGGCGGCAGCGAGGTGCTGGTCTCCTGGCTGCCGCAGCACCACGACATGGGCCTGATCTCGGCCTACATGTTCATCCTGCTGCAGGGCGGGACCACGCACGCCATGTCGCCGCTGGACTTTTTGGCCCGGCCGTCGGCCTGGCTGCGGCTGATCAGCGACGTGCGCGCCACCCACACGCCGGTGCCGAACTTCGCGCTCGAATACTGCCTGCGTGAGGACAAGGTGCCCGCGGCCGAGCTGGCCGGCATCGACCTGAGCAGCCTGGAATGCATCGTCGTCGGTGCGGAACCGTTGCGCGCCAACACCTTCCACCAGTTCCGTGAGCGGTTCGCCCCGTACGGCCTGCGGCCCGAGGCGCTGACGGGCGCCTACGGCATGGCCGAATCCACCCTGATCGTGTCCATCCGCGGGCGCCAGACGCTGACGGTGAACAAGCGCGGCCTGGAAAAGAACGTCGCGCGGGTGGAAAAGGCGCTGCCGGAGAACAGCAACCAGGTGCCGCTGGTCAGCTGCGGCAAGCCCCTCGACGAAACCGTGGTCCGGGTGGTCGACCCGCAGACGCGCCAGGCGCTGGGTGAGGGCCGAGTCGGCGAGGTGTGGCTGGCCGGACCGTCCAAGGGCCGCGGCTACTGGAACCGCCCGCAGCTCACCGCCGAGATGTTCGAAGCCCGCCTGGCCGGCGACGACGAGCACAGCTATCTGCGCACCGGCGACCTAGGCTTCCTCTACGAGGGCGAGCTGTTCGTCTGCGGCCGCAGCAAGGACCTGATCATCGTCCGCGGCGTCAACTGCTACCCCTCCGACATCGAGGCCGTCGTCGAGCGCTCGGCCAAGCAGGTCCGTGGCGGCTGCGTCGCCGCGCTGTCCGTCGAGCAGGACGACCAGGAGGCGCTGGTGGTGGTCGCCGAGGTGCGCGACGAGCACAACCTGCCGGACGCCCGGGCGTTGGCCCGCGCGATCCGCCGGCACTGCCACATCGATCCGCACACCATCGTGTTCGCGCCGCCGCGCAGCATCCCCAAGACCACGTCGGGCAAGATCCGCCGGGCCAGCACCCGTCAGCTGTGGCTGGACGGCGCCCTGCCCACGTTCTCCAGCTGGGTGAACCCGGCGGCCACCCGCGGCCACGACGAGACGGCCGCCGGGGCGGGCCCGCTGGAACGCTTCGCCAACCTCATCGAGAGCTACGACCTGACCGGCGACGAGGACTGCTCGTTCGCCGACCTGGGCATCGACTCGCTGGCGCTGGCCGAACTGCGCAACGACATGCAGGCCCTGCTGGCCGAGCACGGCGCGGCGGAGTTGGCCGACGAGGTCAACACGCGCCTGCTGCAGCGCCTGACGGTGGCCGAATTCTTCTCTCTGATAAGGCAATTCGGCGAGGGTTCCGGGCAGCCGCTGGACGCGTTGCGCCGGGCGCTGGATCAGATTTCCGCCGAGTACGAGGCGCACGAGGCCGCCCAGATGCGCGCCGACGCGGCGCTGCCGCTGCCCGACCCGGCGCCCGCCCGCGCGGGCACGCCCACCGACATCCTGCTGACCGGGGCGACCGGTTTCCTGGGGCCGTTCCTGCTGAGCAGCCTGTTGGCGCGGACGCCCTACACGGTGCACGCGCTGGTCCGGGCCACCGACCCCGGGCACGGGCTGGACCGCATCGTCGCCTCGCTGCGCAAGGCCCAGCTGTGGACACCGGCGCTGGAAGCCGAGGTGCGCGCCCGGGTGCGGGTGATCTGCGGTGATCTCGCCGAGCCCGCGCTGGGCATCGGGGAGCCGGCCTTCGCGCGGCTGGCGCGCGACGTCGACGCCGTCGTGCACAACGGCGCGTTGGTCAACTACGTGCGCACCTACGATGCGCTGCGGCCCACCAACGTGGAGGGCACCCGAGAGTTGTTGCGGCTGGCCATGACCGACCACGCCAAGACCTTCCACCTGGTCTCCAGCACCTTCATCTACGGCTGGAGCACCCAGCCGGTGGTGGGAGAGTGGGACGCCAACGAGAAGATGGCGGGCCTGGACTTCGGCTACTCGCAGACCAAGTGGGTGGCCGAGCAGTTGGCGCTGGCCGCGCAGCGGAAGGGACTCGACGTCCGCATCTACCGGCCGTCGCTGATCTCGCCGACCCGCAGCGGCTTCGGCAGCCAGGACGACATCCTGGTGCGGCTGACCGCCTTCATGATCGAGCACGGGCTGGCCGTCAACGCGCTCAACCAGATCAGCCTGCTGCCGGCGGATTTGATCGCCGATCACATCGTCGCGCTGATGGATCTGCCGGACGAGTCGGGCAGCGTGTTCAACATGACCGCCGACGACTACTACAACCTCACCGACGTGACGCGGATCCTGTCCGAGCGGTACGGGTACCGCTTCGACTACCACGACATCGATTCGTTCGCCGAGCAGCTCAACCGCCGCTGCACGCCGGACGACCAGATGTATCCGCTGGTCGATTTCCTCACCCGCTCGGCGGACAAGATCGCCGCGATGCGCGACAAGCGCTACGACAACACCCAGTACCGGCACCGGCGCGGGCTGGTCCCGGTGCGGCTGCGGGAGCCGGCGCTGACCGAAACGGTCGACCACCTGGTGCGGTTCTTGCGCACCGAGCGGATGATCACTGAGGTGGAGGACGAGGCGCAACGCAGCGCCTGACCGGCGCGCTACTCGGAAGGGAAGACGACGATGTTCACCGTCGACGACAAGGCAACCGGCCCGCACGACGCCGCCCTCGATCACGAGCGGATCGTCCTGCAGGCCCGCGACGTCGACTTCGACTGGTCGGCGCTGCCGTTCTACTACGTGCCGGGCGAGCCCTTCACCACGCACTTCTGCAACGTGTTGCACCTGCTGCTGCCGGCCGGTGAGGAGTTCATCGTCGAGGCGTTCAAGGACACCCTGCCGCTGATCAAGGATGATCAACTGCGGCGCGACGTGCAGGGCTTCATCAGCCAGGAGGCCATGCACTCCCAGGCGCACGCCGGGGTGCTCGGGCACTTCGCGGCCAAGGGCATCGACGTGACCCCGTTCACCGACCAAATGCGTTGGCTGTTCGGCCAACTCATCGGTGACCGGCCGCGCTGGAGCCCGCGCCGACGGCAGAGCTGGCTGCTGGAGCGGGTCTCGATGGTGGCCGCGCTCGAGCACTACACCGCGATCCTCGGCGAATGGATCCTGGACACCCCGCAACACGACGCGCTGGGCACCGATCCGGTGATGCTGGACCTGCTGCGCTGGCACGGCGCCGAGGAGGTCGAGCACAAGGCGGTCGCCTTCGACACCATGAAGCACCTGCGCGCCGGGTACTGGCGGCAGGTGCGCACCCAGCTGCTGGTCACCCCCGCGTTGCTGTGGCTGTTCGTCCGCGGCGTGCGGTTCATGTACTCGGTCGACCCGCACCTGCCGCCAGGCAGCAAACCGCGCTGGCGTGACTACTTCTCGGCGGCGCGCCGCGGTCTGGTGCCGGGACCGTTCGAGTTCCTGCGGGTGATCGGCGCGTACTACACGCCGGGCTTTCACCCGTCCCAGCTGGGCGGGGTGGGGCGCGCCGTCGACTACCTGGCCCGCTCACCGGCCGCCCGGGCCGCGCACTGACCATGACCACCGAAGTGGCCTCCACCACGGTCACCGCCACCGACGGCGTGCGACTGGCGGTGCACACCTACACCGGGATCGACCCCGCACGGCCGACCGTCCTGGCCATCCACGGCTACCCCGACAACCACCACGTGTGGGACGGGGTGGCCGCGGCGCTGCGCCGCCGGTTCAACGTGGTGGCCTACGACGTGCGCGGCGCGGGCCAATCGTCAACGCCGCCAGAGCGTTCCGGCTACCGGCTGGAGCAGCTGGTCGCCGACGTCGACGCGGTGATCGGCCGACTCGGCGTGGACAGCGTGCACCTGCTGGCCCACGACTGGGGCTCCATCCAGGGCTGGGCGGCGGTCACCGACGAGTCGGTGATGGGCAAGATCGCCTCGTTCACCTCGATCTCCGGCCCGCACCTGAACTACGCCGGCCGGTTCCTGCGCTCGGCGCGCACGCCGGGCGGCGTCCTCGACGTCGTCAAGCAGGTCCTGGCGTCGTCCTACATCTGGTTCTTTTTGGCCCCGGGTGCACCGGAGTGGGCGATCCGGTCCGGGGCGACGGTGAAAGTCTTTGAGGCAGTTGAACGTATCGGCGGCTCGGGCGCCGGCGCCCAGCGCGGGTCCGGGTACCGGTCGACCGAGGACTACCTCAACGGGCTCAACCTGTACCGGGCGAACATGCCGGGACCGATCCTGTCGCCGCCGGCGCGGCTGCCGCAGACCTCGGTTCCGGTGCAGGTGCTCGTCGCCCGCCGGGACTACTTCGTATCGCCTGCCCTGCAACGGTTCACCGGCTCCATCCCGGACGGCAGCCGGGTCGTCCCGATCGACGGCGGACATTGGGTGGTCAACTCCCATCCCGACGTCATCGCCCGGCTCACCGGCGACTGGGTCGACCTGACGACGCGGCCGGCGGGCGGCCACCACACGGGACAGACGTGAGGATGACTATGGCACAAGCGATTTGGGAAAGCATTCCGGCCGACCTGTACGGCCGCCGCAAACGCGACCGGATGTACACGGCGTTATACGGCGTGGGTGCGCTGTTCGGCGGCCTGGCGTCGGCGTCGCGGTGGACACCCGCGCGGGTGGTTCCGGTGCGCCGGACCACCACCGCGGTGGTCACCCAGCGCGAGGAGCTCGCACCCGACGTGGTCGCCTTCACGCTGGCCGACCCGCACGGCGGCCTGTTGCCGTCCTGGACGCCGGGCGCGCACATCGACGTCCGGTTGCCGTCGGGCCGGCGCCGGCAGTATTCGCTGTGCGGCCCGCCCGGACGGCGCACCGACTACCGAATCGCGGTGCGGCGCATCGAAGACGGCGGTGGCGGCTCGATCGAGATGCACGACACCTTCAGGGTGGGCGACGCCCTCGAGTTCGAGGGTCCCCGCAACGCGTTCTATCTCGTCACCGACGAGCGTGACGTGTTGTTCGTGATCGGCGGCATCGGGGTGACGCCGATCCTGCCGATGATCCAGACCGCCCAGCAGCACGGGATCAATTGGCGCGCCGTGTACGCCGGGCGCAGCCGCGACTACATGCCGCTGCTGGACGAGGTCGTGGCCGTGGCGCCCGAGCGGGTCAGCGTGTGGGCCGACGACGAGCGCGGCCGAATCCCCACCGCCGCAGACCTGCTCGCCGAGGCCGGGCCGGCGACCGCCGTGTACGTGTGCGGGCCCACCGCCATGCTGGAAGCGGTGCGCACCGCGCGCGACGAACACGCCGACGCGCCACTGCACTACGAGCGGTTCGGGCCGCCGCCGGTGGTCGACGGCGTCCCGTTCGAGCTGGAGCTGGCCCGCTCGCGGCGGGTGCTCACGGTGCCGGGGAACCGCTCGGCGCTGGACGTCATGCTCGACCGCGATCCGGCCACCCCGTATTCCTGCCAGCAGGGATTCTGCGGCACCTGCAAGGTGAAGGTGCTTGCCGGGCAAGTGGATCGGCGCGGGCGCACCGTCGAGGGCGACGACGAAATGCTGGTCTGCGTCTCCCGGGCGAAAAACGACCGCCTGGTCATCGACGCCTGATCTATCCGCCCGCGCCCCGGTGTTGCGCCGCCGGTTCTGCGCGCGGCGTGCAGAATGAGCGGGTGCAGGGATTCGGCTTCCACACCCTGGCGCTGCTGACCGCCGTCGGTTTCGCCGGTCCGTTGTTGGCTTCGGCGAAGCGATTTCGCATACCGGTGGTCATCGGTGAGCTGATCGCGGGCCTGGCGATCGGCCGGACCGGCTTCGGTGTCGTCGACGTCGCCGACCCGACGTTCCAGCTGTTGGCGAACATCGGCTTCGCGTTGGTGATGTTCGTGGTGGGCACCCATGTTCCGCTGCGCGCCCGGCTGATGCGCTCGGCGTTGCCGGCGGCGCTGGCCCGCGCTGCGCTGGCGGGCGGCATCGCGGCGGTGCTGGGTGTCGCGCTGGCGGTGCAGTTCGACACCGGGCACGCGGCGCTGTACGCGGTGCTGATGGCGTCCTCGTCGGCGGCGCTGGCGCTGCCGGTGATCGATTCGCTGCGGCTGCGCGGACCGCGGGTGCTGTCGGTGACCACGCAGATCGCCATCGCCGATGCCGCCTGTATCGTGTTGCTGCCGTTGGTGATTGACATCCGACGGGCGCCGACGGCGGCGCTGGGCGCGCTGGCGGTGGCGGGTTGCGCGGCGGCGCTGTTCGTGTTGCTGCGCGCGGCCGACCGCAAGGGCTGGCGCAGACGTCTGCACGCCTACTCCGAGCAGCACCGGTTCGCGCTGGAATTGCGGACCAGCCTGCTGGTGCTGTTCGCGCTGGCGGCGCTGGCGGTGGCCACCCGGGTGTCGATCATGTTGGCGGGCTTCGCGGTGGGCCTGGTGGTCGGCGCGGTCGGCGAGCCGCACCGGTTGGCCCGTCAGCTCTTCGGCATCACCGAAGGGTTTTTCAGCCCGCTGTTCTTCGTGTGGCTGGGCGCCTCGCTGCAGGTGCGGGAGCTGGGGGCGCACCCGCAGCTGATCCTGCTGGGCGCCGGCCTGGGATGCGGTGCGGTGCTGGCACATTGCGCCGGCAGGCTGCTCGGCCAGCCGCTCACCCTGGCGGTGCTCTCGGCCGCGCAGCTCGGGGTGCCGGTGGCGGCGGCCACCATCGGCACCCAGCAGCACCTGCTGGCCCCGGGTGAAGCCTCGGCGCTGATGTTCGGTGCGCTGCTGACCATCGCCGCCGCATCGATCGCGGCCGGGCTCGCGGCGCGCCGCCAGGGTGCTCCCGAACCGGGCGAGCCCGCCGAGTAACCGCGGGCGCCACCGATTCTGTTCGAGCGCAGCCGGTCTCGATGGCCTACATCGGCCCGGGGAGCTCTCCCAAACTGGAAAGCTCGGCATGGACGGGTTCGATGGCGGCCCGGTACTGCTCCTCGCTGAGGGTTTTTGTGTAGTAGCGGTTCATGCGGAGCTGGTGTTGCTGGTCCCGCAGTTGCCGGATGCGGTCGAGCCTGGCGCTGTCGGCCTCGGAAAGTTTGAGTTGTTCGATGCCGATGTGGCCGGCCATGACCTGCTCGATCGGCGAGAGCCGGTAACCGCAATGGGCGAGCAGCTCGAGATAGGCCTTGCGGTACGGTCCTTCGCCGACGCGCCACGTGTCGCGCTCGGTTCCCCATTCGAACGCGGCCAGCACCATCGCCAGGATCACGACGTTGGGCCGGACGTCCGCGTGGGCCCGGGCCGCGAAGTCCTCCGGAGGGGACTCGTTGACGCCCAACAACTTTGCGGCCAGAGCCATGCTGGCCGGGCAGTGCAGCTCGGTCAGGTAGTGAAAGTTGCGTGCGATGAAGACATCGATCCACGGCGGGGGAGCGGCCAGCAGGGTGCGCCGAACCCAGTCCCGGCGCGTGCCGGCGACGGCGGCGGCGCGCCGGTCCAGCTCACGCAACATCACCCAATCCCGCTTGGCGTCGGCGGCCGCCTCGGATTCCAGTTTGTCCGGTCGGCAGCCGGTGAAAGTGGCGCCCCCCGTGATCTCGTCGAGCGGCAAAGGCCGGGCCCGGTCGAAGGTGAGGTACGACGCAAAGACGTCCAGCTCGGGTAGTCCAGTGCGTCGGGCCAACTCACCCAGCGTTGTTTTGCCGGCCGACAACCGACAGATTTGGTCCTGCTGTTTGAGGTCGTCGCGGGTGTAGATGAGGCCGATCTCCTGCCGCTCATCGCGACGAGTCCCGAGGTACACGCGCCAGCCGGCCGGTCCGGCGATTCCCGGCAAGAAGTGCGAGGAAATCTCGACCAGTAGGTCGTCGACGGTGGCCGATTCGGGGAAGACCCAGAATTCGCGGTGCGACTCGACATCGTCGCCCATGGCGACCGAGCTGCGGTCCACGGACACCTTGACCGTGTCAGTCATATCTGAGCCCTCACTGCCGTTGGACCTACAAAAGTATCGAAACCGCGCCGCGTTCCGGGATCAATTGCGTGGCCGCTGCGTCATGCTTAGGCGATGCCGAAGAAATCGCTACTGGCGCAAGCGCGGCCGGAATCCGGGTCGGGGGAGTACGTGCTGGGGACGTGGCGGGCCGCCGCGCTGAGCATGGCGGTGATCGCGCCCGCGGCGTGGTACGGGCTGGGCGCGCTGCTCGGCGCGGCGGTGATGATTCCGGTGATCTACGCGCTGGCGCGGTTGCGTCGCCATGCGCCGCAGGCGCGCAGTACCGCCGAGTTGATCGGTGCCATGCTGGGCCGGAAAGCGGGGACGGCCGCGGGCATCGTTCAGTTGCTCGCCTACCTGGTGCTGGCCGCGCAATTCGCGGCCACGCTCGGATTGCAGCTGCTGCAGCTGCTTTCGCCCGGCGACGATCCCGCCGCGATCGTGTCGTGGCTGCCGGTCGGCGCCGCGGCCGCGGCGCTCGTCGTCGGCGCCGCCGCCTGTTGGGCGTCGACCCGCGCCGTGGCGTCACTGGCGATGCCGCTCGTGCTCGCGGGCCTGCTCCTCTACGTCTGCCTCGCGGTGGCGGTGACCGCCCTCGTCACGCTCAGCACCGATCCCGTCGTCATCGGGTCGGCGGCAACGCCGCGCCCGCTGTCCGGCCAGCTCGTCGGCTTCGGCCTGGGGATGGTCGGCGTCGAACTGCTCACGGTCCGCACCCCGCGCATCGCCAGGCCGGGACGGTCCATGTCGCTGGCCACCGCGGTGGTGGCAGCGGCGGCGGTCGTGTTGTGGGTGGGCGATCACCGCGGTGTGGCGGGGCCGTGGCGATGGAGCGCCACGATGCTGGCCGAGGCGGTGCCCGAGTTCTACACCGACGAGGGCCGGCGGTGGATGGCGGCGGCCGGCATCGCGTTGGCCGTGGCCGCCGCGCTGGTCACCGGATGGGCCGCGACGCGCGCCGCCGCGGGCCTGGCGGCCATGCGAGGGGCGACACCGAACGCGGGTCTGCGACTGGCGGTGATGGGGCTCGTCGCGATGGTTGCCGTCGTGGTATCGGCGCACGGCATGCGCTCGATCGGAATGGTCATCCTGGGCGCGGCACCCCTACTCCTGATGGCGCTGTACGTGCTTGTCGCAGAGGCTAATTCGCGGATCCCCGGCGACAGCGTGGTGGCCTGGTGGGTGCGGCTGGTGATGCCCGCGGTGGCGGTGGTGGCGGTGGTCAAACCGCTGGTGGACTCCCAGTTCGCCCCGGTCCAGGTGGCGACGGCGGCCGCCGCGGCGATCGGGGTAGGCGCCGCGGGCGCGGCGCCCCTGCTGGCGCGGCACCGCGAAGGCACCGCGAAATCTGAGTAGTCTTACGGATCCCCGCGGGCGGTGCGCTGCCGCAGGCTTATCGGCATGACCGTTCCCCACACCATGCCGAAAACCACCGCCGCCTTCTTCGTTCAGGCCGCCGTCGCGTTCGCGATCAGCTTCGTGGCCACGCTCGGCGGGATCTACTTCCTCCCGCTCGACCCGTGGCCCCGGTTGTTCCTCGGCGTCACGTTCCTGTTCCTGGTGTCGAGCGCGTTCACCCTGGCCAAGGTGATCCGTGACCAGCAGGAGGCCGCCACCGTGCGGGTACGACTCGACGAGGCCCGCATCGAACGGCTGCTCGCCGATTACGACCCGCTCAACACCGCGAACTGAGTAGTACCACTGCGCCGTAACGCGTAGAACCGCGCAGGTCCGCGCCCGCGCCATCGGCGACGCTTCCCTCATTGCACGACTTGTGCTCCACCACAACGCATCCGCATCAGCAGAAGGGCATTTCGCTTCCATGACAACTCCCCTGAGATTTCCCGACGCGGCCGAGGTGGCCGCGCGCACACCGGCCGACCGCGATCGCGTGCTGGACGTCATCCGCATCGTCTCCCTGGGCGGCGTGGTGCTCGGCCATACCGTGATGGCGGCCAGCATCATTCGCGACCACGTCTTGATCTGGGACAACCTGCTCACCACCTCGGCGCTGTTCCAGGCGATGACCTGGTTGCTGCAGATCATGCCGCTGTTCTTCTTCGCCGGCGCGGTGGCCTGCGTGTCCTCCTGGACACCCTGCACCGACTGGGGAGGCTGGTTGATGAGGCGCTGCACCCGGCTGTTCCGCCCGGTGTTCTACTATCTGGCGTTCTGGGCGGTGACGCTGACGGTGCTGTATCAGGCTCTGCCGCAACACATCTACGAGCCGATCGCCGGCGTCAGTACACAGCTGCTGTGGTTCCTGGGGGCCTACGTCCTGGTGCTGGCCGCCATGCCCGTGCTGTACCGCATCACCACCACCGGGCGCCTTGCCGCCGGCGTGGCGGCGGTCTACGGGGCCATCGCGCTGATCGACGTGATCCGGTTGCACTGGCCGGCGCTGATGCCGCTGGGCTACCTCAACCTGGCCGTCTGGCTGATTCCGGCCATGTTCGGGGTGGCCTACCGTCGCGGCCTGCTCGGTGGGCGTGCCGCGCTGGCCGTCGCCGCCGCCTTCTTCGCCGCGGATGTCGCCCTGGTGCGCTGGGGCCCGTATCAGCTCAGCATGGTCGGCACCGGCGACCACCACCTGTCCAACACCAGCCCGCCGTCGCTGCTGCTGGCCGGGCACGCAATCATCTTGAGCGCGTTGGCGATCGCGGCCGCACCGGCGATCGCGCGCTGGGCGCAGCGGCCGCGGGTGTGGTGGTGGACCGCCATCGGCAACTCCGGCGCGATGACCCTGTACCTGTGGCACATGCCGGTGCTGCTCGGCGTGCACCTGGCCTTCGATTACCTCGGCTGCCCGCGCTTTCCGGGCGCGCCGGACTTCCTCGCCATCAGCGTCGCGCAGGTGCTCCTGGTGGTCGTCGCCGTGGCGGTGCTGTTCGTCGCGCTGCGGCCGCTGGAGAACAACCCGCTGTCCGGCTGGGACGGCGCGCCCGCGGTGATGTCGCGCGGGTGGGGTGCGGCCGTCGGTGCCCTGCTGTGCGTGGCCGGCGTCGCGCTGCTCGCCGCGATCAGGTGGGGGCTCAAGGACGACGGGCTGGTCTGCATGGCCGTGGTGGTGGCCGCGCTGGTGGCCGCGCGGATCGTGGCCCAGCACGCCGGCCCCGCGGGTCACGGCTCTTCGTCGAGGCCGTGTTCGATGGCGTAGCGGGCCAATTCCACCCGGTTGGCGACCTGCAGTTTGCGAAACGTCGCCTGCACATGGTTTTCCACCGTGCGGTGGCTCAGCGAGAGCTTCTCGGCGATCTGCTTGGCGGACAGCCCTTTTGCGACGTACCGCAACACCTCCGTCTCGCGGTCGGTGAGCCGGGGGCGGGTGGGGCCGTCGTCCTTGCTCTGCGCGATGCGCCGGTATTCGCCCAGCACCAGCCCGGCCAGGCTCGGGGTGAACACGGCCCGCCCGGCGGCGGTGTCCGTCACCGCCTGCGCCAGTTCGGCTTTCGAGGCGCTCTTCACCAGGTAGCCGGCCGCACCTGCCTTGACCGCCTGCAGGACGTCGTCGCGTTCGTCGGAGGCCGACAGCACCAGCACCCGCGACGAGGGCGAGACCGCCAGCACCGCGGCGGTGGCCTGCGCACCGTCGCCGTCGGGCAGCTGCATGTCCATCACCACCACATCGGGCCTGACCACGCCCGCCCGCCGCTGGGCGGTGGCCACACCGTCGGCGGTGGCGACCACCGCGAAGCCGCTTTCGGCCAGGTCGCGAGCCACCGCGTCACGCCAGATCGGATGGTCGTCGACCACCATCACCGTCGTGGGCGTCGCGTCATCCGTCATCGCGTCCCTCCCGGCGCGGCACGCACAACTCCCATTCGGTGCCCGCCCCGGGCTCGCTGTGCAGTTCGGCGGTGCCGCCCAGCGACGCCAACCGTCCCACGATCGATTGGGAGATGCCCAGGCGCCCCTGGCGCGCCGCTTCCTCGACCCGGCCGGCGGCGATCCCCACACCGTCGTCGCGGACACTGACCAACACGGAATCGCCGAGGTCCTCCACGAGCACGAACGCGTGCGCCCCCGGGCCGGCGTGGGCGGCCACGTTGTCCAACGCGTTGCCCACCGCGGCGTCGAGTTCGGTTGCGGCCCAACGCCCCAACCTCACCGGGGTGCCGGGCAGGCTGATCGACACCCGATCGGATTCTCGGCGCCGCAGCAGCGTGCGCAGGTCGACGGTATCGCCGTCGGCGTCCCGATCGATATCCGTACACGCCAGCCAGCGCCGCAGCGCGCGTTCCTGCTCGCTCGCCAGGTCGGCGAGTTCGGTTGTGGCGCCGCCGATTTCGTGCCCCTTCTTCGCGACCAGCGCCAGCACCTGGATGGCCCCGTCGTGCACCTGGCGGGCCAGCCGGTCGCGCTCTTGCGCCGCGGCGGTCAATCGGGCCGCGCGTTGCAGCTCGTCGTGGGCGCGCCGCGCGGTCTGCGCGGCCATCCCGATCGCCATGCCGATCGCCAGTTCGATGATGACGGTGGCGTTGTGCCCGAGGTTGAGCGCGAAGTAGTTCTTGACGGCGAAATTGGCGGTCATCACCGCCAGGCCCGTCAGCATGCCGCCCACCGGACCGAACTGGATGGCGGCCGAGATGGTGGGATTGCTGGCCCACAACGTCGTCGGCCAGGTCTGGTTGTCGGACGCCCAGTGCGGGCTCGCGACGAGGTTGTTCGACCACATCAGCAAGACGACGACCACCAGCTCGGCCAGCACCCACGCCGGCTTGCGGCCGAAGCCCCGCAGATAGGCCAGCGCGCAGGCCGCGCTCCAGCCGATCAGCCCGGCGAAAAGCACCCAGCCCAACACGGGGCGAAGCAGATCCGGGTTGATGGCGATCTGGAAGCCGGTGGCGTAGAGGCAGCTCAGCAGGCGGAACACTTGCGCCGCGCGCCACAGCGGCGTGGTGGGATCGGGGCCGTGATTCGCCATCGTGGTCAGCATAAGGGCGGATCGGCCGGCGGCGGGCCGGCCACGGATATCGGCCGAAAGTCCCTCCCGCTAGAGCCGTCGGGCCCTCGCGGTGCCGCCGAGAACGCGTGATCGTGGATACCGCAGGGCGCCAGGCGAGAAGAGGGGAATCTCATGAACACCGGCTTCCCGGATCCGGAAACGGTCCGCACGGCACTGGCGCTGGCGTCTCGAGCCCCCTCGGTGCACAACACCCAACCGTGGCGGTGGCGCATCGATCCGGCCGGCCTGCACCTGTACGCCGACCCCGCCCGGCAACTGCCCCACACCGACCCCGACGGCCGCGACTTGATCCTGAGTTGCGGCATCGCCCTGCAGCACTGCGTCACCGCGTTCGCCGCCGTCGGCTGGCGGTCCAGGGTGCGCAGGCTGCCGGATCCCGATGAGCCGGATCACCTTGCGACGCTTGAGTTTTCGCCCCAGACCGCCGACTACGTCGACGTCGCGCTCGCCGCCGCGATCCCGCGCCGGCGCACCGACCGACGCCACTACAGCTGTTGGCCGGTGCCGGTCGGCGACATCGCGCTGATGGCGGCCCGGGCGGCCCGCGCCGGGGTGACGCTGTACCAGGTGGAGGACGTCGACGGCCTGCACGACATCGTCGCGCAATCGATCCGCGACCACCTGACCCAGGATTATCTGGCCGAGCTGACCACCTGGAGCGGGCGCTACTTCTCGGTGTCCGGGGTGCCCGCCCGCAACACCCCGTTCCCGGATCCGGCCGCCAAGATCCCGACCCGGTTGTTCGCCGGCGCGGCGCTGCCGATGGCGCCGGGCTCGTCGGCCGGCGACGACAACGCCGTGGTGCTCGCGCTGGGCACCCGCCACGACGACCGGCTGGCGCGGCTGCGCGCCGGCGAGGCCACCGGGGTGGTGCTGCTCACCGCCACCTCGGCGGGGCTGGCCAGCTGCCCGGTCACCGAACCGCTGGAGACGCCGCAGACGCGCGCGGCGGTGCGCGCCGACATCTTCGGTGACGGCCACCATCCGCAGATGCTGCTGCGGGTGGGTTGGGCGCCGATCAACGCGGACCCGTTGCCGGCGACCCCGCGCCGCGACCTCGCCGACTTCGTCGAGTGGGTCGGCTGATCAGCCCGCCGGTGACCCGAACCGGAAGCGGCGGCCGGTGACGCTCTCGGGAACGATGCGTACGTAGTGCGTCTTCTCCGACCTGGTCCACGGCAGCACCTGCGCGCGCTCGGCCTCCTCGATCTCCTCGGGAGTGCGCAGCGAGCGGGCGATGCCCCGGATGATCACGCTCCACGCCCCGGCGACGTTGTGGTCGTCGACCTCGAACAGCACCCGGTTGTTGATCGCCGCGCTGATCAGCTTGGTGCCCTCCGCGGTGCGGAACAGCACGGTGCGGCGCTGCACGACGTAGTTGACCGGGAAGATGTCGGGCTGACCGTCGGCGTGGGTGACCAGCCGGCCCAGCGTCAGGCCGCGCAGCAGATCCCAGCACTCGTGCACCGGCAGGATCTCCACCCCGTCATCGGTCACCGGCATCGCGTAGTCCCTTTCCGCGCCCGCGGTGTTGAGCCGCAATGAATCACTGCCGCAACACTATTGGCCGGCCCCGGGTCGACGCGGCGGCCGAAGGTCCTCTGCGGTCGGGACCAAAGTCGTTGAACCAGTTACGCCCCGACCCGCAGCGAGCCGAGAATGTGGGATATTGGACTGGTCTGCCGACAGGAAGGCTCGCCATGGTCAAGGTGTTCCTGGTCGACGACCACGAAGTCGTCCGCCGCGGACTGTGCAATCTGCTCTCCTCGGATCCCGATCTGCAGATCGTCGGCGAGGCCGGCACGGTGGCCGAGGCCAAGGCGCGGATACCGGCGGCGCGGCCCGACGTGGCCGTGCTCGACGTGCGGCTGCCCGACGGCAACGGCATCGAGTTGTGCCGCGACCTGCTCTCCGAGCATCCCGACCTGCGCTGCCTGATGCTGACGTCGTTCACCTCCGACGAGGCGATGCTGGAGGCCATCCTGGCCGGCGCCAGCGGGTTCGTCATCAAGGACATCAAGGGCATGGAGCTGGCCCGGGCGATCAAAGACGTGGGCGCCGGGAAATCGCTGCTGGACAACCGGGCCGCCGCCGCGTTGATGGCCAAGCTGCGCGGCAGCGCCGCGCAGGCGGACCCGCTGTCGGGCCTGACCGAACAGGAACGAACGCTGCTCGGGCTGCTCAGCGAGGGCCTGACCAACCGGCAGATCGCCGCGCGAATGTTCCTCGCGGAGAAAACGGTCAAGAACTACGTGTCCCGGCTGCTGGCCAAACTCGGCATGGAGCGCCGGACCCAGGCGGCGGTGTTCGCGTCGAAACTCAACCAGCAGGCCGGCCGTCCGCCGACCCCACCGGACTGGCCGGGGTGACCGGGAACCGGTTCGACGAACTGGCGGCCGCGCGCGATCAAACCGAGAAACTGCTGCGGGTGATCGCCGAGATCGGCGCGGGCCTGGATCTCGACGCGACGCTGCACCGGATCATCAGCGCGGCAAGGGAATTGACGTCGGCCCCGTACGGTGCCCTGGCCGTGCGCGACCGGCATGCCAACCTGATCTCCTTTGTGCACGAAGGCATGGACGCCGAGACGGTGCGGCGCATCGGGCACCACCCGGTCGGCAAGGGGCTGCTCAGTCTGTCCCTGCTGGACACCCCGGCGCTGCGGATGGACGACCTGACCGCCCACCCCGCTGCCGCCGGATTCCCCGAGCACCATCCGGCGATGCGGGCCTTTCTCGCGGTGCCGATCACCATCCGCGGCGCGGTGTTCGGCAACCTGTATCTGACCCACGTCGATGAGGCGCGGGTGTTCTCCGACGCCGACGAGATGGCCGCGCGCGCCCTGGCTTTCGCGGCGGCGGTCGCCATCGACAACGCGCAGGTCTTCGAGCGCGAGCGGATGTCGGTGAAATGGATCGAAGCCAGCCGCGAGATCACCACCGCGCTGCTGTCGCGCACCGAGCCGCACCGGCGCCCGATGCAGCTGATCGCCGAACGCGCCTGCGCGTTGACCGACGCCGAACAGGCCATCGTGCTGGTGCCCGCCGACCCCGAGCAGCCCGGCAACCCGGAGGTGGACACCCTGGTGGTCTCGGCGGCGGTGGGCCTGCCCGCCGCCGACGTGCTCGGGCAGCGGGTCCCGGTGCGCGGCTCCACCAGCGGCGCGGTCTTCAAGTCCGGCGAACCGCTGATCACCGACGAATTCCGTTATCCCATCCAGGCTTTCACCGATGCCGGGCGGCGACCGGCGATCGTGATGCCGCTGCGCGCCCGCGACGAAGTGGTCGGGGTGATCGCGATCGCCCGCGGCACCGAGCAGCCGCCGTTCGACGAGAGCTATCTGGACCTGGTGCGCGACTTCGCCACCCACGCCGCCATCGCGCTGGTGCTCGCCGCGGCGCGCGAGGACGCGCGGCAGCTGGCCGTTTTGGCCGAGCGGGAGCGCATCGCGCACGACCTGCACGACCACGTCATCCAGCGGCTGTTCGCCGCCGGCATGGATCTGCAGGGCACGCTGGCCCGGGCGCGGTCGCCGGAGGTGGCCGACCGGCTCAACCGGACGCTCGACGACCTGCAGACGATCATCGAGGAGATCCGCACCACGATCTTCGCGCTGCGCTCCCCGGCGGCCGTCGCCGGCGACTTCCGGCACCGCATCCAGCGGGTCATCGCCGAGCTGACCGAGAATCGCGACCTGGTCACCACGGTGCGCATGGACGGTCCGATGACGGCGGTCGGCGCCGAGCTCGCCGAGCACGCCGAGGCGGTGACCGCCGAAGCCGTCAGCAACGCCGTCCGCCACTCGGGCGCGTCGCGGCTGACGGTGCAGATCGGTGTCGCCGACATGTTCACCCTGGACGTGATCGACAACGGCCGCGGCATCGCGTCCGGCAACACCCGTCGCAGCGGGCTGGCCAACATGACACGGCGGGCCGAGCAACTCGGCGGCAGCTGCGAGATCAGCAGCCCGCCCGGCGGCGGCACCCGGGTGCATTGGACCGCCCCGCTGCTCGACCACTGAGCACCAAAAGCCTTGGCCCGCAACCGATCAGCTGCGGGTATCGGAGGCCTTCAGGCGTTGGTGCGCGGTCAGCAGCAGGTGGTCGAATTCCGACCGCGTGGGCAGCGGCACGTCGGCGCCGCGGAAGTCCTCGGCGATCTGCTCGGCCAGCGGTCGCAGCTTGACGTTTCCTTCCTGCGAAAGCCATTTGAGCAACTCGAAGGCCGCGCTGTCGCTGATGCCGTAGATCAGCATCAGCATGCCCTTGGTTTGTTCGATGCGGGCCCGATTCCGGCTGATCTCAGCCAGTCTCGCGCTCATCATCTCCTCCTGCACCTGCTCGTGCGGGGTGGAGACGTCGATGTAGAAGCCCTGCGCCCCGATCACCTCGCCCTGTTCGTCGGTCAGCCGATCACCGACGACGACGACGTGACGGACGTTTCCGGCGGTGTCGATGATCCGGTGCCGGGTGCTGAACGCCTGATGGTTGGTGACGATCTCATCGATCGTGGCGGCGACCCGTGCCCGGTCGTCGGGGTGCTTGTGCGAGAGCACCAGCTCGGTGGTCGGAGTGATGCTGCCCGGTTCGTATCCGTGCATGCGCTGCACCTGCTCCGACCATTCCCACCGCTGGTCGGCGAAGTAGAACCGAAACCAGCCCGCGGGCTGTGTGTGGCCGCCGGCCAGCGCCTGCTCGACGTTGGCGGTCTGGCCGTCGAGATTCCAAGTCATCGTCAATCCCTCCCTCTCACTGGGCTCACCGGGCGAGAGGTGCACGCCCGAGCCCTGGAGCCGCAGGCGGGCGGCGGGCGCGCGAAAGCGCCTGGCGCGTGCGGCCGCCGCCCGCCCCCGGGCGGTCAGGCGTTGACGACCTCTCGCGCGGTTTCGGTGACGGCCCGGGGTGCCTCGCCGCGGCCGACGGCGATCTTGCGCGGCTTGGCCTTCTCGGCCACCGGAATGTGCAGGCTCAGCACGCCGTCGCGGTACGAGGCCTCGATCTTGTCGGTGTCGAGGTTGTCGCCGAGCACCAGCTCGCGGCTGAACACGCCGCGCGGCCGCTCGGTGGCCAGCATCTCGCGGTTGGGGTCGAGGGCCGGCCGTTCGGCGCGCACGGTCAACACATTGCGCTCGATGTCGATGTCCAGCGAATCGGCATCGATACCGGGCAGGTCGAATTCGACCACGAAGTGCTCGCCTTCCCGCCAGGCGTCCATCGGCATCACCGCCGGCCGGGTGGCGGTGCCCAGGACCTGGTTGGCCAGTCGGTCGAGTTCGCGGAACGGGTCCGAACGCATCAGCATGATGTTCACCCCTCAGGTGTGATCTAGGTGACGTGTATGCGGTTTTCTATGTCTAACAATATAGATTTGATATAGCATCCTCGACAATATGACGCAACTGTGCTAAACAGATTTTCTGGGCGTTATCAGGGCATGAGCGAGGGAGATGCGCGATGGCCGACCGCCGCGGCAACGCGGGTGCTCCGGCGTCCGACCAGGGTGTTTACGGCATCTCGGTGGCCGCCGAGCTGTCCGGGATCGCGGTGCAGTCGCTGCGGCTCTACGAACGTCACGGCCTGGTCACACCGGCCCGAAGCCAGGGCGGAACCCGCCGGTACAGCGCTGACGACCTGGCCCGGCTCAAGCGGATCAGCAAGCTGGTCGACGCCGGGGTCAACCTGGCCGGCGTGGCCCGCATCCTCGCCCTGGAGGACGACAACGCCACGCTGTCGGCGGCCAACACCGACCTGCGGTCGACCAACCGAGCGTTGCGGGAAGCCGCGAAGGCCGCCGACGGCGACGCGGCCACCGGCTGAGCCGCCGTCCCGGGTTGCGCCGGTCGAGTCCGGGTACCCGACGGGCTATGCCTTCCAAGCCTCGAGGTGAAGCGATGGGTGAGTTGGCCGACACCGGCGCCCAGGTGGTCGACGGCGCGCGACGCGAAGCGCAGGCCTACCGCGGCGACAATCCCCGCCCGCTGGGCGGCTACCTGGCGGTGCTGGTCGTCTACGGCCTGGTGGTGACGGCCGCGACGCTGGCCGCCCTGGCCAGTGGCCGCAGCCTGCCGACCCGATGGCGCGCCCAGGACCTGCTGATCCTCACCCTGGGCACCCACAAGCTGTCGCGCACCCTGACCAAGGACGCGGTGACCAGCCCGCTGCGCGCGCCGTTCACCCACTACGCGGGCACCGGCGGCCCGGCCGAGGTGCAGGAGGAGGTCCGCGAGCAGAGCCAGCTGCGGCACAGCCTGGGCGAGCTGCTGACCTGCCCGTTCTGCCTGGACATGTGGGTTGCCACCGGGTTCGCCATCGGCCTGGTGTTCGCGCCGCGCTACACCCGGCTGGTCGCGGGCGTGTTCAGCGCGCTGACCGGTGCGGACTTTCTTCAGCTCGGCTACGCGATCGCGCAGCAGGCGGCGCAGGGCTGAGCCGTCGCGCGCTCAGCCCGTCTTCGGCATCGGAATGCCCTCGCTGGCGGTGAATTGCGCGTCGTCCTCGGAGGACAGCCCGATGGATACGACGGAGCGGGCGAACAGCGCGTCGGTGAGGTAGGCCAGCGACACCGCCCACCGGTTCACGCCGCGCGGAATCGCATACAGGTGATAGCCCCGGGTGACGGCCTTGGCGGGCAGCCCCGACAAGTGAATGTTGAGCGGGTTGGCCACCGCGTAGCGCGGTCCGAGGTCGACCACCAGACCCAGGTTGCGGTGCTTGTATTCCTTGGCGCTGCCGTGACCCAGGCTGGCGGCCACGTTGCGGGCCAGCACCTTGCCCTGCCGGGTCGCGTGCTGGGCGGTCGGCGGGGTGATCTTGCCGGGCTGGGTGAGGTCGGGAACCGCGGCGGCGTCCCCGGCCGCGAACACGCCGGGATGGCCGGGGACCTGCAGATCGGGCTGCACCTTCAGCCGGCCCTTCTCGGTCGGCAGCCCCAGGTCCTGGATCAGCGGCGCGCCGGTCACCCCGGTCACCCAGGCGATGGTGTGCGTGTCGATCCGTGAATCATCGCTGAGCACAACGTGATCCGCGTGCGCCTCCTTGAGGGTGGTGCCGAGCCGGACGTCGATGCCGCGGCGGCGCAGCACCTTCAGCGCGGCGTCGCCCAGCTTCTTGCCCACCTCGGGCATCACCTGCTCGGCCAGGTCCAGCAGCAGGAACCGCACCGCGCCGGGATCAAAGCCCATCTGCCGGGCCGCCGCGTCGGCCAGCGCCCGCAGCTGCGCCACCAGTTCGGTGCCCGAATACGACGCGCCGACCACCACGACGGTGCGCCGGGCCGCCGCCACCCGGGGGTCGTCCTCGATGTTGGCCAGCTCCAGTTGTTCGACGAAGTGGTCTCGCAGATACAGCGCCTCGGCGGTGGTTTTCAACCCGCGGGCATGCCGGGCCAGCCCCGGGACGTCGAACAGCTTGGTCA
The DNA here is from genome assembly GCF_000523975.1 of Mycobacterium sp. MAC_080597_8934. Lineage (NCBI taxonomy): Bacteria > Bacillati > Actinomycetota > Actinomycetes > Mycobacteriales > Mycobacteriaceae > Mycobacterium > Mycobacterium sp. MAC_080597_8934. The sequence continues at coordinate 113,424 of NZ_JAOS01000028.1, read as the reverse complement.
CCGATCCCGGCGTGAGCACCAGCCGGTCCCAGGACATGGAATGGCTGCGTTCCTCGGGGTCGCGGTAGGTCAGCGTGTCCCCGGTGAAGTCGACCGCGTCCACCCGGCCGCGCACGGCGTGCACGCCGCGCAGCGAATTGGCCAGCGGCACAGCGACGAACCGCGCGTCGACCACCCCGCCGGCGACGTCGGGCAGCAACGGTGTGTACAGCATGTAGTCGACGGGGGAGATCATCGGTGATGTCCACCGGCGCCCGGCGCAGCGTTTTGGCCAGCCGGCGGGCGCAGGTGAATCCGGTGAAGCCGCTTCCCACGATCACAATGGAGGTCACCGCCCCGAGTGTAGGCGCCGGCCGGCCGGGTCGGAGCCCGTGCGCGATCGGGCCGCGACCGGCCCCCGGTGAAACCCGTTGACCAGCAATGGTTTCGGACCGGCGGCCGGGGCGGAGGTCGCCGTCGGGCGCGGCTGTGCGGCCCGGCCCGGCCCGGCTGGGCCGTCGTTTCCGGGGCGCCGCCCGGCCGCCCGTTTCGTTATCCGGCCTTGCGCTTCGTTGTCTGGCTCATAGACTTCTGGGGTGGGTGTTGGCAGCCACGAAAATGTCAATGCCTCCCGTGATGCCGGCAGGGAAGGGCCTTGCCGCCAGACGGCTCCGGGGGTGATGTGATGCGCGAGGCCAGCACCACGATCGTCACTCAGCTGGTGGAGCTGGTGACCAGTTTGGAGCGGGAGAACAGCGACACCGCGGCCGGGCTGCACGAACTCATCGACAACGGCGTCCACCACGTCACCGGCTCCCAGTACGCGGGGATCACCCTGGCCGAGAAGAGCAAATCGGTCAACAGCGTGGCGGCCACGCATCGCTACCCGATGGTGCTGGACGCCATCCAGAACAAATACGGCGAGGGGCCGTGCCTGGCCGCGGCCTGGGAACACCACGTCATGCACATCGCCGACCTGGCCGCCGAACAGCGCTGGCAGCGCTACCGGCGGCACGCGCTCGAGCAGACCCCGATCCGCTCCATCCTGTCGTTCGAGCTGTTCGTCGACCGCACCAGCATGGCCGCCCTCAACTTCTACGCCGACCCGCCGCACGCGTTCACCGAGGAGTCGGTCGAGCTCGGCACCGTCTACGCCACCCACATCGCCCTGGCCTGGTCGATGATGCGCCGCCAGGACCAGTTCCGCAGCGCCCTGGCCTCCCGCGACATCATCGGGCAGGCCAAGGGCGTGATCATGGAGCGCTTCGATCTCGACGCGGTGGAAGCCTTCGAACTGCTCACCCGGCTCTCGCAGCAGTCCAACACCCGGGTGGTCGACATCGCGGCCGCACTCATCGACAGCGAACACCCGCTCAAGCAGCGCCGGCGCTAGCCCATCGCCACCGGCGCAGGCCGGTGCTGTGCGATCAGCCGCTCGCCCAGCTCGTAGTCGTCGTAGGCGTTGTGGGTCAGCACCGCGACGACGGGTGGTACCCGCGCTGCGCGGGCTCAACCGCGGCTGCCGTTTCGGCGCTGAGCGGGCGGGTATGCGCCCCCGGCATGAAGGCTGTCACGTGGCACGGCAAACGCGATGTGCGGGTGGACTCGGTGCCCGATCCCAAGATCGAGCAGCCCACCGACGCGATCATCGAGGTCACCTCGACCAACATCTGCGGTTCGGATCTGCACCTCTACGAGATCCTCGGGGCTTTCATGAAGCCCGGGGACATCCTGGGGCACGAACCGATGGGCGTCGTGCGCGAGGTCGGCACCGAAACCGGCGACCTGCGCGTCGGCGACCGCGTGGTCATCCCCTTCCAAATCTGTTGCGGCAGTTGCTACATGTGCGGCCAGCAGCTGTACACCCAGTGCGAGACCACCCAGGTGCGCGACCAGGGCATGGGGGCGGCGCTGTTCGGCTATTCCGAGCTCTACGGTGAAGTCCCCGGCGGGCAGGCCGAGCTGCTGCGGGTGCCGCAGGCCCAGTTCACCCACATCAAAGTGCCTGTGGGACCGCCGGATTCGCGGTTCGTGTATCTGTCTGACGTGCTGCCCACCGCGTGGCAGGCGGTGGCCTACGCCGACATCCCCGATGGCGGCACGGTCGCGGTGCTCGGCCTGGGGCCGATCGGCGACATGGCCTCCCGCATCGCCGATCACCTCGGCTACCGGGTCATCGCGGTCGACCTGGTGCCCGAGCGGCTGGGCCGGGCCGCGCAACGCGGAATCCACACCATCGACCTGGCGCGGCTGGACGCCGGGCTCGGTGACGCGATCCGGGACCTGACCGACGGCCGCGGCGCCGACTCGGTGATCGACGCGGTGGGCATGGAGGCGCACGGCTCGCCGGCGGCCAAGCTGGCCCAGCAGGTGGCCGGCGTGCTGCCGGATGCGCTCGGCAAGCGGCTGATGCAGACCGCGGGCGTGGACCGGCTGTCGGCGCTGTACTCGGCGATCGATGCCGTGCGGCGCGGCGGGACGATCTCGCTGATCGGGGTGTACGGCGGGATGGCCGACCCGCTGCCGATGCTCACCCTGTTCGACAAGCAGGTGACGCTGCGGATGGGGCAGGCCAACGTCAAGCGCTGGGTCGACGACATCATGCCGCTGCTCACCGACGACGATCCGCTGGGCGTGGACGACTTCGCCACCCACGTGCTGCCGCTGGAGCGGGCCCCGCACGCCTATGAGATCTTCCAGAAGAAGCAGGACGGAGCGGTCAAAGTCATACTCAAGCCGTGATCGCTTCTACGGCAACGCATTCCGCTTCCCACCGGCAACGCCGCCACGGGCGCCCGAGTTTGACGGGCGCACCGGCAGGGTATTGGATGCGCCATGACCTCTGCAAAGGCTGCCGCTCCCACGCCCACCGGAGAGGTGTGGCCTGGCAAGGCCTACCCGCTGGGCGCCAGCTATGACGGCGCCGGCACCAACTTCGCCGTGTTCAGCGAGGTGGCCGAGCGGGTCGAGTTGTGCCTGTTCGACGGCGACGGCACCGAGAGCCGGGTGGCGCTGCCCGAGGTCGACGGCTTCGTCTGGCACGCCTACATCCCCGGCATCGAACCGGGGCAGCGCTACGGGTATCGGGTACACGGCCCCTACGACCCGGCGGCCGGGCAGCGGTGCAACCCGAACAAGCTGCTGCTGGACCCGTATTCGAAGGCCATCGACGGCACCTTCGAGTGGAACCAGTCGCTGTTCGGCTACAACTTCGGTGACCCGGACAGCCGCAACGACGACGACTCGGCGCCCAGCATGCCCAAGTCGGTGGTGATCAACCCGTACTTCGACTGGGGCAACGACCGCCCGCCGGACCACCACTACGCCGACACCGTCGTCTACGAGGCGCACGTCAAGGGCCTCACCCAGACCCACCCCGACATCCCCGAACAGATGCGCGGCAGCTACGGCGCGGTGGCGCACCCGGTGATCATCGAGCACCTGCAGAGCATCGGGGTCACCGCGATCGAACTGATGCCGGTGCATCACTTCGCCAACGACTCCACCCTGATCGAGAAGGGCCTGTCCAACTACTGGGGCTACAACACCATCGGCTTCTTCGCCCCGGACACGAAATATTCCAGCGCCGCCACGCCGGGCGGGCAGGTGCAGGAGTTCAAGGCCATGGTGCGCTCGCTGCACGAGGCCGGCATCGAGGTCATCCTCGACGTGGTCTACAACCACACCGCCGAGGGCAATCACCTGGGCCCCACCCTGTCGATGCGCGGCATCGACAACGCCGCCTACTACCGGCTGGTCGACGACGACAAGCGGTACTACATGGACTACACCGGCACCGGCAACAGCCTCAACGTCGGGCACCCGCACGCCCTGCAGCTGATCATGGACTCGCTGCGCTACTGGGTGACCGAGATGCACGTCGACGGATTCCGCTTCGACCTGGCTGCCACCCTGGCCCGCGAGTTCTACGACGTCGACCGGCTGGCGACGTTTTTCGAACTGGTGCAACAGGATCCGACGGTCAGCCAGGTCAAGCTGATTGCCGAACCGTGGGACGTCGGGCCGGGCGGCTACCAGGTGGGCAACTTCCCGCCGCAGTGGACGGAGTGGAACGGCAAGTACCGCGACACCGTCCGCGACTTCTGGCGTGGCGAACCCGCCACCCTCGACGAGTTCGCCTACCGGCTGTCCGGTTCGGCCGACCTGTACGAACACACCGGGCGCCGGCCGGTCGCCTCGATCAACTTCGTCACCGCCCACGACGGGTTCACGCTGCGTGACCTGGTGTCCTACAACGAGAAGCACAACGAGGCCAACGGCGAGGACAACAACGACGGCGAGAGCCACAACCGGTCCTGGAACTGCGGCGCCGAGGGACCGACCGACGACGAGCAGGTCAACGCCCTGCGGGCCCGCCAGCAGCGCAATTTCCTGACCACGCTGCTGCTGTCGCAGGGCGTGCCGATGATCTGTCACGGCGACGAGCTGGGCCGCACCCAGAACGGCAACAACAACGGCTACTGCCAGGACAACGAGCTCACCTGGATCGACTGGGCCAACGCGGACGTGGACCTGCTGGCCTTCACCCGGGTGGTGTCGGCGCTGCGCGCCGAGCACGCGGTGTTCCGCCGGCGCCGGTTCTTCTCCGGCAAGCCGGTGGGCCGGCGCGGCCAGGACGGGCTGCGCGACATCGCCTGGTTCACCCCCGACGGCACCGAGATGACCGACGAGGATTGGGGCGCCAATTTCGCCAAGTCCGTCACGGTGTTCCTCAACGGCCACGGCATCCCCGACCGCGACGCCCGCGGTCAACGGCTGCTGGACGACTCGTTCCTGCTGTGCTTCAACGCCCACCACGAGTCCATCGAATTCACCCTTCCCCCAAAGGAATTCGGTGCATCATGGCAGGTCGTGGTGTACACCGGGCCGGAGGAGACCACGCCAGCCGACGAGGTGCCCGGTGCCGGCGTGCTCAACGTCGACGCCCACACCGCGGTGGTGCTGCGGGCACCCGACGGCGGCTGAGCACCTTGACACGAATCCGCCCGAACGTCACGTAGCGCGCCGCCGCCCGATACGCTGTGGCTGCAGCGGGCTCGTTACAAGAGAGGGCGAATATGTCAAGGACAGTGGTGGTCGGCGCCTCCAGCGGGTTGGGGCGCTGCATCGGGGTCGGTCTGGCGCAGCGCGGCGACCGGGTGGCGCTGCTGGCCCGGCGCCGGCAGCGCATCGAGGCCGCGGCCGAGGACGCCGGCCCGGGTGCGGTCGCCATCGAGTGCGACGTCACCGACCAGGCGTCCTGCGCCTCGGCGATCGGCGAGGCCGCCGACGCGCTGGGCGGGATCGACAACATCGTCTACACCCCCGCGGTGGGCCCGCTGGTGCGCATGGTGGACACCGACGCCGACACCTGGCGGCGCATCTTCGACACCAACGTCATCGGCGCGTCGCTGGTCACCGCCGCCGCGGTGCCGCACCTGAGCGCCTCGGCCGGCAAGGCGGTGTACCTGTCGTCGGACGCCGGCGCGTTCGGGCCGCCGTGGCCGGGGCTGGGCGCCTACGGCGTGAGCAAGGCCGCGCTGGAGCGCCTGGTCGAAGCGTGGCGGGCCGAACACCCCGACATCGGCTTCACCTGCCTGATCGTCGGGGAGTGCGCGGGCGGCGAGGGCGACGGGCAGACCGGCATGAACCAGGGCTGGGACATGGATCTGGCGATGAAGGCGGTTCCGCTGTGGTCGTCGCGCGGCTGCATGCCCGGCAAGCTGATGCCGGTGGAGGACCTCATCGACGTGGTGCACACCATCCTGCGCACCAACGCCTCGACCTCGATGCCGCTGGTGGTGGCGCGCGGCGCGCCCGCCAGCCAGGCCGCGTTCGCCGAGGCCAATCAGTCCTGAGCCAGTCGTAAGCCAGACCTAGGCCCGGCCGGGGATCCGCTCCCGGGCCAGGTCGGTCAGGAACCGCGCGGCCGACGTGGGCCGGAAGGCCAGCGCCGCGTCGGTGAGCGCGTCCCGCGACTCGGCGGGCAGCTCGATGTCGGCGGCGGCCACGTTGAATTCCAGCTGCTCGACGCTGGAGGCGCCGGGAATGGCGACCACCCCCGGGTAGCTGATCAGCCAGGCCAGCGCCACCTGGGCGGGCTTGGCGTCGACCTGGGCCGCGACGTCGCGCAGCAGCTGCAGCAGCGGCTCGATGCGGCGAAGGTTCTCGGTGCCGAACAGCGCGTTGACCGCGCGCACGCCGCCCGGCCGGTTGTCGACGCCGTACTTGCCGCCCAGCAGACCCTGTTCCAGCGGGCTGTAGGCGATGACGATGCGGTTCTCCCGTTCGGCGAACGGCACCAGGTTCTTCAGCGCCTTGGGGTAGGCGAGCGAGAAGTGCACCTGGTTGCTGATCACCGGCCGGCCCAGCGCCGCGTCGGCCTTCCGCCAGCGCTGCAGCGAATAGTTGGAGACCCCGGCGGCGCCGATCTCGCCGCTGTCCAGCAGGTCGCGCATGCCGGGCATGATCACCGAATCGGGGAACACCGGGTTGGGCTGGTGCACCTGGTAGAGCGGGATGCGGTCCAGTCCGAGCCGCCGGGCGCTGGCCCGCGCGCGTTGCCTGACCACCGCGGGGAAGGGGGCCACCGGCATGATCTTGCTGGCCACCGCCACCTCGGCGCGCTGCTCGCCGAGCGCGTCGCCCAGGATCCGCTCGCTCTTGCCGAACCCGTAGATCTCGGCGGTGTCGAACAGCGTCACACCCAACGCCAGCGCGCGGCGCACGATGTCGCCCGCGGCACCGGCGGCGTAGCTGTCCCCGTAGCCCCACTCGCGGGAGCCGAACTGCCAGGTGCCCAACCCGATCCGGCTGAGGCGGCCGACCCCGTCGACGTCGACGTATTTCATCCGCCCAGCCTACTGATCGGTGGGCGGGCCGCTCAGCCGGGAATCTTGCCGAGGATGTAGTTGGCGATGCTGACCGCGGCTAGCCGGGGCCGCTCGCTGTCGGTCGTGCCGCTGGCCGACACGTTCAGGTCGACGACGACGTTGGCCTTGGCCGCGACCGCCCGCGCGGAGCGCACCTGAATTCCCTTGGGCGTCAGGTCCAAAGTGGTGATCCCGTTGCCGGCGTCGGCCGGTGTGCTCAACGCCATCGCGATCGGCTGCCCGCCCGGCGCCGTCACGGTTACCGTCGAGCCGCCGCACTGGCGCCACCCGGCCAGCAGCGCGTCCAGTTGCGCCTGCGCGCCGGGCGCGTCGCGGAACGCCGCCACGCCCTGGATGACCTGGATCGACTTCAGCATGCTGCGGGTGTCGGTGAATTCGCCGGCGTGATAGCCGGTGAAGGCGCCGGGGGTGTAGGCGTCCGGGCTGCCGGCGGCGATGCTGCCCCAGCATTCGGGGCGGTCGATGCTGCCGTCCTGCGCCGAGCGGCCCGGGCTGTTCCAGGTCGGGCCGACGTCGAGGTTGGCGTCGGCGGTGATGTTGCGCAGCGCGTCCAGCCCGGGCAGCAGGGTGGTGATGGTGTCCGGCGGCACCGTGGGCGGTGGCGGCCCGGCCGACGTGGTGGCCTCGTGCGCGGCGCGGTGGGCGGCGGTGGACCCGCCCAGCGTGGCCCACCCGGCCAGCGCGACCACCGCCAGCAGGATGAACACGTACGACAGGGTGACGCCCACCAGCGCGCGGTCCCGGCCGAGTTCGCCGGTGCGGCGGATCTGCGCCAGCCCGAGGTGACCCAGCACCGCGCCCGCGGGCGCGAACAGGAACGCGAAGACCAGCGACAGCGTCGCCAATGTGTTGACGCCCGGGCGGTACGGCGGTGCGAGCGTGGCTGGTTGCGTCGGTGGCGGGCCGACGGGCTCGGGTTCGGGTGGCGGGACCCGGCCGAGCGGGTCGTAACTCAGCGGGTTGCGCCAATACGGATCCTGCTGGTTGGTCACGCAGCGCCTCCTTAGGGGCCTCCTCGGCGGCCGAACCTGCCCGAAATGTAGCGAGCGGGCCCGGTGCCCAAACCGAACCCGTCACAGCCGCGGCTTGGCGATGCCGACCACAAAGGGCGCCTGGGCCAAGGTCAGGTAGACCCGATGCGGCCCGACGGCCATGCCGGAGAGTGGGGCTCGGCGTGCGGACTCGGGCAGCGCCGAGCGGTAGTCGACGGTGCGCAGCACCGGAATGTGCCGGGCCGGAAACCCGGTGAAGCTCGCCGTTTCCAGGGTCACCAGCTGCCGGTCGGTGGCCGCGTAGATGCCGGTGTCGTCGGTGCCCAGCGCCCGGATCGGGGCGGGCAGCCGGGTGCTGGCCAGCACCTCGATCCCTTGCCCGCCGCGGCGCGAGTCCACCGCGTACAGCACGGCGTCGTCGTGGCCGGCCACATAGCTGCGGGTCACCGCGGTGCCGTCGCCGGCGGAGACCGCGACGTCGATGTCCAGCGAACCGCGTTGCGGCGCCGGGGAATCCGGGCCCTGGTAATGCCGGATCCCGGACGGCGCGTAGACATGGTAGTCGATTTCGCGGCCGCGGTTGGCGCCGTCGATGACCTCTGCGGGGGCGCCGCCGATCGGCGCGGTCGCCAGCTTGCGGTAGCCGTACTGATCGACCGGGGTCACCGACCGGCCGTCCGACGACAGCGCCAGCAGCATCCGCATCCCGGCGTCCTCGGACAGGTAGGCCGGGGCGGGCCCGGCGTCGAAATCGCCCACCTGGCGCAGACTTTGCAGATCGACGACGGCCACCCGGCCGCGCGTGGGCTGCGGCACGAAAACCACCGCCGGATCCTTGGTGCTGATCTGCAGATTGCGTCCCGCCGCCAGCGGCGCCGACAGCCGGGTGGTCGCCGCCGCGGCGCGGTCTTCGGCAACCTCGGCCACCCGCTGATCCTCGGTGACGGCCACCAGGGCGTGCCCGCGATACGACCACACCGGCTGGTGCAGCGCCGTGCCGACCGGCCAGACCGTCAGCTCGGGCGCGCTTTCGGTCGTCGCGCCGGGCCGCGAGCAGGCCACGCTCATGACCAGCGCGCCCACGCTCACCGCCAGCACGCCCGTCAGCGCGCCGCGGCGTAGCACCACACCGGAACCTACTCCCGCGCGCAACTTTTGCCTCCCGCCCTGTTTTTCCAGGGCATACCCCGCCTGGCCACCGCCACACCCGTTTGACCCCCGGGTGGCTCGGGTAGCCGCAACCAGAGCGCGCAACAGCCCTGCGCGCCGAACCAGAGCAGATGGGAGGGACAGCATGGCACCGACCGCCATCAAGTCGCCCACCGATGTGGTCGACTTTCTGGTCAGCCAGCACCAGCAGATCAAGGCGATGTTCGCCAACACGTTGGCGGCGTCCGGAAAGGCGCGCGAGGAGGCCTTCATCGAACTGCGGCGCCTGCTTGCCGTGCACGAGACCGCCGAAGAGGAGATCGTGCATCCGCGCGCCAAGCGCAAGATCGCCGGCGGGGCAGGTGTGGTCGAGGAACGCCTGCACGAAGAGCACGAGGCCAAGACCGCGCTGCAGAAGCTGGAAAAGCTCGACGTCGACAGCGAGGAGTTCACCCGCGAGCTCACCAAGCTGCGGGACGCGGTGATCGACCACGCCGAGCACGAGGAGCACGACGAGTTCGCCAAGCTGGGCCAGGAATTGAGCGGCGACGAGCTGGAACGGATGGGCCGCGCCGCCAAACTGGCCGAAGCGATCGCGCCCACCCGGCCGCACGCCGGAGTGGAATCGCAATTGGCCAACCTGGCCGCCGGCCCGTTCGCCGCGATGCTCGACCGAGCCCGCGACGTCATCGTCGGCAAGGGCTGACGGCCATCCCAGGCGAGGTACCCCCGCTCGGTGGGGGAGTGGGGGCACCTCGCCGCCCCCTACCATGACCGCGACTTCGAAGGCCCCGGGCGCCGACCGCTACCTCCCCGAGCAGCGGGACATCGAGGCGCTCAAGCATGCGGCCGAAACATGCCGCGGCTGTTCACTTTTCGCCGACGCCACCCAGACGGTGTTCGGCAACGGACATCCGGGTGCCCCGATCATGCTGGTGGGTGAGCAGCCCGGCGACCAGGAGGACCGCGCCGGTGCACCCTTCGTCGGCCCGGCCGGGCGGCTGCTGGCCCGGGCGCTGCACGACGCCGGCATCGATCCCGGGCTGACGTATCAGACCAACGCGGTCAAGCATTTCAAGTTCACCCGCAAGGACGGCAAGCGGCGGATCCACCAGAAGCCGGGCCGCACCGAGATCGTCGCCTGCCGGCCCTGGCTGATCACCGAGATCGAGGCGGTGCACCCCCGGGTCATCGTGTGCCTGGGGGCCACCGCCGCACAATCGTTGCTGGGCACCAGCTTTCGGGTCTCCACCCAACGCGGCCAACCGCTCAAGCTGCCGGCCTCGCCCGAGGTGATACCCGACGTGTCGCCCGAGCCGGTGCTGGTGGCGACGGTGCACCCGTCGTCGGTGCTGCGCGACCGCAGCGAACGACACGACGAGGTCTACCGGTTGTTCGTCGACGACCTGCGCAGCGCCCGCTCCGCGCTGGGCTGAACGGCCGCGGTCAGCTTTTCTTGTGCGGCAAGAACTCCTGCATCTTGGTTTTCAGGCCGACCTTGACGAAGCCGGTGCGGTCCTCGTCGCCGGAGAGCACCGCCGCGGTCGCCGACTTGAACTGCTCCCAGGTGGCGTGCGGCGGGATCGGCGGCATGTCGGGATCGGTGTAGACGTCCAGCACGGTGGGACGGTCGGCCGACAGGGCGCTGCGCCACGCGTCGGACAACTCGTCGGGATCCTTGATGGCCATCGCGTTCAACCCCAGCCCGGCCGCGAACGCGGCGAAGTCGACATCCGGAAGGTTTTGCGACTCAGCGAATTTCGGCGCTCCGGCCATCGCCCGCATCTCCCAGGTGACCTGGTTGAGGTCGTTGTTGTGCAGCACCGCGATGATCAGCCGCGGATCTTTCCATTCGTTCCAGTACCGTTTGACGGTGATCAGTTCGGCCATGCCGTTCATCTGCATGGCGCCGTCACCGCTGAACACGATGACGGGCCGGTCCGGCTGGCCGAACTTGGCGCCGATGCCGTACGGGACCCCGGGGCCCATCGTCGCCAGCGTGCCCGACAGCGAGCCGCGCATGTTGCCGCGGAAGCGCAGATTGCGGGCGTACCAGTTGGCCGACGAGCCGGAATCGGCTGTCACGATGGCGTTGTCGGGCAGCAGCGGGGACAGCTCGGAGAACAGCCGCAGCGGGTTGATCGGGTCCGCACTGACCATCGCCTCCTTGTCCATGGTCTCCCACCAGCGGGCTACGTTCTTCTCGATGCCTTCCCGCCAGGACCGGTCCTCCTTGCGCTTCAGGTGCGGAATCAGCGCGCGCAGTGCGGCCTTCGCGTCGGCGACCAGGTTCACCTCGTAGGGGTAGCGCATCCCGATGAGCCGGCCGTCGATGTCGATCTGCACCGCCCGACACTGCCCGAACTCCGGCAGGAACTGCGTGTAGGGGAAGCTGGATCCGACCGTGAGCAACGTGTCGCAGTCGCGCATCAGCTCATAGCTGGGCCGCGTGCCCAAAAGCCCGATAGAGCCGGTGACCCAAGGCAATTCGTCGGACAGCACGTCCTTGCCCAACAGCGCCTTGGCCGCGCCGGCGCCGAGCAGGTCGGCGACCTCGGCCAGCTCCTGGTGCGCCCCGCGGGCGCCGGTGCCGACCAGCATGGCCACCTTCTTGCCCGCGTTGAGGATCTCGGCCGCGCGGGCGATGGCGGCGTCCTCCGGGGCGATGGCCGGGTATTCGATGCCCAGGCTGGAGGGCACCATCTTGAACGCGTGCTCGGGCGGCGAGTACGGCAGCTCCTGCACGTCGGCCGGGATGATCAGCGCCGTCGGGGCCCGCTGGGTCATCGCGATGCGGATCGCGCGGTCCAGCACGTTGGGCAGTTGCTCGGGCACGGTGACCATTTGGACGTAGTCGCTGGCGACGTCCTTGAAAAGGCTGAGCAGGTCGACCTCTTGCTGGTAGTTGCCGCCCATCGCGGTGCGGTTGGTCTGGCCGACGATGGCCACCACCGGGACGTGGTCGAGTTTGGCGTCGTAGAGGCCGTTGAGCAGATGGATGGCGCCGGGGCCGGAGGTCGCCGCGCACACGCCCACCCGGCCGGTGAACTTCGCGTAACCGACCGCCTGAAAGGCGCTCATCTCCTCGTGCCGCGACTGGATGAACTGCGGCTTGTTGTCGGCGCGGCCCCACGCGGCGAGCAGCCCGTTGATGCCGTCGCCGGGGTACCCGAATACATGCTCGACGCCCCACGCCCGCAAACGCTCGAGCAGATAGTCGGAAACCTCTTGTTTGGACATGTCTTCCCTCCTCGGCAAACGGCCGACCGTGCTGGCGGGTGGGTGTGTGGCTGGTGGTTGAACCAGGCAGGCTGCCACCGCGGCGGCCTCGGCACGTCCCACACGAGCCGGGTTACCCGGATTCGCCGGTGTTATGCGCTGCCGCCCGCCCCGGTCAGCCGACTCCCAGCCACCTGCCAGCCGCCGGCGCGGCGCCGACGGCCGCCGGCGCCCGCCACGAACGGTCAAAACCCTTGTCGCACACCGTTTCCCAGATAGCGCAGGCCGGCTTCCCGCACAGTGGCCGGGTCCAGCGAATTCCTGGCGTCCAGCACCACCGCCAGCGGCGCGTCCTGTGCGACCGCCCGCCAGTCGAGGCTGCGGAACTGTGGCCACTCGGTCAGCACCACGACCGCGTCGGCGGCCTTGGCCGCCCGGTACGGGTCGTCGACCGCGGTCACCCGGTTTTGCTGCAGGACGGCGGGGTCGATGTTGGGCAACTGCGGGTCGTAGCCGGCCACCTGGGCGCCGGCCGCGGCCAGTTTTCGGCATGCCGCCAGCGCCGGCGACTCCCGGGTGTCACTGGTGGCGGCCTTGAAGGTGAGCCCCAGCGCGGTGATCCGGCAGCCCGACAACGGCCGGCCGAGGGTGTGCCGCAGCGCGGTGACGATCCGTCGTGCCTGCGCGGTGTTGGTCTGGCGGGCGGCCTCCACTTCGGCGAAGGACACCCGGTGCCGGTGCGCGATGTCCAGCAGCGCCGCGGTGTCCTTGGGCAGGCAGGAACCGCCCCAACCCGGGCCCGGGCGCAAGAACTCCGCGCCGATCCGCCGGTCGGCGCCCATGCAGCAGGTGACGTCGTCGATGTCGGCGCCCACCCGCGCGCACAGCGCCGCCAGCGAATTCGTGTAGGACAGCTTGACGGCCAGAAAGGCGTTGCTGGCGTACTTGGCCAGCTCGGCGCTTTCCGGGCTCATCCGCAGCACCCGGTGTCCGGCCAGGCCGTAGGCCTGGTGCACCAGCTGGGCCGCCAGTTCGTCGTGGCTGCCGATCACCAGCCGGTCCGGGTTGCGGAAGTCGTCGACCGCGCGTCCCTCGCGCAGGAACTCGGGGGTGGAGACGACACGAATCCCCTTGTGGCACAGCCGCTGTGCCATGGTCGACGTGGTGCCGACCGGAACGGTCGATTTCAGCGCCACCACGGCGCCGCGGCGCAGCACGCGGCCGAGCCGGTCGATCACCGACTCCACCGCGGCCAGGTCCGCGTGTCCGTCCGGGGCGCTGGGCGTGGGCACGCACACGAAGACGACGTCGCGGTCGGCCAGCTCGGCGAAATCGGCGCTGAAGCGCAGCACGCCGCCGGCCAGCCCGTCACCCAGCAGCTCGGACAGCCCGGGTTCGTCGATCACCGCCACCCCGGCGCGCAGCCTGCCCACCCGGTCCGGGTTGATGTCCACCGCAACGGTCTTGCGCCCCGCAGCGGCCACGCAGACCGCGGTGGTCAGGCCCACGTAGCCGACACCGACCACGCCGACCAGCGGCTCGGTGCTCATGCCGTCTCCCCCAGCACCCCGCGGCAGGCCGACAGCACCTGCGCGACGGTCAGCGCGAGCAGTCCGGGGTGCGGCGTCGCGGCGTGCGGGTCGCCGCTGCGGCCGGCCCACAGCGCGGCGTGCGGCGCCGGCCCGCGCGGTCCCCACCGCCGCGGGGAGGTGGGGCCGAACAGCACCACCGAGGCGGTGCCGGTCGCGGCGGCCAGGTGCGCCACACCGGTGTCGCCGCAGATCACCATCCGGCTGTCGGCGACCAGCGCGGTCAGCGCCGGCAGGTCGAGGACTCCGGACACCACGGCGGTGCGCGGCAACCGGGCGGCGCGGGCGACGGTGTGCGCGAGGTCGAACTCGCTCGGTGATCCGGTGATCAGGATCTCGTGGCCGTCGTCGCGCAGCGCCGCGGCCACCGCCGCGAACCGGTCCGGCGGCCACTGCCGGGCCGGCGCGGACGCCCCGGGGTGGATCAGCACGGCACCGGTCTCGTCCCGCGGGATGGACGGGCGTTCAAGGAGGATATCGGTTGAGTCGCAAGGGATTCCGGCCCACTCCAACAGGGCGCACCAGCGCTGCACCTCGTGCAGGTCGGCGCGCCAGCGCGGCCCGGGCAGGCCGGGATGGCAGTCGTGGCAATGGCTGATCACCGACCGGGGTTCCCAGGCCAGCAGGTGGTCGATGCTCTGCGGGCCGCAGCCGTGCAGGTTGACCGCCAGCGCCGGCGCGTCGGTGAGCGGCTGCACGTCGCCGAGTCCGGCGGTGGGCAGCAGCTCGTCCACGGCGCCGGTGAGCATGGCCAGCTCGCGGTAGCGGTCCGGAGCGGCCAGCATCACCCGGGCGTCGGGGTAGTGCCGGCGCAGCCCGCGCAGGGCGGGCACCGCGGTCAGCAGGTCGCCGAGTCCCAGGGCGCGCAACACCACGATGCGCTCCCGCGGCCCGGCCCGGGTGGCGCCGGCCGCTAGGGCCACGACGACTCCGTCGAGGCGCACACCACCATCTCGCGCACCTCGCAGCCGGCCGGTTGACAGAGCGCGAAGAGCACCGTTTGGGCGACGTCCTCGGGCTGGTTGAGTTTGGCGTCGGCCGGCGGCTTGTACTGTTCGGGCCGCCCGTCGAAGAACGGGGTGTGCATTCCGCCGGGGATGAGCAGCGTCACGCCGACCTGGCCCGCCAGCTCGGCCGCCAGCGCGCGGGTGAAGCCGACCACCCCGAACTTGGATGCGCAGTAGGCGGTGGCGTCGCTGACCGCCTTGATGCCCAGCGTCGACGCGCAGGTGACGATGCGGCCCCCGGTGGCCTTCAGGTACGGCAGGGCGGCCCGGATCACCGCGGCGGTCCCGACCAGATTGACGGCGATCACCTGCTCCCAGTCCTTGGCCGGGACCTGTTCCAGGGTGCCGCACGAGTCGATGCCGGCCGGGGTGAACACCCCGGTGATGCGGCCGCCCACCTTGCCGGCCAGCGACTCGACGGCGCCGGCCACCGCGTCGGTGTCGGCCAGATCGCAACCGACGTAGGGCACGTCGGCGGCCGGCGGTTTCCGGTCGATCACCAGCGGCACCCCGCCGCGGTCGGCCACCGCGGCCACCGTGGCCGCGCCCAGGCCGGAAGAACCGCCGGAGATCAATACGCCTTCCAGTGATTGTGCTTTCATATCAACACCTTTCGCTACTCTGGGCGGCGGGTGGCCGCCGCGGCGATCAAGCGGGACGACGAATAACCGGCCACCGTGGGCAGGATCACCACCTCGCCGCCGTGCCGGTACACCACGTCGGCCTCCGGCAGCTCGGCGGCCACGTAGTCGCCGCCCTTGACCCAGATGTCGGGACGCAAATCCTCCAGCATGCGTTCGGGGGTCAGGCCGTCGAAGACGGCCACCGCGTCGACGCAGGCCAGCGCGGCCAGGACGCGGGCCCGGTCCGCATCGCGCATCACCGGACGCCCGCTGCCCTTCAGCGCGCGCACCGACGCGTCGGAATTGACCAGCACGATCAGGGCGTCGCCCAGCTCGCGGGCCTGCCGGAGCATCCGGATGTGCCCGGTGTGCAGCAGGTCGAAGCAGCCGCCGGTGGCCACTACGGTGCGGCCCTGCCGGCGCAGCCGCGCGGCCAGGCCCAGCGCGTCCACCGCGCTGGCGTCCGCGGGCCGCGACCGGCTGGTCAGCGGGTCGGATCCGGTGTCGGACACCGGGATCGAGACCGCGGCCGCTCCGCCGGCGGCGACGAAACGCGCCGCGTCGCCGACCGCGGCCCGCACCGCGGCGACGGCGTCGTTGCCCGCGGCCAGCGCCACCGCCGCGGCGACGGCGAACCGATCGCCGGCGCCGCAGACATCGCCGGCGGCGGCGCGGCCCGCTGCGGGATCGCGACCCGGTGCACGCCGGCCCGCGGCTCGTACACCCGGGCCCCCTGGGCGCCGCGGGTGATGCACACCGCGTCGGCGGCCCAGGTCCGCAGCAGCGCCTCACCGCCGTCACCCGAGCCGTCGTCGTGGCAAAAGCCCCGCGCCTCTTCGTGATTCGGTGTCACCAGCGCGCATCCCGGCACCGGCGGCGCGCCGCGCGGATGCGGGTCCCAGACCACCGGGACGCGACGGGCCGACTCGGTCAGCGCCGCCCGGACCGCCGGCAACGCGGTCACCCCCGCGCCGTAGTCGGCGACGCAGATCGCCCGGGCATCGGCCAGGGCGTCGGCCGCCGCGGCCGGCAGCGGCCCGTCGACCGGGGTCGCGTCGCCGCGATCGAGCCGCAGCACCGACTGGCCGCGGGCCCGGATCCTGATCTTGCACACCGTCGTTCCGCTCACCGGCAGCGCCAGCACCCGAACCCCCGAGCAGCTCAGCAGATCGTGCAGCGCCCGGCCGGCGTCGTCGTCGGCGATGCCGGTGATCAACACCACCGGCGCCTCGGTCCGGGCTGCGAGCAGGGCGGCCAGCCCCGCCCCGCCCGGCCGTTGCACGTGCCGTTCGGCGTCCACCACCGGCACCGGCGCCTCCGGGCTGAGCCTGGTCGCCGAACCCAGGATGTCGACGTCCAGCATCGAATCACCCACGACAGCAAGAGGGTTCGATGTGCTCATGATGCTTCCCGTCGTAAAAGGTTGTCGTCGAGCGCCATGCACAGCCCGTGGATCAGCAGCAGATGGACCTCCTGCACCGTCGCGGTGCCGGCGGCGTCCACGCAGATCGCCTCGTCGCACATGCCGGCCAGCTCGTTGGGGGCCGGTCCGGTCAGCGCCCAGGTCACCATGCCGACGTCGTGCGCGGCCTTGACCGCCGCGATCACGTTGCGGCTGGCGCCGCTGGTGGACAGCGCCACCAGCACGTCGCCCGGCCGGCCGTGCGCCCGCACCCCGCGGGCGAACACCTCGTCATCGCCGTAGTCGTTGGCGATCGCGGTCAGCGCCGAGGTGTCGGCGTGTAAGGCGATGGCGGACATGGGAATTCGCTCCTCGCGGAATCGGCCCACCAGTTCGGCGGTGAGGTGCTGGGCCTCGGCGGCGCTGCCCCCGTTCCCGCAGGCCAACAACCGGCCTCCGGCGGGCAGCACCGTGGCCAGCCGTCCGCCCCACCCGCGCAACCGGGGGGCCTGGATGCTGGTGCGCCGCACCGCTTCCCGCAGCGCGTCGAAGTGGACCTCGATCATGGCTTCCCTCCTTCTGCCACGGCGCCTTCTGCCACGGCGGCGAGCAACTCCGCGTCGGTGATGCGGTCCAGGCAGGGGTGACCGGGCACCGGGCACACCCGGGCGCGGCTGGCCCGGCAGGGCGCGAACTGGTCGCCGAGCACGCGGACCCGCCGCCCGTAGGGGCGCCACTGGCCGGCGGGCACCACCGGGGCGAACAGCGACACCACCGGTGTGCCTACCGCGGCGGCCAGGTGTGCGGGTCCGGTGTTGGGGACGACCACGACGCGGGCCGCCGCGAACACCGCCGCGAGTTCGGCGAAGCTGGTGCGTCCGCCCAGATCGACGGCGACGTCGCCCGCCACCGCCGCGGTCAGCGCGGCCTCGTCGGGGCTTCCGGTGACGACGACCCGGTGGCCGGCGCCGGCCAGCGCGGCCACCATCGTCGCGCTGCGGGACGGGCTGGGCCGGCGGGCCGGTACCGCGGCGCCGGGGTGGAACACCACGAACGGCCGGGGCGCGAGTTGTTCGGCCAGCCGCGCCGGCAGCGGGTCGACGGCCCGGATCCGCAGCGCGCCGTCGTCGCCGGCGGGCAGGGCGCAGCCGGCGGCCTCGGCCAGCGACAGCGCCCGCTGCGGCTCGGGAATCCCGTCCGGCACCCGATGCCGCAGGTTCAGCAGCGCGCCGGGGTAGTCGACACTGACCGCTCCCACCCAGGGCACCGCGGCCATCCGGCACAGCAGCGCCAGCGGCAGCGGCGACTGGTGAAACGACGTGCAGATGTAGACCCGGTCGGGCGCGAGGTCGCGCAGCTGTTTGATCAGCGCCTCGGCGTGCGCGGCGGTCAGCTCGGGCGCCTCGAAGTCCACCCACGGCGCCTGCCATTCGATCAGCTCGTCCACACCGGGCAGCAGCTCGGCGGCGGCCCGCCCGCGCGGGCCGACCAGCATGGTCACCCGGTCGTGCCGGGCGGCCACCGCGCGCACCGCCGGCCCGGTGATCAGCACGTCACCGGCGCTGTCCAGGCGGGCCACCACCGCGGTACTCATCGGCACTCCGAAAGGACAAGGGAGACAGCGTCGTTCAGCGTCGCGGCCACCCGGGAGTGGGCGCGCGCGTGCTCGACCTCGGCGGGCAGGGTGCGGTCGGTGGGCACCAGCACGGCCGCGGCGCCGGCGGCCAGGGCGGCGCGCACGTCGGCGCCGGTGTCGCCGATCATCACGCAGCGCCGGGCCGGCACCCCCAGCGCCTCGGCGGCCGCCAGGATCAGGCCGGGCCGCGGCTTGCGGCAGCCGCAGCCGTCGGCCGCGCCGTGCACGCACACCTGCCAGGAATCGAACGGGCCGAGCACCTCGTCGACCCGGTCGTTGACGGCGGCCAGCTGGCCGGCGCTGATCAGCCCGCGCGCCACGCCGGACTGGTTGGTCACCACCGCCAGCAGCAGGCCGCGGCGGCGCAGCCGGGTCAGCGCCTTGGCGGCGTCGTAGGTGGGCCGCACGCCCGCGGGGTCGTTGAGGTAGGGCCGGTCGACGATCAGGGTGTCGTCGCGGTCCAGCAGCACGGCCAGCGGCGGCTCGGGACGCGCGCGCCGAAAGGTCCATTCCCCGGCCAGCCGGTGAGCCACCGCGACCGGCGGGATGAGCACGCTGGTGGCCGAAAGGCCAAGTGCCTCACGCACATTGCGCGGCCCGCTGAGCCAGCGCCGCGCCGCGAACTCGATCGTGCACAGCAGCCACAGCGCGGCGGCGCGGCGGCGGTGGCGCGCCGGCCAGCAGCCCGGCCAGCAGCGCGGCGGTGCCGGCCGCGGTGGTGGCGGCGTGCGCCGGCATCCGGCCTGGTCCCTCGCCGATTCGGGTCCGCCAGCGGCGGCCGTGCTTGCGCCGCATCAGCGCGTTGTCGCGGTTGCCGATCTGGGCCCGCACGCTCGAGCGCCAGGTCGCCGGCGCCACCGGGTGGGTGCAGCGACGCTCGCCGCGCAGGATGGTTCCGCCGGCCGACACGATCCGCAGCGCCAGGTCGGAGTCCTCCCGGTAGGCGCGGGGAAACCGCTCGTCGAAACCTCCTGCGGCGACCAGCATGTCGCGGCGATAGGCCATGTCCGCGGTGATCCATTGCGCGGTGGCCAGCCGCGCGGTCCTGCGTTGGTCGTCGCTGGGCCGCCGCGGTGTCGGCACCTCGAGCACCGCCTGGGAGCCGGCGGCGCCGCACGCGTCGGCGGCCTTCAGGTCGAGGCACAACGCCGATATCCAGTCGCGGTCGGGCAGCACGTCGTCGTCCAGGAAGCACACCCAGCGGCTGCGGCTGCGCGCCAGCCGACGTTGCGGCGCCGCCGGTCGCGCCGCCGCTGCGCAACACCCGCACCGGCGGGTCGTCCGGCAGCGGCAGATCGTCGCCCGGGCGGGGCCGGTCGTCGACCACCACAACCTCCGGCGGCTGCGGACCCATCCTCTCGCGCAGCGCAATCAGCAAGCGGCGCAACGATTCCCGCCCCACCGTGGGTATCACCAGCGTGTAGTCGTCGTGCCTCACAGATACCGCCTGACCAGGTAGGGGCCGACGGCCAGCACGTCGATCGGGGAGCTGCCGAACACCTCGAGGGCGTCGCGCGGGGTGTCCACCATGGGCCGTCCGGCGGTGTTGAAGCTGGTGTTGACGACCACCGGCACCCCGGTGTGCTGCGCGAACCGGTTGATGGTGGCGTGCAGCAGCGGGTCCGCATCCGCGTCCACGGTCTGGATCCGCGCCGTGCCGTCGACGTGGGTGACCGCGGGAATCCGGCTGCGCCAGTGCTCGGCGACGTCGTGCACGAACAGCATGTACGGGCTGGGAAGCGGTCCGCGGGAAAAGATCTCGGCAGCGCGCTCGGCCAGCACCATGGGGGCGACCGGCCGGAACTGTTCGCGGCCCTTGACGGCGTTGAGCCGTTCGGCGTTGGCCGGATAGCGCGGATCGGCCAGCAGCGAGCGGCCGCCGAGCGCGCGCGGCCCGAACTCGGCGCGGCCCTGGAACCAGCCGATCAACTGGTTCTCGGCCAGCGCGTCGCCGACGGCCGACGGAAGGTCGTGCGGGCGTTCGTAACTGACCGCCGCGTCGTCGAGTGCCGCCCTGACCGCCGCGTCGGACCAGCCGCGGCCCAGCTGTGCGCCGGGCATCGGTGCGATCGGCTCGTCGAAGGATGCGGCCAGGTGCAGCGCCGCGCCGAGCGCGGTGCCCGCGTCGCCGGCGGCCGGCTGCACCCACACCCGGTCGAAACCGCCCTCGGCGTGAATGCGGGTGTTGGCAACGCAATTCAGCGCCACCCCGCCGGCCAGGCATAGCGCGTCGCCGTCGGTGCGGTCGCGCAGCCAGCCGACCAGCTCGAGCAACACGTCCTCGACGACGCGCTGCACGCTGCAGGCCAGGTCGGCGTGCACCGGGTCGAGCGTCGCCGCGTGCGGCGGCCGGGGCGGGGCGAGTTGCTCCCAGTCGATCGGCTCAGTGCAGAACCCGCCGTCGCCGCGCGCGTACACCCGCCCGCGCAGTCGGTCGGCGAAGCGGGGCCGGCCGTAGGAGGCCATCGCCATCACCTTGTATTCGTCGCTGGACCGGGTGAAACCCAGGTGCTCGGTGAGGCTTTCGTACAGCAGCCCCAGCGAGTGCGGCAGCTGCTGGACGGCCAGCACGTCGAGCTTGTGCTCCCGATACACCCCGGCCAGCATGGAGGCGCGCTCACCGCGCCCGTCGACCACCAGCACCGCGGTCTCGGGATGCGGGGAGGCCAGCGCCGTCGACGCCGCGTGCGCGACGTGGTGGCGCACGTGATGCACCACCGCGGGGTTGAGGCCGGGCAGCGCGGTCTTCAGAAAGCCCGGCGCCCGTTCGGCGTACAGGGTGCGCAGGTGCTCCCGGTCCCGGTCCAGCCCGGCGGGGTCGAGCGGTTCCTCGTACATCATCGCCGGGTCGTAGGAATAGCCGACCGCGTCGATGTCCTCGGCCCGCACGCCGGCGTGATCCAGGCACCAGCGGATGGCCGCGACGGGCAGCTCCCAGGTGGCGAAGGGGACCGCCGGTTTGCCGTGCTTGCGGCGGGAGAACCGCTCTTCCTCGGCGGCCGCCACCACCCGGCCGTCGATCACCAGCGCGGCGGCCGGATCGTGAAATACCGCATTGACTCCGAGTATTCGCACTCTGCTGCCTCCTACCGGGACCGCCGGTCAGTGGTCGCGACGAGCTGTTGCGCCGACTCACCGGTGCGCCCGGCCCGCTCGGCGAACCACGCCAGGGTGGTGCTCAAGCCGGTGCGATAGTCGATCCGCGGCCGCCAGCCCAGCCTTTGGCGGGCCAGTCGGATGTCCGGGCAGCGGCGCTGCGGGTCGTCGGTGGCCGGCGGTGTGAACTGGATGGTCGACGTGCTGCCGGCCAGCTCCCGGATCAACTCGGCGGCGGACAGCACGGTCAGCTCGGTCGGATTGCCGATGTTCACCGGGCCCGCGAAGTCGCTGTGCGCCAACGCGATCAGCCCGGTGATGGTGTCGTCGACGTAGCACAGCGACCGGGTCTGCAGCCCGGTGCCGGACACGGTCAGCGGATCGCCGCGCAGCGCCTGCAAGCAGAACGTCGGCACCATCCGGCCGTCGTCCGCCCGCATGCCGGGCCCGTACGTGTTGAAGATCCGGGCCACCCCGACATCGGCGCGGCCGAGGCGGTGATAGGCGAACGTCAACGCTTCGGCGTACCGCTTGGCTTCGTCGTATACGCTGCGCGGGCCCACCGGATTGACGTTGCCCCAATAGCGTTCGCGCTGCGGATGCGACTCGGGGTCGCCGTACACCTCGCTGGTGGACGCCAACACGAACCGGGCGCCGGCGCGCTCGGCGATCTCCAGCGCGGTCGCGGTGCCCGCCGAGCCGGTGTGCAGCGTCTGGATCGGGCGGCGCTGGTAGTCGACCGGGGAAGCCGCTGAGGCCAAATGGAATACGGCGTCGAAGCCGCTGCCGACCTCGTCGATCAACCCGGGCTCGCAGACGTCGCGCTGCACGAACCGGTATCCGGGCCGGTCGCCGAATCGGACCGCAGGCCCGCTGGTGGACAGGTCGTCCACGCTGACCACCTCGACGCCGTCGTCGAGCAGCCGCGCGCACAGGTGCGCGCCCAAAAAGCCGGCGCCGCCGGTGATCAGCACCCGGGTCAGTGATCGCATCGGGCTCTGGTACCCGTCAGGTCTGGGGTGAAACCCCGTTTCACCGTTGCCCTTCGGGGTAGTCGCCCCGGTCATGTCGACCATGCCGCGCACCTCCTTCGTCATCGCCACCCGGGACCGCTCGGCGGAGCTGACCGGCACGCTGACCCGCCTGCTGGACACCACCGAGTGCCCGATCATCTTGGTGGACAACGCATCCCGCGACGACTCGGTCGCCGCCGCCAGCCGCATCGCCGCCGCCGGCCGGGTGACCGTCATACCGCTGAGCCGCAACGCCGGCGCAGCGGCGCGCAACATCGGTGTGGCGCGGTGCGGCACACCGTACGTGGCGTTCTGCGACGACGACTCGTGGTGGGCGCCGGACGCGATCGCGTGGGCCGAGCAGATCTTCGACAGGTTCGGCACCGTCGCGCTATTGGCCGCGCGCACCGTGTTACTGCCGGCGCGCCGCGACGACGAGTTCACCGAGCAGCTCGCCCACAGCCCACTCGGGCACCGCGCGGGCCTGCCCGGGCCGTCCATTCTCGGGTTCCAGGCCTGCTCGGCACTGGTGCGCGCGTGGGCGTTCCGACGCGTCGGCGGGTTCAGCCCGATCCTGCACTTCCGCGGTGAGGAAACCCTGCTGGCCTGCGATCTGGCCGCCGACGGCTGGGACCTGTGCTTCTGCCCCGAGCTGGTGGCATACCACCGGCCGTCGCAGATCCGCTCGGCGAGCCGGGCGCAGCGTGCCCGGATCCTGCGCAACGCGCTGCTCACCGCGTGCCTGCGCCGCCCCGTCGACCGGTGCGCCCGGGCGGGTGCGGCGCTGGCCTGGGCGGCGCTGCACGACGCGGCCCACGCCAAGGCGTTGCTCGAGGCGACGGCGGCGTTGCCGGCCGCGCTGCGGGAACGCCGGCGGCTGCCCGATGCCGTCGAGCGTTCGCTGCGGATGCTGGAAAGTGGTTGAGCCACAAGATCACCCGGATCGCGTGCTCGGGGTGCCGACCCCGCGCCGGGCGGGGGACAGCCGTTCGTAGATGCGTTCGGTGTCGGCCGCCACCCGGTCCCAGCTGTAGCGGGCCCGGGCCCGCTCCCGCCCGGCCTCGCCCAGCGTCCGGCCGCGGCGGCCGTCGCGCAGCAGGGCGGCGACGGCCTCACCCAGAGCGTCCGGGTCCTTGGGCGGCACCAGCCGGCCGGTGGCGCCGTCGACGACGGTGTCGCGGATCCCGCCCACCGCCGTGGCCACCACCGGGACCCCGCAGGCCATGGCTTCCAGCGGCACGATGCCGAACGGCTCGTACCACGGCGTGCAGGCCACCACGTCGGCCGAGCGCAGCAACGCCGGCATCTGCGCGCGGGTGACCCCGCCCAGCAGCCGCACCCGGTCGGCGACCCCGAGCTCGCCCGCCAGTCGCTGCAGCCGCCGCGCCTGCTCGTCGCCGGCCAGTTCGGCCGCCGGCGGCCCGCCCACGATCACCAACTCGGCGTCCGGGATGCGGGGCAGGGCGCGCACGATGGTGTCAAAACCCTTGCGCGGCACCAGCCGTCCCACCGTGACAATGCGCGGCCGCGCACCGCGGGCAGCGACCGGGCCGTCGGGGGTGAACGCGTCGAGGTCCACTCCGCACGGCACCACCGAGGTGCGGGATCGGGCCCGGCCCATGCGCACCAGCTCGAAGACCTCGTCGGTGCTGGTGGCCGCCACCCAGTCGGCTTCCCGGGCGACCCGGGCTTCGACGTCGATCCGGCAGTCCGGGCTGGTGTCGTCGCTGCCCTGGTGCAGCCGCTTGGTCAGCCCGAGCGCGTGGAAGGTCTGCACGGTCGGTATCGAATGCGCGCGGGCGGCCCGCTGGGTGGCCACCCCCGACATCCAGAAGTGCGCATGGGCCACATCGGGCCCGTCCGAGCACCACTGCTGGCGCAGGAACTGCGCGAAGCCGTACATGTATTGCAGCAACTCGTCTTTGGGCAGCACCCGCGCCGGTCCCGCCGGCACGTGCACCACGCTGTAGCCGTGCGGGGTCTCGACCGAGTCGGGAAGCCGCGGGTCGTCGCGGCGCGTGTAGACCACCACGTCGTGGCCGCGCCGCGCCAGCGCGCAGGACAGCTCGGCGACGTGGACGTTCTGTCCGCCCGCGTCCACGCCGCCCAAATGTGCCAGCGGGCTGGCGTGTTCGGAGATCATCGCGATTCTCATGCGGGTTCCTTCCCTGCTCATCTGCACAGCTCCCCGATCACTCGGTCCCAGTCGGCCAGAAAGCGTTTGAGTCCGAACCGGGCGGTGGCGAAGTCCCGGGCGGCCTTGCCGGCGGCCACCGCCCTCGCCTGGTCGTCCAGGAAGCCCCGCAACCCCTCACCCAGTCTGGCTGGGTCGGCGCTGACAACTCCTGCCTCGCAAGGGATTACGAACGGCGCCATGGTCGAGCCGACGGCTACCACCGGCATGCCCAGCAGCATGGCCTCGATCAGGGACAGCCCGAGTGAGGTCCAGCGGGCGGTGTGCAGGTAGACCCGCCGGCGCGCGACGTCTCCGAACAGCCGCGGGGTGGGCACGTCGCCGCGGCCGCGCACCGCGCCGCGGTTGGCGCACAACTCCTCGGTGCCGATGCCCCATACGTCGATCTGGGCGTAGGCCGACAACGGTTCCAGCAGATCGGCGCCGACGATGCGGCCGCGGCGCCCCGGCTCGTTGATCATGGTGGCCACCCGGGGAATCTCGCCGCTGTACAGCGGCCCCGGGTCGGCCACCCCGTGGTCGATGACCCGGGTCGGCGCAATCCCGTTGTCCCACATCAACCGGTTGAAGTCGGTGACGTGCACCAGGGGGATGTCGGCGCGGTCGGCGAGCGGATGCCGGGTCTGTGCCGCGCTGGGGCGCGGGGTGTTGTGCTCGACGTAGACCGCCGGCACGTCGACCCCGACCCGGCGGCCCGCCCAGCGGGCGACCAGCTCGGCCTCGTGCGGGCGTTGCAGCACCACCAGGTCGATATCGCGGTCGGCCAGGTCCTCGAATGCCACCTCGCGGGCGTTGGGCCAGCACCGGCCGGCCAGTCCGATGCCGTCCGGGCCGCGGTCGGGGGCCACCGGGATCAGGTAGCGGTGCCGGCCCGCGACGAAGGACTGCGTCCACGACCCGTGCACATGCCACACCAGGACGCTCTTTGCTCGGACAGGATCCAACATGGCGGGCCAAATACCCTGTAGGTACTGGCATAAACAGCGCCGGGCCCGACGTTTTCCCCGGGCGCACGGTCCCGGCGAGGCGCAGCGAACCTCTGTAAACCGTTAGTGGGCAAGTGATTCCACGCGTAGGGAGCCGATTCTCCGGCGCCCGCGGCGCGCGGCGGTTCTGTCCAGTAAGCGAATCGCCGGGGACATTTGACGAACGGTTGTCGGTGTCGAACCGGTTTGCCCGGCCGCCGGCCCCGCGCGGGTGCCGGGCCGCGCGGACAAACCTGCCGGGCGGCGCTAGTGTCCTGAGTCATTAATTCGTGGGTTCTTGTTATAGTAGGTGATGCCGTCCCCGCATGCCGCGAAGATCGTGTTGACCGAGGATGAACGCGCCGAGTTAGAGGGTTGGGTGCGGCGCCGCAATAGTGCCGCGGGGTTGGCGCTGCGAGCCCGGATCGTGCTGGCGTGTGCTGATGGCGGCAGCAATGTCGAGGTCGCCGACCGGCTGGAGTTGGATCGGAACACGATTTCCAAGTGGCGCAACCGGTTCGCCGCTAAGCGGTGCGACGGACTGCTCGACGAGCCGCGACCGGGCCGGCCTCGGGTAGTGGGTGACGAGCAGATCGAGGCGTTGATCACTGCGACGTTGGAGACAGCGCCACCGGGTGCCACACATTGGTCAACCCGGTCGATGGCGCAGCACCTGGGACTGAGCCAGTCGATGGTCTCACGGGTGTGGCGGGCGTTCGGATTGGCTCCACACAAACAGGATTCGTGGAAACTGTCCAAGGATCCGCTGTTTGTGGCCAAGGTCCGCGACATCGTCGGGCTCTATCTGGACCCGCCGGAGCGGGCCATGGTCTTGTGCGTGGACGAGAAGACTCAGATCCAGGCGCTTAACCGCACCGCACCGGTGTTCCCGATGCTGCCCGGCACCCCGGCGCGAGCCACCCACGACTACGTCCGTCACGGCACCTCAAGCCTGTATGCCGCGCTGGATCTGGCCACCGGCAAGGTGATCGGCTCTCTGCATTCGCGGCATCGCGCCCAGGAGTTCCTGGCTTTCCTGAAGAAGATCGACGCCGAAGTCCCCGCCGATCTGGACTGCCACGTCGTGCTCGACAACGCCTCCACCCACAAAACCCCGGCGGTAAAACGTTGGCTGACCAACCATCCCCGCTTCGTTCTGCACTTCACCCCGACCAGCTCAAGCTGGCTCAACCTCGTCGAACGCTGGTTCGCCGAACTGACCACCAAGAAACTACGCCGCGGCACCCATACCTCAGTCCGCCAACTCAACACCGACATCCGCGCCTGGATCGAGCACTGGAACGACAACCCTAAGCCCTACGTCTGGACAAAAACCGCCGACCAAATCCTGGAATCCGTCGCCAACTACTGCAAACGAATTAATAACTCAGGACACTAGGCCGATTTCGGCAGCGCGGATGCTCCGGAGGCGCTGTGGCCCTTGGCCACTCGCCGGATCAGCATCCGGGTGGCCTTGTCCAGGATCTCCTGGGCGGCGCCGGGGTCGCGGGCGCGGCCCGCGCGCCGCGTCGCCGCGCCGATGGTCAGTCCCCGCTCATACCCGGTGATCACCCGCGGGTCCACATAGGAGCCGCGCGCCACCGCCGGGGTGTTGCCCAGCTCCTCGGCCACCTCTTTCATCACCGCCGCCTCGACCCGCTTGGCGACCCGCCGCGACACCGCGGGATCGGCGTCGGCGAACGCGGCCGCCGCCAGCACCGTGCCGTGCCAGGTGCGCAAGTCCTTGACCGTGTACTGGTCGCCGACCAGCTCCTTGAACCGGTCGTTGAGGTCGTCGGCGCGCACCTCCGACCATCCGGATGCGGTGCGGCACACCAACAACCGGTCGCCGCGGTGCCGCCGTCGCATCAGCGCACGCACCGCCCTGACCACTTCGCGATCCTCGACCCGCACGGTGCGCCGGACCCCGCTCTTGGCCGGGAAGTCGAACTCCACCGCGTCACGCCGGACCGTCACGTGCTCGCACAGCAGGGTGGACAACCCGTAGGACTCGTTCTCCTCGGCGTACTGCTCGCCGCCGGAACGGAAGTAGCCGCGATCGAGCAGCCGCAGCGCCAGCGCCAGCACCCGCTCGCGGGTCAAACCCCGGGCGGCCAGGTCCTCGGCGATTCGGGCCCGCCAGGCCGGCAGCTCGGTGGACAGCTCCAGCACCCGGTCGAACTTCTCCTCCGCGCGTTCCTGCTGCCACGCGCAGTGGTACAGGTACTGGCGGCGGCCGGCCGCGTCGACGCCGACGGCCTGGATGTGGCCGTTGGGGTGGGGCGAGATCCACACTTTCTTCCACGCCGGCGGAATCACCAGATCCTTGATGCGCTGCAGGGTTTCGGGATCGCGCACCGTGGTGCCGTCCGGCGCGTGATAAGAGAATCCCTTACCGCGCCGTTTGCGGGTGATCCCCGGTTTGCTCAGCACGCTGCGACGGAGCCGCATTCGGAACCCTCCAGTTTTCTCGGCTGTCCGCAACGGCCGGCCGCAACGCAATTGCGGGCCGGGGCCATTCGCCTCAGATACCCACCCGAGAAGTCGTTCACACCGCGGCGGCGCCGGCAGGCGAATGCGAAAACGACCCGCCACGGCGTTGTGGCGGGTCGTCTCCGGTGGCGTCAGCCCGCCATGAACTCCTGGTACGCCGACTCCAGATACGGCGGCAGCGCGGTGACATTGCACTGCTGTTCGGTGTCGCCGATCGGCGCCAGGATGCCGCGCAGGTCGTTGTACTCCTGCGGGTGACCGGTGAAATAGCTGCGCAGGCTGGATTCGGCCTGCGGCCGCGGCTGGCCGTAGGCGGCGGTCACCACCTGGTTGGCGTCCGGGTGTGCCGCCAGGTACTGCTGGGCCGAGCCCTCCACCGCGGACACGGTGGAGTTCACACCGCTGGGACTGCAGTCGGGTGCGGCGGCCGCCGACGGTGCGCCGACGATGCCCATGGCCATTCCCCCGAGCAGACAGCCGGCGCTGACCCCGGCCACTTTCCGGCGCGCGACGATACTGCTGATTTTCATGTGCTTTGTTGTCCTTCGAATTCGAAGCGAAATGTTCTCGACTGAGGCTCCCGATCCTCGAAATCCAAAGTAGCGGAGGCCAACAGTGGCCGTGTTCGCTGACAACGAACGCACCGTGCCGGTAAGGGCCGTCGGACGGGTGTTTGCTAAGCGAATGATCAACCGAGCCGCGAATTTTTAAGAAATGGCGCCACGCTCTTAGGCAATGGTGAGGGTGATTGTGACGGAATCGTTATCCGCGCCGGGGCTTTCCGTCCCCGTCGGGGCCCCGATGTCCGTCCCCGTCGGCGCCCCGATGGCCGTCGCCGCCGGGCGGCGCCAGGGTCTGCAGCCAGGTGTCGACGTCGGGCCCGACGACCACCGCGTGCCCGGAGGCCAGCAGCGCCCCGGCGCCGAGCGCCGACATCGCGGGCTCGACACTGCGCACTGCTCGGTGATCACCTTGCCGCACAAGCAGTTTCGAGGTCAGTTCGGGAAGCCGGATGGCGTCCGGGCCGGTGATGGTACGCGGCGTGTGCGTCTGCGCCAGGGCGGTTTCGACCAACACGTCGGCGACGGTGTCGGCGGCGATGGGCTGGATCAGCCAGTCCTCGACGATCACCTCGTTGTCGTCACAGCTCACCGCGTCGTGGTTGGTGGCGAATTCGTACCACTGCGTCGACTTCACGACGGTGGTCGGGACCGGGCCGTCGAGCAGGATCTCCTTCGCCTCCCGTTTGGCCTGGTAGTAGGGGAATTCGTCGAACACCGGGTCCTCGATGCCGGCGATCGTCAATACCACCAGGCGCTGTACTTCCTGGGTGGCGCACGCCCCCATGATGTTGCGGGCGGCGGTGGCCAGCGTCTGCCGGATGTCGGATCGCCCGTCGGGCGGCACCGGATTGGAGACGTCGATGACGACGTCGACGCCCTCGAGCGCCCGGGTGAGCGCGGGCGCGTCGAACACGTCGACGCCCTGCGCCCGGGAGATCTCGACCACCGCGACGTCGCGCGGCCTCAGCCGGGCGACGACGCGGGAGCCGGCCGTGCCGGTTGCCCCTATCACGGCGATGGTGGTCAGTGCTCTCACCTGCCTTCTGCTCCGTGCCGCGGGGGAGCTACCCAGTAACGGCCCGTTCAAACCCGCCGACCGCCGGTCCGCGGCGTGACCTGCGCCGGCCGCCGGGCCCGCGGTGACGGCCCGCACATCCGCGGGCGCGATACGGGGCGCCCCGTTTGACACCGCCCGCGGCGGGAACGCCTTGGATGCCATCGAGCGCAAGCTCACTCACCACCTACCAGAGAGGTCGAACCCATGGGGGACCAGCAGAGCGGGCCGCAGGAAGCGGTCAAAGGCGCCGTCGAGGGCGTGAAGGGCAAGGCCAAGGAGGTCGGCGGGACCATCCTCGGCCGCGACGACCTGACCGAAGAGGGTCAGGCCCAGCAGGACAAGGCCGACGCCCAGCGCGACGCGGGCAAGAAGGAAGCCGAGGCCGAGTCGGCGCGGGCCGGCGCGGAGGCCGCCGAGGAGCGCCAGAAGAAGAACCAATAGGCTGCCCGCCAAGGGGAGGGGCCCGGTCCGATCGGCGGACCGGGCCCTTTCCGTGCGCGTGGGTTTCAACCGATCGGGTCCGGCTATTCGGGGTGCAACGGCGTTGTCGACGTGCGGCGTGCGGTGAGGTAGCGAGGTGAGACATGGGCCTGGGGCAGCTGGTGGGCGGCGTGGTCGGGTTTTTGCGCGCGGGCTATCCCCGGCAGGCGCCCGCCGTCGGCTACGCGCCGGCGCTGGCGCTGCTGCCGCGGCGCACCCCCGACGACGACATCGCCACCGTCGCGAGAATTCTTGCGCCGCAAGGTATCACGCGCACAGCGCGGATCGACGCGGCCGAGATCGGCGCGCAGATCGTCCGCATCGCCGACGAGCTACCCGCCCCAGGCGACGTCGAGCGGGTGCTGGCGGCGATGAGCCGTCACACCCGCTGCAGGTCCACCACCAACGGGCGGTGATCCGAGATCGGCATCAGGTCGGCCTGCACGGCGGCGCAGCGCAGCCGGCGATCATCGGTCAGGATGTGGTCGAGCTGGCGGTTGGGGTTGTCCGCCGGAAAGGTTTTGGCGTTGCCCAGCGCCCGCATCCCCGACCAGCGGCGCACCGTCTGCGGCGTCATGTTCAGGTCCCCGGTCAGCAGCCGCGGCCCGGGCAAGCCGCGCAGGTCGCGAATCAGCCGGCGCAGCTGGCGCCGGTTCCAGCCGGGAACGAAGGACAGGTGGGTGTTGGCCACCGTGAGTTCGCCGATCGGGGTGCGCAGCTGCGCGATGACGGCGGCGCGCGGTTCCTCGTCGACGACCATTACCCGGTTGGGGCCGGGCAGGTACATCGGAAATCGCATCGGAATGCGGGGCAACCGCAGCACCTGCCAGCTGGCCACCGGATACCGGGACAGCAGCGCGATCCCGTAGGCGGCGGTGCCGGGCTGCTCGTCGCCGGTGGCCGCCATCCAGGTGGCCCCCGGCGTGCCCGAAATCGCGGCCACGAAGCGGTGTTCCACCGCGCCCATGGCCTCGGCCGCCGCGCCGGTCAAATCGGCGTGTTCGGACCGGGGTTGGTCGCAGTCCACCTCCTGCAGGCTGAGCACGTCCGGATCGAGCCGACGTATGCAGTCCCGCAGCCGCTCCACGATGACGCCGTCGCCGACGGTGCGACCGTGCAGGATGTTGAAGGTCGCCACACGCATAGCTTTTCGGCCGCTCACTTTCCCCTCGTACGGTCACCCCCCGCGCCGTGCGCCCCAGCGGGTTACCGAAAAACCACCTCGCCCACCGCCAGCAACCGCGCCAGCACGAACCCCGGCAGCGCGGGGGCCGAGCCGCCGGTAGGCTCGAATCGGCTGCGATACCGTTGCGCGGCAAGGCGTTTACGACTCACCGCCCAGGCCGGCGCGGGCACCGCATGGGCCCGGTCCCACGGTACCGCCGGGTCGCCCGGAACGGCCCAGTGCCACATCCACACCGGATATTCCAGCAGCGCGGCCCCGGTGTGCGCGCAGGCGGCCCACGCGGCGTGTCCCACGGCCTCGTGATCGGGATGCCCGTCGCCGCGCCACGGCGCCGCGCACCAGGCGCCGGGCCCGGCGGCGCGCAGGATCTCGGTCAACGCCCTGGTGAGGCGGTCCTCGTGAGCGGTCAACTCGCCGCCCGGAAGGCCCAGCGACAGCGGGGGAGGAGCGTTCAAAGTGTTTGTCGCCGACCGTAATTCGAATCTGCGAATGGTCTGGGCGCGAAGCCGCTCCGAGGCCGCGGCGCCTGGCCGCGCCCCGCCGTCGCTGACGCAGACCACCTGCACGCGAACGCCCATCGCCACCAGCTGGGTGATCATCGCGCCCACACCGAATGTTTCGTCGTCGGGGTGGGCGGCGACGACGACCAGGCCGGGACAGCCGGCCAGGTCCAGGGCGGGCAGCGGCGCCTCTTGAAAAGCGGCCAGCCACAACGGGACCGGGGTGCCGCTGTGGGTCAGCGGCTTGGCGGCGAACCTGGCCCCGTTGCCCGCCGGCACGGTCGTCACGGCGCCCGCACCGCCCGCCGTCCGGCCAGCCGGCCGAGTTCGGCCAGGTCGCGCTCGGCGTGGCTTTGCCGGATGTAGATGCTCAGGTCGGCGACGCGCTGGGCGTGCCGGCCGTCCTGGCACAGCGGGCCGGGCCCCAGGGCCCGGCCGGTGCGGGTGATCGCCTCGTCCACGGCGTGTTCCACCACCGTGCGCACCCGGCGGGCCAGCAGCTGTGCGGTACCGGCCCGGTCGAACGGGTCGGCGTCGACCTGCGCCGCGGCCGCGGCCAGCATCGCGTCCCCCGCGGCCAGCGCGGCGTCCACGGCGCCCAGGTGAGCCAGCGAATACGCGTCAGCGGATTGGCTTGCCGCGCAACGATACAGCGGATCGGCGACCCGGCGCGCGCCGCCCAGCCAGCAGGCGGCCACGCCGATGGCGCCGTGCCAGAAGCCGGGCCGGATCAGATAGTCGCCCGGGTCGCCGACGGCGACGGCGTGGGTGTTGGTGAACTGCACCGGCCTGGTGTCGCTGCCGGCCATCCCCGCGTTCCACCAGGTGCTGGGCAACGCCTTGACGGTCGGGTCGGTCACGGTCACCGCGAACAGGCCCGGTGTTCCGTCGTCGCGACGCGCGGTCACCAGCGCATGCGTGCAGAACCCGGCGCCCGGGCACCACACCTTGGTGCCGTTCAACAGGTACGCGCCGCGGATGTCGGTGGCGGTCAGCACCGCGTCCCGGGCCTCGGCCGCCCACACGCTCCACAACTGCCCCGGTTCCGGGGGCTTGCCGCCCAGTTCGTGCAGGATCGCGACGGCGTCGACGTGCGCCTCGGCCACCCTGGCCGCCACGATGTTCTCCGCGGCCAGCTCGGCCAGGCGTTGCCAGCGTTCGGCGGTGCGCCCGAGGCGGGTAGCGGCAACTCGAGCCGCCCCGACTCCAGCCAGTGCTTGACCAACCCCGCCGTCACGCGCAATCACCCGCCACCGATCCCCCCAATTGGCCAAAGCGACAGACGATTCCGTCGAGCCGGCCGGCGCCGGGCCGACCGGCCAGCCAGCCCGCATCCACCCGGCTCCCGGCGCCGGTGCACGTCGCCGGCTTCGCTGCCTCGTTGTGCGCGGGAATCATCACGGCGACAGCGTCATAGGCGCATGGCACAGGAGTTGACATAACCCACGATTTCCCAATCGGCCGCAAGTTAAACGGTCTTGACAACCACGCGGCGCCGTGACCAGAGGTCAACGGGTTGGCCGCCCTGCGGGCGGGGTATGACTATGCACCATGACATCCGGCGACGCGCGCGCCGACACCGCCGCGGCCGCCCCGCGGCTGCGGGAGGCGCTGCGCGCGGCGGCATCGGCGCTCAAGGAGAAGGGCCCGCGTTTCGCCCTGGCGGGCAGCTACGCGTTATGGGCTTACGGCGCACCGGAACCCAGCCACGACGCCGACCTGGTGGTGGAAGAGGCGGACGTGGAGACCGCGGTGACCACCCTGGCCAGCGCCGGGTTCGAAATCGAACGCCCGCCGGAGGACTGGCTGTTCAAGGCCCACACCGGCGACATGCTGGTCGATGTGCTGCACCGCCTCAACGGCGTGCCCGTCGATGCGCAGACCCTGGACCGCGCCGAGCACCACGACGTGCTGGCGATCGGCATGCCGGTGCTGCCACCCACCATGGTGCTCGGCCAGCAGCTGCGCTCCCTGGGCGAGCACCACTGCGACTTCGCCAAGCTGCTGCCCGCGGTGCGCGCCGTCCGCGAACGGCTGGACTGGGACGAAATCCGGGAACAGACCGCCGACAACGACTACGCGGTCGCCTTCCTGGTGCTGGCCGAACGACTGCGGTTGACGAGATGACGGATCAGTGGTTGCGCAGTTTGGCGACCAGCTTGTCCTTGGTCAGGCCCGAATAGCCGGAGATGCCAAGCTCTTTGGCCCGCTTCTTCAATTCCGGTACGGTCCAGTCCTGGTAGGACCCGGATTTGCCGCCGCGGCGGCCCACCGACGACTTGCCTTGGCCGGCGGCCGCATTGGAGATGCGCGCGGCCTTCTCCTTGGATTCGCCCTTCTTGCGCAGATCCTGATACATCTTTTCGTTCTTGATCGACGAGCGCGGCATGACTTGTCCTCCTGTCCACGATGACGCCTTCTGAGCCGGATGCCCGTCCCGGCGGCCGGGAAAACCTTTCGGCGGTCTTCGGCCGGCTTTCAGGCCGGCACCGCGTCGGTGCGCCGCTGCCAGCACCGGTGCTGCGCGAGCGCGGCGGCGAATTCCTCGGCGAAGCGCTCGGGCAGCTCGTCGGCGGCGGCCTTGGTGGTGACCACCGCTTGGTCGTTGAGCACGTCAGTGTCCTCGGCGAGCCGGTTGCCGATGCCGGCCTTGCGGAGCAGGTCGACACCGGCCCCGTAGGCGCCGATCGGCTTGAGGTGTTTGTAGGCCTCGGTGACGAAGTGCACGGCGTAGCCGTCCTCGGACAGCGTCGACACCGACCGCGGTCCGCACGCCACCACCACCGCGTCGTAGAGCACCGACGCCATCGTCGTGAAGGACCGGTCCACCCGCAGCTCGCCGCCGGACCCACCCGCCAGCGTGCCGCCGGCCACCGGGGCCAACACCTCGACCACCGCGCCGCGCTGCTCCATCAGCTCGGTGAAGCGTTGCGTGCCCACCACGTCGACGCCGTCGGCGGCCAGCACCGCGATCCGGCGCGACGCGATGGTGTCGCCGCCGGTGACCTGCGAAAGCGCCGGGGAGACCGGTGCCGACTCGTCCACCTGCTCCTCAGGCGGCTCGGGCAGCCCCAGCTTCGCCGCGACCTGGGCGGCCAGCTGGCCATCGACGCGGGCGAGTTGTGCCACCACCGCCGAACGGATTTCGGGCATCTCCACCTTGCCGAGTTCGAAGGCGAAGGCGGCCACGATGTGTTCGGCCTCCACCGGCGACATGCTCTTGAAGAACATCCGCGCCTGGCTGTAGTGGTTCTGGAACGCCTCGGCGCGCTTGCGCGTCGTCTGCCCGTCCACCCGCTGGGTGTAGTGCCGGAACACGTCCTCGTCGGCCAGCGCGGGACAACCGCCGCCGATGCTGTTCTTGAAGTAACTGGATCGGCCCTGCGGAATCGCGTGCTGCCCATAGCCATCGTGCTGGTTGGTCCGCACCTGTGCCACCGGGCGGTTGACCGGCAGCTGCGCGAAGTTGGGGCCGCCCAACCGGATCAGCTGGGTGTCCAGATAGGAGAAGTTGCGGAACTGCAGCAACGGGTCGTTGGTGAAATCGATGCCCGGCACCACGTTGGCGGTGTGGAACGCGACCTGCTCGGTCTCGGCGAAGAAGTTGTCGGGGTTGCGGTTCAACACCATCTTGCCCACCGGCAATACCGGAACCTGTTCTTCGGGAATGATTTTCGTCGCGTCCAGCAGGTCGAAGTCGAAGCTGAACTCGTCGTCCTCGGCGACCAGCTGCACGCCCAGCTCCCACTCCGGGTACTGGCCGGATTCGATGGCCTCCCACAGGTCGCGGCGGTTGTAATCGGGGTCTTTGCCGGCGATCTTCTGGCATTCGTCCCAGATCAGGGAGTGCACGCCGAGTCGGGGCTTCCAGTGGAACTTCACGAAAGTTCCCTCGCCGCGGGCGTTGACCAGCCGGAAGGTGTGCACCCCGAACCCCTGCATCATGCGGTAGCTGCGCGGCAGCGCCCGGTCCGACATCAGCCACATGATGGCGTGCAACGTCTCGGGCTGCAGCGACACGAAGTCCCACAGCGTGTCGTGCGCCGACTGGGCCTGCGGAATCTCGTTGTGCGGCTCGGGTTTCACCGCGTGCACGAAGTCGGGGAACTTGATGCCGTCCTGGATGAAGAACACCGGGAAGTTGTTGCCCACCAAGTCGTAATTGCCTTGCTCGGTATAGAACTTGGTGGCGAACCCGCGCACGTCGCGGACGGTGTCGGCCGAACCGCGCGATCCGGCGACCGTCGAGAAACGCACGAACACCGGCGTCCTGGTGCCCGGCGAGGTAAGGAATTTCGCCGCCGTGTACTGCGCCAAGCGGTCGTCGTACGGTTCGAAATAACCGTAGGCGCCGGCCCCGCGCGCATGCACCACACGCTCGGGGATGCGCTCGTGGTCGAAGTGGGTGATCTTCTCCCGGGCGTGGAAATCCTCCAGCAGCGTCGGACCCCGCTCGCCGACGGTGAGCGCATCGTCGGTGTGGTCGACGCGGACGCCCTGCTGCGTGGTCAGGTATCCGGTGTCGCGGCGGAACCGCGCGGACTCCAGATCGCGCTGCTTGGGATCGGGCGCATCCGAAGTGTGGTCGGTGGCCATATGTTGCCTCTCCTTTCGACCCTTTCGACCGTGGGGGAGTACCACCGGCCGACCCGCGCAAACGGCGCGGCTGTGCCCCTATCCATCGGGGGGTGGGTTGCCTACGATCGATAGGGGTAGTCGAAAGTGGTGATTGCGGCGGCAGACGGCGACCTTCAAGGCGACCTTCGTGGCGTGGTAGCGATCGGTGCGTCGGCCGGCGGCGTCGAGGCGCTGTCGAACCTTGCCGCCGGGTTGTCGCCGGACGTGCCGTTCGCATATCTGATGGTGCTGCACGTGCCCGCGGGTGCCCCCAGCATCCTGGCCCGCATCATCGACCGCAGCGGTCCACTACCCGCCTCCGCCGCGCAGGACGGCGCGCCGCTGCAACCCGGGCACATCCACGTCGGCGTCCCGGACCGGCATCTGCTGGTCGACGGCGCACAGGTGCTGCTGTCGCAGGGGCCGACCGAGAACGGCCACCGCCCCGCGATCAACGCGTTGTTCCGGTCCGTGGCGCTGACATTCGGGCCCCGCGCCATCGGCGTGCTGCTCTCCGGTGTGCTCGACGACGGCGTGCTGGGAATGGCGGCCATCCGCTCCCGCGGCGGCGTCACCGTCTGCCAATCACCCGACGAGGCGCTGTTCCCGGCGATGCCGACCAATGCCCTGGACGCCGGTGTGGTGGACCGGCAGGCCGCCGCGGCCGACATCGGCGCGGTGCTCAAGGAGCTGGCGCACCGAGAGATAGAGGATCCCGACATGCAACGTGACCCCGGGATGGAGCTGGAGAACCGCATCGCCATGATGTCGCGGTTCGCCACCGACTTCGACACCGAAAAGCTGGGCCCGCCGTCCGGCTACACCTGTCCCGACTGCAACGGCTCGCTGGTCTCCGTCAGCGAGGGCAATTACCGCTGCCGGGTTGGTCATGCCTGGACGGCCGAGGCCCTGCTGAGCGCGCGGGACAACGAGCTCGAGGGTGCCCTGTGGGTGGCGGTGCGCAGCCTGCAGGAGAAGGCCCGGCTGGCCCGGGACTTGGCCGGCAAGGCCGGGCCGGGTCTGCTCACGCGGCGCTACACCCAGATCGCCGAGGAAAGCGAACGCGCGCTGCACGTGCTCAGTGACCGGCTGGCCGGCGCCGCTTCCCAGGGTGAAACCCGATGAACGAGCAGCGGTCCGCGGTGCAGATCGCGTCCGAGCAAGACCGGGACGTGCCGGTCCTGACGGTCGACGGCGTGCTCGACAGCTCGACCTACCGCAGCGTGCGCGACACCGTCATCAAGGCCGCGATCGACGAACCCCGCGCCGTCGTCGTCGACGTGGACCGGGTGCGCGCGCCGTCTGCCTCCGCCTGGACGGTGTTCACCAGCGCGCGCTGGCACGTCAGTGTCTGGCCGGACGTCCCGATCATGCTGGTGTGCGCGCATCCGCAGACGCGACGCGAGATCACCACCGCCGGCGTGACCCGCTACGTGCCCGTACATCCCACCCGCGAGCTGGCCGTGCGCGCCGTGCACGGCCGGACCGTGCAGGTGCGGCGGCGGGCCCGCACCGGGCTGCCGAGGTCGGACACCAGCCTGCAGCTGGCCCGCGCCGTGCTCACCGATTGGCTCACCCAGTGGGACCTCCGGGAGGTCATCCCGGTCGCGGCGACGGTGGCGACCGTGTTCGTCGAAAACGTCCTCGATCACACCGAGAGCGCGCCGGTGCTGATCGTCGAGAGCCATCGCGACACCGTCACGATCGCGGTCGAGGACAACAGCTTTGCGCTGCCCGGCTGGCACGAGGACGCCGACCGCGGCGCCGACATCGTCTCCGGGCTGGCCATCGTGTCGGCGCTGTGCCGGGTGTGGGGCGCCACCCCCACGTCGTCCGGCAAGACCGTGTGGGGATCGGTCGGCAGGGAAGACCGGATCTGAGTCCCGCGAGTAGTGTTCAAGTCCTTCGGCACCCTTATCAGACGGGACTTGGATGAATTCCACGACTGACGAGGCCGACGAGGCATTCGAGGCCTTGTTGCGGTACATGCGGGATTCGCGCGGCTTCGACTTCACCGGCTACAAGCGCACCTCGCTGATGCGCCGCGTCCGGCACCGGATGGACCAGGCGGGCTACACCGCCTTCGACGAATACCTGGACTTCCTGCAGGCCAGCTCCGACGAGTTCACCGCGCTGTTCAACACCATCCTGATCAACGTCACCTCGTTCTTCCGCGACCCGGACGCCTGGGAGTTCGTCGCCGCCGAAGTCATTCCGCGGCTGCTGGCCGAACGCGGGCCCAACGATCCGATCCGGGTGTGGAGTGCGGGGTGCGCCTCGGGCCAGGAGGCCTACACGCTGGCGATGCTGCTGGCCGAGGCGCTGGGCTTCGACGCGTTCCGGCAGCGGGTGAAGATCTATGCCACCGACGTCGACGAGGACGCGCTGACCGAGGCGCGCGGCGCCTCCTACGACGCCCGGGCGGTCGAGTCGGTGCCGGCGGATCTGCTGGCCCGCTACTTCGAACAGGTCAACGGCCGCTACGTTTTTCACAAGGATCTGCGCCGGGCGGTGATCTTCGGCCGCAACGACCTGGTCAAGGATGCGCCGATCTCCCGGGTGGACCTGCTGGTGTGCCGCAACACGCTGATGTATCTGAACGCCGAGACCCAGCGAAATGTCTTGGGGCGCTTGCATTTTGCGCTTGCCCCGCAGGGCACGCTGTTTCTGGGGCATGCCGAGATGCTGCTCAGCCACGGTGACCGGTTCACCCCGCTGAGCCTCAAGCACCGGATCTTCCGCAAGGCGGTCGGCAGCCACAGCGGCCTGGACCACTACGATCCGGCGGGCGCGTTCTACGAACGCCACGCCGACCTGCCGGGGCTGGCCACGGTGCGCGATCTGGCGTTCCGGGCCAGCCCGGTGGCCCAGATCGTGGTGACCGGCGAGGACACCGTCGCGATGATCAACCAGCAGGCCGAGAACGTCTTCGGGCTCTCGGCGCGCGACATCGGCCGGCTGCTGCGCGATCTCGAGGTGTCCTACCGTCCCGTCGAGCTGCGTGCCTATCTGGAGCAGGCCAAGGTGGAGCGGCGCTCGGCGCGCATCCAGGACGTCAAATGGCAGCGGCCCGGCGCCGAGACGGTGTGGTTCGAGATCCACGTCAACCCGCTCGTCGACGCCGAGAACGGCTTGCTCGGCGTGTCCATCGTGTTCTTCGACGTGACCGCGACGCGCGCGCTGCTGGACAAGGTGGTGCAGACCAACCGCCAGCTGGAGGCGGCCTACGAGGAGCTGCAGTCCACCAACGAGGAACTCGAAACCACCAACGAGGAACTGCAGTCCACGGTCGAGGAGCTCGAGACCACCAACGAGGAATTGCAGTCGACCAACGAAGAACTCGAGACGATGAACGAGGAGCTGCAGTCCACCAACGACGAACTGCACACCATCAACGACATGCTGCGGGAACGCAGCCTGGAACTCGACGACGCGAAGAGCTTCCTGGACTCGCTGGTCGACTCGGTCCGGATGGGCATGGTGGTGGTGGACCGCGAGATGAAGGTGATCCTGTGGAACCGCGGCTGCGAAGAGCTGTGGGGGCTGCGGGCCGACGAGACGACCGGCACCATGCTGATCGCGCTGGACATCGGGCTGCCGCTGGACGCGGTGCGCCCGCTGATCGGCAACGCGTTCGTCGACCCGGACGGCTCCGGTGAGGTCGTGGTGGACGCGGTCAACCGGCGCGGCCGCCCGGCCCGGGTGCGGGTCACCTGCACGTCGTTTCGTGGCAACGAGGGAACCGTCGGCGGGGCGCTGCTGCTGATGGACGTGGTGGGCTAGTTAGGTTAGCCGTCCCGGTCGCGGTGCTCCTGTTCGGAGCGCGCGGAGGCCTCGTCGGCGGCCCGGTGAGCCAGCAGGGCGCGCCGGCGCGACTCCTCGGCCCGGCGCCGCGCCGTGGCCACCGTCTCCTCGGTGGCGCCCACCCCGGCGGACAGCTCCTGGCGGCGGCGGCGCAGTTCGGCCGCGCGCAGCCGGGCGAGTTCGGCGCGCGCGGCGGGGGTGTTGGCGCCGAACCGGGCCGCCAGCCGGGCGAAGATGTCGTCCGCGTCGACGCCGCCATCCAGGTAGGCCTCGTCCGGCGCGTCTGCCGGCGGCGATCGTCGGGGCAGCGGCAACCCGTGGACCAGGTCGGCCAGCACGGGCGCGATCTCGCCGATCCCGAGCACCAGATCGGCACCGGCCTGCGCGGCCGCGATCGGCATCGACGGGTACAGGGCGGTGGCCGGGCTCTCGGCGATCACCACGCCCCCGGCCCGGCGCATCGCGACGGTGCCCGCCGCACCGTCGCGCCCGGACCCCGACAGCACCACGGCGACGCCTCGCGGTCCGTAGGAGCCGGCGATCGAGCTCAGCAGCACGTCGGCGCCCCGCGCCCCGTGCTGCTGCGCGCCGTGCAGCCGGCAGCGGCCCTGCGGCGTCAGCTCCAGCGCCTTGCCCGGCGGACAGATGACCACCTCCCCGGGCGTGACGGCTCGCCCGTTGGCCGCCCAGCCGACCGGCCGCCCCGATTGCCGGGTCAAGATGGTGGCCAGCAGGCTGTCATGACCGGCCAGATGCTGCTGGACGACCACGGCAGCGGGAAAATCGCGCGGCAGATCCCGCAGCACGGTGGTCAGCGCCTCCAAGCCGCCCGCCGACGCCACCAGCGCCACCAGCGCGACCCCGGGCCGATCCGCCTCAGTCGTCACCCGTTCAGTCTCCACCCGTCGGCGCATTTCCGGCCGCGCTGGCCGTGACG
This sequence comes from Mycobacterium sp. MAC_080597_8934, assembly GCF_000523975.1. NCBI lineage: Bacteria > Bacillati > Actinomycetota > Actinomycetes > Mycobacteriales > Mycobacteriaceae > Mycobacterium > Mycobacterium sp. MAC_080597_8934. The sequence continues at coordinate 72,030 of NZ_JAOS01000028.1, read as the reverse complement.
GGTGCGCGGCGAAGAGGTGATCCGGGCCGTTTGTCCATCCCGGGCCGGGGTATGCCACCCGATGTTGGCGGACGGACGATGGCGCGCGGAGGGAATTGCAGTTGAGAATTGCAATTGTCAGCGGCGATGACGTCGTCGGGGAGGACCCCGAACAGTTGGGTGCCGCGCTGGCGGCCCAGGGCCATGACGTCACCACCTGCCTGCGGCGGGCCGGGCGGCGACGCGGGGGCAGCGCCCCGGACGGCTACCGGCGGGTGTCGGTGCCGGTGGGCCCGCGCGACGCGGCCGCGCCGGTCGACGTGCTGCCCTACGTCGGGGACTGGGCGGGCGCCCTCGAGCGGATCTGGTCCAAGGACCGGCCCGACGTGGTGCACGCCTACGGCTGGCTGGGCGGGCTGGCCGCCCAATTGGCCGCTCGCCGGCGCCACATTCCGACCGTGCAGTCGTTTTTGGGCCTGGCCGCGACGGCGCGCGGCCACGACGGCGAACGCGGCACCGAACGCCAACGCATCGAGCCGCTGCTGGCCCGCAGCGCGAACTGGGTGACCGGGGAGAGCAGCGCCGACGTCGACGCGCTGGCCCGGCTGCGCCGGCGCCGGGTGCGGGTATCCGCCCTGACCTGCGGGGTGGACGCCGAGCGCTACACCCCGACCGGCCCGGCGGACTCCCGTGGGGCCCTGCAGCGCATCCTGTACGTGGCGCCAAACCCGTTGTGGCACAACGGTATCGATCTCGCCATCCGGGCCCTGCCCAAGGTTCGCGGTGCGGAGCTGGTGGTCGCCGAGACCGACCCCGGCGGCGACGGGCACGACGGCGCGCGAGCCCAGTTGCTGCGCCTTTCGGTGCACCTCGGGGTGGCGGACCGGGTCCGCTTCGCCGGACCGGTCGGCGGCGACGAGCTGCCCCGCTTGCTCCGTTCGGCCGACGTGCTGGTGTGCACGCCGCGCCGGCCGCCGCGCCCCACCCCGGTGCTGCAGGCGATGGCCAGCGGGGTGGTGGTGGTCGTGGCCACCGTGGGGGTGCTGTCCGACGTGGTGCTCGACGACATCACCGGCATCGTGGTGTCGCCGGAGAATCCCGCGCGATTGGCCGCCGCGCTGAGAAGGCTGCTGGCCCAGAAGTTTCAATGCGAAAGCATGGGTGCGGCCGGACGCAGCCGCGCGCAGTCGCGCTTCGCCTGGCAGCGGATCGCGCTGGACGCGCTGAACATCTACCAAAGCCTCGGGGTGCACGAGCCGGCCGCGCCCCTCGACGGCGACGCGGTGCTGCGATGACGCGCCCGCCCACGGTCTTCCCCCCGGGCCGGTCATGGGCCTGACCACCATGACGGTCCGCGACGACGGCGCGCCGGTCGGTGCGCCGGCCGAGGCGGCCCGGTCCGATTACGGTCCGGTCGATCCGGTGCTCGCGGTCAACGGCGAGCGCCGGGCCCGCCCGGTTGCGGTGGAATACAAGCAGTTTCGCGGCGCCGACGCGCAGTCGGCGCGCCGGTTCTTCGCCACGGCCTATGACCCGGGCTGGCGGATCGCCGGGGTGACCAACCACTGCGTCGTGTCGCATCGGCGCAGCGACACCGGATCGATGACGGTCGACGAGGTGGCCATCCAGGGCAGGATGACCCTCGAGATCCCGGCGGGCGACACCCTCGTCGTGATCCAGCCGCGGGCCGGTGCGCTCAACGTGGCCGGCGGCCCGCTGGCCACCCCGGACTTCCCGCTCCTCGTCGCCCACGGCATGGCCTGCGTATTGCATTGCCACGGAGCGCGTTTCGATGTGGTGACCATCGCGGCGGAGGTGCTGCAGAAAGTCGCCGCGGAATGGCACACCGCGTTGTCGCAACAGACCCAGTTCCTGAACTGGCGGCCGCGCTCGCGGGCCGCGGTGCGGGCCTGGCATCGCGCGCTGGACTACGCGATGTTGACGCTCGCCTCGCCCGACACCGCCCGGCAACCGCTGATCGCCGCCGGGATGGCCGGCCTGCTGGCCGGCGCGCTGCTCGAGTGCTATCCGTCCAACCTGACCGAGCAGGATCCGGTCAGCGATCTCGCCCTGCCCGAAACCCTCAAGGAGGCGGTGTCTTTCATCCACCGCCACGCCGCCGAGGACATCGGCATCAACGATGTCGCGGCCGCGGTGCACCTGACGCCCCGCGCGGTGCAGTACCTGTTCCGCCGCCAGCTCGACACCACCCCGACCGAGTACATGCGCCGGGTCCGGCTCAGCCGCGCGCACCAGGAGCTGGTGGCCGCGACGACCGCCTCCTCGACGGTCACCGAGATCGCCCAGCGCTGGGGGTTCGCGCACACCGGACGGTTCGCGGTGCTCTACCGGCAGACCTACGGCCAGAGCCCGCACACCACGCTGCGGCAGCAGACGGCGGTGTGACGGAAGCGCGAGAGAAGAATCGTTTGCCCGATTTACCAAAAGCGAACCGAACTTGGCGATAAGATCGTCTGATCCTTTAGCTGCGGCGACGGGGCCGCGTTCGAGGGGGGAGCGGCGATGAGGGCTCGAACGGACCCGTTCCCCGACCGGTTGCCGCCGAGTCGCACCGTCACGGTCCGGGCGGTCGACGGCACCCGGCTGCACGCGCAGGTGTTCGGTCCGCCGGACGGGTATCCGATCGTGCTGACCCACGGCATCACCTGCGCCATCCGCGCCTGGGCATACCAGATCGACGACCTGGCCCGTGACTACCGGGTGATCGCCTACGACCATCGCGGCCACGGCCGCAGCGGCGTGCCGAAGGCCACCGGCTACAGCCTCAAACACCTTGCCGCCGATCTGGATTCGGTGCTGGAGGCGACGCTGGCGCCGCACGAGCGGGCGGTGTTGGCCGGGCACTCGATGGGCGGCATCACCATCGCCGCATGGTCAAACCGCTACCGGCACAAGGTTTCCCGGCGCGCGGACGCCGTCGCACTGATCAACACCACCAGCGGTGAGCTGATCCGGCAGGTGCAGCTGCTCTCGGTGCCGCCGGGCCTGTCGCCGGCCCGGGTGCTGGCCGGGCGCGTGCTGATCGGCGCGTTCGCCGGGTTCGCGGTCCCGCGGGCGGCCCGCGTCCCGAGCCGCCATCTGGTCGCGCTGCTGGCCACCGGCCGCGACGCCGACCCGGCCATCGCCCGGCTGGTATACGAGCTGTTCGAGAACACCGCGCCGGCGGGGCGGGCCGGCTGCGCGCGGGCGCTGGTCTCCGCCCTGGGGTCGCGCTACCTGGACCTGGCCGGGCTGACGGTGCCGACGCTGGTCATCGGCAGCGAACGGGACCGGCTGACACCCATCCGCCAGTCCCGCAGGATCGCCGAGGGCCTGCCGAACCTGATCGAGCTGGTGGAGCTGCCCGGCGGGCACTGCTCGATGCTGGAACACCCGCGGGAGGTGAACCGGCGGCTGCGGGCGCTCGCCGAATCTGCGACCCGCAACCTGCCCACCCACCGGATCAGCTCATAGCAGGGCGGTCACCTCGGCGGCGGCGCGCCGGCCGGAGCGGATGGCGCCGTCGAGGAATCCGGTCCACTCGTCGGCGGTTTCGGTGCCGGCCCAGTGGATCGGCCCGACGGGTTCGCGCAGCCACCGCCCGAACCGCGTCCACGAGCCCGGCGGCACCGCCGCGGTGGGTCCGCCGGGCGCGAATTCCTCAGCGCCCCAACGGTGATCGACATAGTCGAGGGGCTTGAGCGCGTCGTCGCCGAAAAGCGTTGCGAAACAACGCAATGCGTCGCGGCGGCGCTGGTCGGCGGGCAGCGAGTCGAAGGCGCGGGCGTCCACGAAACCCATCAGGATGCCTGGGCCGTCCGGGTGCGGGCTGACGTCGAAGGTGATGAAAACCGGGCCCTCGTCCGACAGCGCCTGCCCGGAGAAGCCGTCGGCCCGCCAAAACGGGGTGGAATAGGCCGCGTAGGCCTTGCTGAGCCGGCCCTGCGGCCAGTGCCGGGCCAGCTGCTCGTACTCGGCGGGCAGCGGCGGGGCGAACTCGATCGCGGCGCGATGCGCCGGCGGGATGGCCACGATGACGAACCCGGCCTCGGTGTCGCCGAGGTCGGTGCGCACGGTCACGCCCGCGCCGTGCCGCTCGATCCGGCGCACCGGCGCGCCCAGCACCACCCGTGCGCCCAGTTCGGCGGCTGCGGCCGCGGCGATCTGCTGGGTGCCGCCGGGGAAGCGGTCCTGTTGGGCGCCGTCCTCGACGTCGAGCAGCCGGTCCAGCCCGCCGGCCGCGTGCGCGTACCGGGCGGCGTGCAGCATCGACACCTCGTCGGGCTCACATCCCCAGGTCACCCGGGCCACCATCGCTAGCAGCGCGTGCGACGAGGCGGTGGCGCGCACCGAGCGCAGCCAGCCGCCCAGCGACAGGCCGTCCAGTTCGGCCGCCCGCCGGGCCTCCCACGGCGCCGCCAGCGGAATGCTGCGGGCGATCCGGTCGAACTGCCAGCGCAGCCGGCCGATGTCCAGCAGGCCGGTCAGGGACAGCTTGGGAATGGTGCCGTGGTAGGCGTGCGTCCAGCCGCGCCAGTGGATCAGGTTCTTGCCCTCGTGGTGCGTCGGGGTGGTCGGCACCTCGAGTTCGGCCGCCAACGCCAGCACCGCGTCCTGGGTGGGCCCGACGAACGTCCCGCCCAGATCGGCCGGCAGCCCGGCGACGCTGCCGGTGAACGACCGCCCGCCCACCCGGTCGCGGCCCTCGAAGACCACCACGTCATGGCCCTGCCGGTTGAGCTCGCGGGCGGCGGCCAGCCCGGCAAAGCCGGCGCCGACCACGACGACGTCGACGATCCGCGGCGGCCCTGACACGCGCTCTAGTGAACCGCATTTCGCGGGGTTTGTCGGCGAATTGTGGCAAAGCCCCAGCGCATCCGCCCGGCGTTCGCATCACGGCGATGGCAAACATTCGCCGGCGCCGACGGGTTCATTACCCTGCAACCGCGTGACTCTGACCAGCCCGGCCGCCGCTTCGGCCGGCGACCTTCCCGCCCGGCCGGGGCTGCGCACCGTCGCTGCGGGCAGCATGATCGGCACCACCATCGAGTGGTACGACTTCTACCTGTACGCGACCGCGTCGGCGCTGGTGTTCAAACCGCTGTTCTTCCCCAACATCTCGCCGTCCGCCGGGACGCTGGCCTCGTTCGCCACCTACGCCGCCGGATTCGGGGCCCGCCCGCTCGGTGCGGTGCTGTCCGGCCACTTCGGTGACCGGCTGGGCCGCAAGACCGTGCTGGTGGCCGCGCTGCTGGTGATGGGTTTGGTCACCACCGCGATCGGGGCGCTGCCGACCTACGCCGAGGCCGGGCTGGCGGCGCCGGCCCTGCTGGCGTCGCTGCGGGTGGTGCAGGGGCTGGCCGTGGGCGCGGAATGGGGTGGGGCCGCGGTGCTGTCGGTGGAGCATGCGCCGCCGGGCTGCCGCGGCCTGTTCGGCAGCTTCACCCAGCTGGGCTCCCCGGCCGGCATGCTGCTGGCGACGTCGGTGTTCTTCGGTGTCCGCAAGGCCACCGGGCCCGCCGCCTTCCTCGGCTTCGGATGGCGAATCCCGTTCCTGCTCAGCATCTTTCTGGTGGCGGTCGGTCTGTTCGTGCGGCTGCGGCTCACCGACGCCGAAGTCTTCGATCGGCTCAGAAGCCGCGACGAGCTGGCCCGGCTGCCGATCGTGCAGGTGCTGCGCACCGACGCGCGCAACGTCGTCATCACCACCGGCCTGCGCCTGTCGCAGATCGGGCTGTTCGTGCTGTTGACCACGTATTCGCTTAGCTACCTTCAGGATTCATTCGGCAAGGGCACCGGCGTGGGGCTGGTCGCGGTGCTGATCTCGTCGGCGCTGGGGTTTCTCAGCACGCCGGGCTGGGCGCTGCTGTCGGACCGGGTCGGGCGGCGGCCGCCGTATCTTTTCGGCGCGCTGGCGTCGGTCGTGGCGCTGGTGTTGTTCTTCGTCGCCGCCGGCACCGGCTCGGCGGTGCTGGTGGTCGTGGCAATCGTGTTCGGCGTCAACGTCGTTCACGATGCGATGTACGGTCCGCAGGCCGCCTGGTTCGCCGAACTGTTCGACACCCGGGTGCGCTACAGCGGATCGAGCCTGGGATATCACATCGGCGCCGTGCTCTCCGGCGGGTTCGCGCCGTTGATCGCGGCGTCGTTGCTGGTCGCCGGGGGCGGCCGGCCGTGGTTGATCGTCGGCTATTTCGCGGTGCTGGCGGCGATCACCGTGGGCGCCGCCTGCGCGGCCCGGGAGACGCGCGGGGAGCCGATCGGATGAGCGCGGCCCGCCGGATCTACCTCAACGCCTTCGACATGGCCTGCGTCGGGCATCAGTCGGCCGGGCTGTGGCGGCACCCCGACGACCAGGGCCACCGGTACCGCGAGCTGAGCTACTGGACGGAGCTGGCCCGCACGCTGGAGGCGGGCGGGTTCGACGCGCTGTTTTTGGCCGACGTGCTCGGCGTCTACGACATCTACGGCGCCTCCCGCGACGCCGCCGTCGTCGACGCCGCGCAGTTCCCGGTCAACGAACCGAGCGCCGCGGTCTCGGCGATGGCGGCGGTGACCGAGACGCTGGGATTCGGCATCACCCTGTCGCTGACCTACGAGCAGCCGTATGCCCTGGCGCGCCGGCTCTCCACGCTGGACCACCTCACCGGCGGCCGGGTGGCGTGGAACATCGTCACATCCTATTTGGACAGTGCCGCACGCAATTTGGGCCTGGACGCCCAGATCCCGCACGACCAGCGCTACGAGATCGCCGACGAATATCTGGAGGTCTGCTACAAGCTGTGGGAGGGCTCGTGGGAGGCCGGCGCCGTGCTGCGCGACCGGCAGCGCGGCGTGTTCACCGACCCCGCCAAGGTGCACGACATCGAGCACAAGGGCCGCTACTTCTCGGTGCCCGGGCCGTTCCTGTGCGAGCCGTCGCCGCAACGCACCCCGGTGCTGTTCCAGGCCGGGGCATCACCGCGCGGTATCCGGTTCGCCGCGGCCCACGCCGAGGCGGTCTTCGTCTCCGGGCCGACGGCGCAGGTGGTGCGCGAGTCCGTGCGGGCGCTGCGGACGGCCGCCGCGCAGCTGGGCCGGGACCCGCGGGCGGTCAAGGTGTTCACCATGGTGACCCCGGTGGTCGCCGAGACGCACGACGCGGCCGTCGCCAAACTGGCCGAATACCGGCGCTTCGTCAGCACCCGCGGGGCGCTGGCCCTGTTCGGCGGCTGGACCGGGGTGGATCTGGCCGAGCTGGACCCCGACGAACCGCTGACCTACGTCGAAACCGACGCCAACCGCTCGGCGCTGGCGTCGTTCACCACCGCGGGGCGGGCCTGGACGGTGGCCGAGCTGGCCGCCGAGATCGGCATCGGCGGGCGCGGCCCGGTGCTGGTGGGGTCACCGACCGAGGTCGCCGACGAACTCGAGCGTTGGGTCGACGACGCCGACGTCGACGGGTTCAACGTCGCCTACGTGACCACCCCGGGCACCTTCGTCGATTTCGCGAAATTCGTTGTGCCCGAGCTACGCCGGCGCGGGCGGGTGCCCGAGCAGGTGCCGGGTTCGACGCTGCGCGAACGCCTGGGGGCCGCGGGGCCGCTGCTGGGCGACGACCACCCCGGGGCGGCGTACCGGTTACGGCGCGACCGTTAACCAGTCGGAGAATCCGGACGGGTCGTGGCGCCCCAGCGCGCCGTGCTCGTAGAGGCCCCAGCCCTCCACCGGGGCCTTGTCGCCGTCGCGGCAGATCGCCCGGCCCACGTGGTCGATCACCCCGAAGCCCGAGCGCGCGATGACCGCCGGGTCGGTCATGTCGTAGGTCAGCCGCTCGGTGAACTTCTCGCCCTTCCACATGCCGTGCAGCCAGTCCGAGTCGCCGCCGTAGCCGCCGCCGACGTGGATCGGCACCGGCAGCTTGGACTCCACGTCGAAGTGCACCGGCGTGCCGTCGGGGGCGCTGGCCTCGATGGTCGCGCCGGTCGGGATCCGGGTGCCGGAGCGGTAGTGGATCTTGACCCGCGGCCAGCCCAGCTGCTCCACCCGGCCGTCGCGCCAGACCCGGGTGCAGTCGTTGAGCGAGCGGAACCCGTCGGGCTGCTCCTGGATGATCAGCACGATCGCGAAGTCGTCGAACGCCATCGGGACGTACAGCCACCACATGCCCTCGAACGGCGGGTCGGCGGGCCGGCCGGCCGGCTCGGGCTCCCCGATCGGCCGGATGCCCCAGGACCGGTCGCGGCTGCCGATCCAGGTCGCGGGGTCGACCGCGATCTCCTGGCCGTCGATGACGATGCGCCCGCTCCAGCTGCCCAGCTGGGCGAAGCGCTGCGCGTCCAGCGTCACCCGGTTGCCCGAACGCAGGATGTGCGGCTGCTCCTGCACCACGTCGAACAGCCCCTCCCAGGTGAGATCGGCTGCCACGCCTTCGGTTTCGTCGAGCACCAGACGCAGCTTGCGCAGCGGCTCTTTCACCTCGATCCGGTAGCCGTTGACGTGCTGGTTGAGCCGGTCCTGGTCGATGGCGTCGCACAGGTGCACCGCGGTCTGGGTGTCCCCGCGCCGGACGAGGAAGAACGCGTCCTTGACCCCGAGGTTGGGGTAGTAGCCGATGCCGCTGATGACGAAGATGTTCCCGGTTCGGTCGTGGGCATTGAAGTAGGAGCGGTCGTAGAAGTTGCGGTCCGAGGAGCCCGGCCACGCGATGGGCTGCGGGATCTGATGTACCGGGTATTCGTCGAGCGGTCCGAGCATCACTCTTCTCCTATAAGTCTTTTCATCAATCCCGCGTGGTAGAACAGCGATTCGACGTCGTCGGGTTTTTCGGTCTCGCCGAAATGCACCCGGCGCGCGCCGGTGCGCATGAACACGCACGCCCACATGACCCCGGAGTACACGTAAAACCAGTGCAGGTCCCCGATCTCGACGCCGGTCAGCCGTTCATAGGTGGCGCGCACGTCGTCCTCGCGCATCACCCCGGGCAGGCCGGGCAGCGTGGCCAGACCGGCGAGCTCCTGAAAAACCATGTGCGCGAAGATCATCCACGCCACGTCGAGCTCGCGCGGCCCCAGGGTCACCATCTCCCAGTCCAGCACCGCAACCGGGACGAAGTCGCGGTACAACACATTGCCCACCCGGGCGTCTCCCCACAGCAGCACCGGCTCGGCGGCGTCCGCCGCGGCCGGCCAGTGTGCCTCCAGCCAGTCGAAGGTGCGCTCCAGCAGCGGCGACCGGCCGATGTCGGGCACCGCGAAGTCATACCAGGACCGCACCCAGTTGAAGTGCCGGCGCAGCGCCGTGTCACCGGTCTGCCCCTCGGTGAGGAAGCCGAAGGTGTTCGCCGCGTTCGGAATCGAGTGCAGCTTGGCCAGCACGCCGACGGTGGAGTCCTGCAGTTCGCGCTGCCGCTCGGCGGGCGCGTCGGCGAACCAGTTGCCGCCGAACGTGTAGGGCATGACGTCGGGCGGCACCAGCCCGTCGACGTAGTCCATCACGAAGAACGCAGTGCCGAGCACCTCGCCGGTGTTCTCCAGCCAGCGCACCCGGGGCACCGGCACGTCGGTCAGCTCACCGACCTTGCGGATCACCTCGAATTGGTGGTCGAGCCGGTAGGTCGGGAAGACCTGGACGTCCTCGGCGGTCGGGGCCACCCGCGCCACCAGCTTCTGCTCGGTCGGGCGTTCGTCCTGCCGCCACCGGGCGGTCAGGATGATCGTCTCCGACGACATGCCCGTCGAATCCACGCCGCTTTCCACCGTCACCTCGGGTTCGGCGCCGTCCGGCAGTACGGTGGAAAGCCAGCGTGACATCACCGCCGGCACGGTGGTGACGTCGCGGCTCGAGCGCTGCAGCCGGTCGACGTTGTCGACCGCTGGTTCTGTAGCCACGGGTGCCTCCATTCCTTGAGACTTTTTCGCGGCAATTACGATACGGTAGGTAGCGTTATGAAAGCAGACCCGTCCGGCCTTGACAAGGCCCCCGGCGCCGGCCGCCCCCGCGATCCGCGCATCGACTCGGCCATCCTATCGGCGACCGCGGAACTGCTTGTCCAAACGGGCTATTCGAATATCAGTCTGGCGGCGGTCGCCGAGCGTGCCGGCACCACCAAATCGGCGCTGTACCGGCGCTGGTCGAGCAAGGCCGAACTGGTGCACGAGGCGGCCTTCCCGACGGCCCCGACCGCGCTGGAGGCGCCGGCCGGCGACATCGCCGCCGACATGCGGATGATGATCGAGGCCACGCGCGACGTGTTCACCACGCCCGTGGTGCGCGCCGCGCTGCCCGGCCTGGTGGCCGACATGACGGCCGATCCCGCGCTCAACGCCCGGGTGATGTCGCGGTTCGCGGACCTGTTCACCGCGGTGCGGGTGCGGTTGCGCGAGGCGGTGGACCGCGGCGAGGCGCATCCCGACGTGGATCCGGACCGGTTGATCGAGTTGATCGGGGGAGCGACGATGCTGCGGATGCTGCTGCGCCCGGAGGAGGAACTCGACGACGCGTGGGTGGAGCAGACGACGGCGATCGTGGTGCACGGGGTGCGGCGGTGACGGGGCGGCTGACCGGCCGCGCCGCGATCGTCACCGGCGCCAGCCGCGGCCTGGGCCGGGCCATCGCGCTGGCCCTGGCGAGCGAGGGCGCCGCGGTGGCGGTCGCCGGGCGGACCGAGCAAGTCTGGGACGACCGGTTGCCGGGCACCATCGGGTCCACGGTCGCCGACATCGAGGCCGCCGGTGGGCGCGCGGTGCCGGTGCGGGCCGATCTGACCGACCGCGACGACGTCGCGCGGCTGGTGGATTCGGCCCGAGAGGCGTTGGGCCCCATCACGATTCTGGTCAACAATGCGGCCTTCACCGCGCCCGGCAGGCCGCCGGCGCCCAGCGTCCGGCGGCGCCAAACCGGCGTCGGGCGGCGCCAAACCGGGCTGGCCGGGCTTCGTCAGCACGCCGCTGCACGCCTACCGGCGGCATTTCGACATCGCCGTCTTCGCCGCCTACGAGCTGATGCAGAGGGTGTGCCCAGACATGATCGGGGCGGGCGGCGGAGCGATCATCAACATCACCTCGGTCGCCTCCCGGCTGCCGGGTGACGGCCCGTACGCCGATCGCAGCGGCGGGGTGCTGCCCGGGTACGGCGGGTCCAAGGCCGCGCTCGAACACCTGACCCAGTGTGTGGCATACGATCTCGCCGACCATCGCATCGCGGTCAATGCGCTCTCGCCGTCCAAACCGATCCTCACGCCGGGGCTGTCCTACTACGCCCGCGATTTCGACGACACCGCGTCGGCGGACGAATTCGCCCGGGCCGCAGTGGAATTGGCGCTGGTAGATCCCGGCAGGGTCACCGGCCGCACCATCGGTCACCTGCAGGTGCTGGACGGCAGCTTCCGCCCCTTCGGGTTGGACTAGGTTGTGGCGGCTTGGACTAGGTTCTTCTGGCCCGCATCACCGCGGTGGGGGAGGCGTTGCACCGTCCCCCACCGCGGCTCACGGGTTTAGCGACCCGGAGGTCCGGCAGGTCCCGGTGCGCCAGGTGCGCCCGGCCCGCCGGGCGGACCCACCGGCCCCGGAGCGCCGTGTGCGCCCGGCCCGCCGGGAGGTCCTACCGCCCCTGGCCCGCCGGGTGGCCCCACCGCGCCCGGAGCGCCCGGCGCTCCGGGAGGTCCGGGCGGCCCGGGAGGACCGGGCGGTCCAGGTGGCCCGGGTGGCGGCGGGTTGTTCGGCAGGAAGTTCACCGCGGGGCCGGTTGCGGTGCCCGGCATCGCGTGGGACACGGTTGCCGACGCGACCCCCGCGCCGAGTGCTCCGCTGACAGCCAGCGCAGCCACACCGGCGCCGAGCGCTGCCAGTGGGCCGCGCGCGATCACAAGGTGAATCTTTCGGTCGTCCATATGTGTTTCCCCCAATGTCGATTGGATGGACTCCCGTCGGCTACCCGGCGGATCGGCACCAAAACGACCACCGGAAAAACTCCGGCAATCCCTTCGCCCGGGGGCCGACACCGGCTTGACGGCCGATCGCCGCGTCCGTCAATCGTTTTCGGGCGGGTCGGGATCGCCGCGCAGCAGCTCGTCGGGATGGTGTGCCCGGTTGATCTGGGGTGGCCCGTTGCCGTCGGTCCAGGCCAATCGCCCATCGTCGCCGACACTGGTGCGCCACTCGCCCCGGCTGACCGCGCCATGGTCGGGACCGCAGGCGAAAAACAGCTTGTCCGCGTCGGTCCGGCCGCCGTCCGCCCAGTCCGGCGCATGATGCACTTCGCAGCGGTAACCGGGTTCAAGGCAATTGGGTCGGGTGCAGCCGCGGTCACGGGCATAACAGATGAGCCGCTGATCCGCGGTCGCGACGCGCTTCTGCCGCCCCAGATACAAGGGCCGGCCGGTGTGCTCGTCGAACACCGCCAGATAGTGAATTGCCTTGGCTGCCATGCGAATCAGGTCCGGCATCGGCAATCGTGAACCGCCGCCCGTCAGCGCCGGCGCCGGCATCGGAATCGACGGGTCGGCCACCGCGCGCGCGGCCTGGTCGAGCTCGGCCAGCGTGGTGCTGGCGATCACGGTGACCGGATGGCCGCGATGCACGCCGAGACCGCCCGAGGCGATGGCGACTTCCAGGCCGAGCTTGAGCGCGTCATGGCAACGCTGCGACGGCGTGCGCTCATCGCGTGCCCGCGGATCGCCGCCGCCTTCGGGTTGGTGACGGCCGGGCCGCACCGCCGATGCGACGGCCTCGAAGTAGGCGCGGGTCTCGGGATCCAGCAGCCCGGACAGCCGCGACATCCCGTCGACGCCCTGCGGCCCCAGGTGCAGACCGCGGCGGCGGGCGCGATCGACGTCGCTGAACTCGCCGTCGGGATTGAGATAGTCGGCGATTCGCCGGCCCAGCTTGGTGATCACGGCGGCATCGAGTTTGGCCGCATGCCGTACCAGCGTGCGCTCGGCGTCCGACGTGGCGGAGCTGGGGACCGCACAGGGCAAGGCATCGACCGCGGAGCACACCGCCCGGATGTGGTCCTCGCCGACCGCGCCCGCGGCGACCGCCGCCGCCAACGCCGGCAGCTCGGGGTCCAGCGGCGGGCCGGTCAGCGAACGGCGCGGTCGGATGCGGGCCGCGAGCGCGAAGCGGCGCCGGAGTTCTCCCGGGCTGACCCGCAGCCGCGCCCATAGCATGGAGCGCGCCACCGGCAACGACCCGGCCTCGTCGGGCGGGTCGGCGATTTCGCCGAAGAAGCGGTACATCAGCCCCCGATTGGTGCGGTCCTGCGTTTCGAGTCGTTCGGCGACGTCGATCCGAAAGCCAGTGCCGACCAGATCCGACGAGGTCTGCCGCAGCACGTCGTGGGCAGCGTCGATCGCGTCGTGCGCGGCGCCGATGCGCTGCCGCGCCTGTTCCGATGACAGGAAAACGCCCACGCCACCACCGTATAGAACAAGTGTTCGAAAAGTATCGGTTGGCGGCCAATCTGTGGATGAACCGCCAACTGTGCATAAGCGGTGCGGGCGGTTCTGGCCCCGGGACCGCCTGACGTGCAAGTATGAGCAAAGCCAGTGCCGCACCAGCGGCAGGCAACCGGTCGAGTGGTGTGCCGATGCCCGGGATGGACAAGCCGACGGGGCGGATCGTCGCCCTGATCGTTCTGTTGCTCGTGGTCGCCGCCGCCCTGCGCGGGTACCTGCCCGCCCAACACGACGCGACGCGCAGCGAGGCGGGCGGCCGGGCGGCGCTGGGCCTGGTGGTGGCCATCCTCGCGGTGACGCTGGCGCTGATCGCGGTCGCGATCGTCGCGCGGTTGAAGGACCCGCGGGCGCCGGCTCCGCCCGCCGGCGCGCTGTCGGAGACGCTGGGCGCCGGCAGGGGCCGCCCGACCTGGCGGGTGTTGCTGATCGGGCTCGGCGTGATCGTGGCCTGGCTGCTGATCGTGATGCTGCTGGCCCGGCTGTTCGCGTCGCACGGGCTCGCGCCCGCCCCGCCGCCCGGCACCGGTGCGTCGCCGCCACCGCACCCGGCGGCACCCCCGGCGCCGCCGCCGCAGCACCCGCAACGTCCGCGCGACGGGTCGCAGGACACGCTGGGCATCCTGCTCGCCGGCACCGTCGCGATGCTGTTGATGGTCGTCGCCTCAGCGGTGGCCGGCGCGCGGCGTCGGTGGCGGTCGCCGACGCCGGCAGTCCCCGACGAACCGGCCGAAAACCCGGCGCCGCAACCACATTCGGAGTCGCTGGCGCGTGCGGCCGAACGCGGATTGGCCGAGATGGCCGACCTGCGCCGCGACCCGCGCGAGGCCATCATCGCCTGCTACGCCGCGATGGAACGCGAACTGGCGCACGTTCCCGGCGCCGTGCCGCAGGACTTCGACACCCCCAGCGAGGTGCTGGCCCGCGCGGTGGAACACCATGCGCTGCACGCCGACAACGCCGTCCAGCTGGTGAACCTGTTCACCGAGGCGCGGTTCAGCCCGCACGTGATGAACGAGGGCCACCGCGACGTGGCGGTGCGGGTGTTGCGGCTGGTGCTCGACGAACTGGGGAGCCGGAGTGTCGCATGAAAAAGACTGTGGCCCTGGGTCTTTGCTTGATCATCGGGATCGAGCTGCTGGCGCTGACCCAGCACGACCGCCGGCTGGTGCTGACGGCCTCCGGCGTCGGGCTGGCCCTGGTGTTGCTCAGCCTGCGGCGTGCGCTCGGCCGCGGCGCCGAACGCGAATCCGAGCACGACGCCGACGATCTCGGCGATTCACTGCGCCGCTGGCTTGCGGCCACCGAGACGACGATCCGGTGGTCGGAGTCCACCCGGGCCGACTGGGACCGGCACCTGCGCCCGATGCTCGCCCGCCGCTACGCGATCGCAACCGGCCAACGGCAAGCCAAGGACCCGGCGTCTTTCCAGGCGACCGGGCAGATGCTCTTCGGCGCCGAACTGTGGGAGTGGGTCAACCCCAACAACGTCACCCGCACCGGTGGGCGTCAACCCGGCCCGGGACGCGCGGCGCTGGAAGAGATTCTGCGAAAGCTGGAGCAGGTATGACAGGGGGCGCGATCCGACCATGACTCTGCCGGCCGCAACCACGACGGCACACTGCGAGGCGATTCTCGACGAGATAGAACGCGTGGTGGTGGGCAAACGCAACGCGCTGCGGCTGATCCTCACCGCGGTTCTGGCCCGCGGCCACATCCTCATCGAAGACCTTCCGGGACTGGGCAAGACGCTGATCGCGCGGTCCTTCGCCGCCGCGCTGGGCCTGCAATTCACCCGCGTGCAATTCACCCCCGACCTGCTACCCGCCGACCTGCTCGGCTCGACGATCTACGACATGCAGTCGGGCCGCTTCGCGTTCCGGGCCGGGCCCATCTTCACCAACCTGTTGCTGGCCGACGAGATCAACCGCACCCCGCCGAAGACGCAGGCGGCGCTGCTGGAGGCGATGGCCGAAGGCCAGGTCAGCATCGACGGCGAAACACACCGGCTGCCAAAGCCTTTCATCGTGCTGGCCACCGACAACCCGATCGAGTACGAGGGCACCTACCCGCTGCCCGAGGCGCAGCTGGACCGGTTCGCGATCAGGCTGGAGCTGCGCTACCTGTCCGAACGGGACGAGACGTCGATGCTGCGCCGGCGCCTGGAACGCGGATCGGCCGAACCGGCGGTCAACCAGGTCGTCGACGCGCACGACCTGCTGGCGATGCGCGAATCGGTCGAGCAGGTGACGGTGCACGAGGACGTGCTGCACTATGTGGTCTCGCTGGCCAACGCCACCCGGCACCACCCGCAGGTCGCGGTGGGCGCCAGCCCGCGCGCCGAACTGGACCTGGTGCAGCTGGCCCGCGCCCGGGCGCTGCTGCTCGGCCGCGACTACGTGATCCCCGAGGACGTCAAGGCGCTGGCCACCGCGGCCGTCGCGCACCGGATCACCCTGCGCCCGGAGATGTGGGTGCGCAAGATCCAGGGCGCCGACGTGATCGGCGAGCTGCTGCACCGGCTCCCGGTGCCCCGTACCGGCGCCGGGCCCGGGCAAACCGGATGAGCGCGGCGTGACCGCACCCCGTCCAGCCGAGTTCCGCTGGCGCGCTTCGGAATTGACGCGGGCGATGGCCACCTGCGCGGCGTTCGCGTTGGCCGCGGCCGTGATCGGCGCCCGGTGGCAGCTGATCGCCTTCGCCGCGCCGCTGCTCGGGGTGCTGGGCACGATCAGCTGGCAGCCACGGGTGCCGGCGGTCGCCCTGCACGCCGAACCCGACACGCAGCGCTGCTTCGAGGGCGAGCCGGCGCACGTGACGGTGTGGGGGATCGAAGAGCAGGGCCCGTGCGCGGTCCGGCTGACGGTTCCGCCCGTCGAGGGAATGGAACTGCAGGTCGGCGAATCCGGTTCGGGCCACGGCAAAACCGTGCGGGCCACCGCGCAGCGCTGGGGCCGCTACCACGTCGCGGCGCGGGTGGACGTGCTGGCCCGCGGCGGGTTGTTGAGCGGGACCGCGCTGGTGGACGCCGCCGAGGTGATCGTGTTTCCGCTGACGCCGCCGCAGCCGACGCCGATCCCGCGCACCGAGCTGCTGGATCGGCTGGGCGCCCACCTGACCCGGCATGTCGGGCCCGGCGTGGAATACGCCGACATACGCCCCTATGTGCCCGGAGACCAACTGCGCGCAGTGAATTGGGCGGTGAGCGCGCGCCGCCGCCAGCTGCACGTCACCCAGCGGCTGACCGACCGCGCGGCCGACGTGGTGGTGCTGATCGACGGATACCGGCAGCCGGCGGGTCCGGCGACGCTGGCCACCGAGCGCATCGTGCGGGGCGCGGCGCAGGTGGTGCAAACCGCGCTGCGGCACGGTGATCGGGCCGGGATCGTCGCCCTGGGCGGCAACCGCCCGCGATGGCTCGGCGCCGATATCGGGCAGCGCCAGTTCTACCGGGTGCTCGACACTGTGCTGGCCGCCGGCGCCGGATTCGAGCACACCACCGGCACCTTGGCGCCGCGCGCGGCGGTTCCCGCCGGGGCCATCGTCATCGCGTTCTCCACCCTGCTCGACACCGAATTCGCCCTCGCCCTCATCGATCTGCGCCGGCGCGGCCACGTCGTGCTGGCGGTCGACATCCTCGAGGGTTCGCCGTTCGAGGACGAACAGGATCCGCTGGTGGATCGGATGTGGGCGCTGCAGCGCTCGGCGATGTACCGCGACATGGCCACCGTCGGCGTGGACATCGTGTGGTGGCAGGGCGACCGCGGTTTGGAACAGTCGATGGGTGTACTGCCCGATCGCCGCCGCCGGGTGCGGGGGAGGCTGCGTGGATAGCGGCCGAACCAATCTGCCGGCGCGGGTGGGCGCGCCCGGGTTCGGTCTGCTCATGGTGGGATTGGCCGCCGGCGGCCGGCCGGAATCGGCGGTCGTCGCGGTGGCCGCGGCCCTGATCGCGGTCGCGGCGGCACCGTATTGCGGCCCGCCGCAACCATTGCCGTGCTGCTGGCGGCCGTGACCGTCATGACGTCGAACCCCCCGCCGGCGTGCGTCGCGCTGTCCGGGTTGTGCGCCGCCGCCTACCTGGTGTGCCGCCACGCGGTCGGCACCCCCGTCCCGGTGATCCTGGGCAGCCGCACGACCGCCGTTGCGGCCGTGGGGTTTAGCTTCGCCGGTCTGGTGGCGACGTCGTTTCCGCTGCAGCTGCCGTGGCTGCCGCTGCTTGCCCCGCTGGGGGCGCTGGCGATCTACCTGCTGGCCATCCGGCCGTTCCTGAGCTGACCGCCGGCGCCGGCCGCACGACGCAACGGAGCCGCACCCCCGACGCGCGGAAGGCGCTAAAAGCTGAACCTCAGGATGCGCGCGGACCGTGCCGTCCGCTTGCTCCACCCCGCCATCCGTGTCGCGATCCGCAACCACGTCGGAAACAGGTCTACCTCGGGCACACTCGCCAGGCTGGTCTCCTCGACGAGGGTGAGTTTGGGGTTCCAGCGTTCCGGCGTGTGCGGGTCGTTGTAACCCTCGAACGCACGGAGCTGGTTCACCTTCTTGAACATCCGCTGCGGGAACAACTTCGAGATCCACACGCCAATCACCATGCGTCCGTAGTCGTTGAACGCCAGCTGTCCGGCAGGGAAGTGATCGGTGATCGCGCGCATCACCGCGATGATCTGCTCCTTGTTGAGGAAGGGGAACAATCCGTCGGCGATGACGATGGCGGGGCGGTCCGCCGGAATCGCCGATATCCACTCGGGATCGGTCACGGAGATTCCGATGGTGTGTTCGTGAGGTCCCGGTGGCATCACCTTGTCGCGCAGGGCCGCCAGCCCGGGCAGCTCGACGCTGTACCAGTCGACGGTGTCCGGCGGCTTGACACGGGCGTACCCGTCGTCGAGCCCGGCGCCCAGATCGACCACCACGGCATCGGCGTGTTGGGCGATGAACGCGCGCACCCGGTCGTCGAGAAGTTTTGCGCGCAGGGATGTTTGACAAACGACGGGCGTCACGAGCCCCAGGCCGTCGAAGTCGTAGTCGATCTTTGTCACGGCAACGGCGGCGCCCGGGTCGGGCAGGATGGGGCGTGCCCACCCGTTGTTGATCGCGCGGGCCTGCAACGTCAAAAATGCGGTCTCTTCCTCCGGGGTGATGGCGCTGGTGTCAATTCCCATATCCGTGCCTCCCTGAACTCCGGTTTGCCTCGACTATACATTTGTGTAGGTTATTGTCCAATCGTGTAGTCTGACGCAATGACCACGACAGATCCCGACGATCTCACCGCCCGCGCCCGCATCAGGCACGCGGCGCTGCGCGAGTTCGGCGAAAAGGGCTACGAAGGGGCGACCATCCGCAGCATCGCCGCGGCGGCAGGGGTGTCGTCCGGGCTGCTGCGGCACCACTTCGGCTCCAAGCAGGAGCTTCGTCAAGCCTGCGACGACTACCTCGTCAAAACCATGCGCGACCTCAACGCCCAGGTGCAGGACAACGCCAAACGCGGTGACGTGCACTACGTTTCAGCCCGTATTCGCCTCGGCCAATACCAGGACTACATCACCCGCGCCCTGGTTGAGGGCGGCGCCGGTGAGTTGTTCGACGCGCTGGTGTCGATGACCGAGGAATGGCTTACCTCGGCCGATGAACATCGCGCCGAGCCCGCCGATGTCGACGCCAAGTCGCGCGCCACCCTCATCACCGCGATGGCTCTTGCCATACCGCTGCTGCGGCAACACATCTCGCGCGGCCTGGGCGTGGACATCAGCACAGAGCAGGGCGATCTGCGGGTCGCGGCCATCCTGGTCGACATCTATTCGAATCCGTTGTTGACGCCCGAGCAGGCCAAGTCTGCCCGCGACGACCTCGCCGGCCGACTCAGTGCAGCAGCTGGGCCGCCTGGTCGGCCAGGTCGAGCAGCGGCTGCGGGAAGACGCCCAGCGCCACGGTGACCGCGGCGCACACCGCGATCGCGGCCTTGCTCAAGATGCCCGGCGCCACCACATGCGGGGTGTCCTCGGTCGCCTCGGTGAAGAACATCGACACGATCACCCGCACGTAGAAGTAGGCGGCGACCCCGCTGGCGACCACACCGACGATCACCAGGGGCACGGCGCCGCCCTGGGCGGCGGCCTTGAACACGGCCAGCTTGCTGACGAAGCCACTGGTCAACGGGATCCCGGCGAACGCCAGCAAGAACATCGAAAACATCACGCCCACAATGGGAGAGCGCTGACCCAGCCCCGCCCAGTGCGACAGGGTGGCGTCCTCGACCCCGTCGGCGTCGCGGATCAGGCCGACGATGGCGAACGCGCCGACGGTGGAGAAGCTGTAGGCCAACAGGTAGAACAGGGTGGCCGACAGGCCGGTGTGGTTGTCGGCGATCACCCCGGTCAGGATGAACCCGACGTGGGCGACCGACGAATACGCCAGCATCCGTTTGACGTCGCTCTGATTCACCGCGGTGATGGTGCCCACCGCCATGGTCAGGATCGAGATGGTCCACAGCACCGGACGCCACTGATCGTGCAGCGGCGGCAGCGCGACGTAGACCACCCGCAGCAAGGCACCGAAAGCCGCGACCTTGGTGGCCGCCGCCATGAACCCGGTGATCGGCGTGGGCGCACCCTGATACACGTCGGGTATCCAGGAGTGGAACGGGACGGCGCCGACCTTGAACAGCAGTCCGACCGACAGCAGCGCGACGCCCACCAAGGCCAGCGAGGTGTCACCGCGGGTGATGAGCGCGTCGCGGATACCGGTCAGCAGCAGGGTGCCGGTCGCACCGTAGAGCAGCGCCACACCGTAGAGGAAGAACGCGGACGAAAAGGCGCCCAGCAGAAAGTATTTCATGGCCGCTTCATGCGACAGCAGCCGCCGGTGCCGGGCCAGGCCGCACATCAGATACAGCGGCAGCGACAGCACTTCCAGCGCGACGAACATAGTCAGCAGATCGTTGGACGCGGGGAAGACCATCATGCCGCCGACCGACAGCATGGCCAGCGGGAACAGCTCGGTCTGGGCCGCGCCGGCGCGCTCGGCCTCCCGCTCGGCGTCGCTGTCGGGCACCGCCGAGGCCTGCGGGGTGAACGAGTCCAGGCCGCCCGATCCCGCCACCACCGCAACCTTGCTGTCCGACTTGGTCTGGGTGCGTTCGGCGATGAAGATCACCGCCATCACCGCGACCAGCAGCACGGTGCCCTGCAGGTACAGCGTCGGGCGGTCGATGGCCATGGCGCCCAGCACCGCGGCCCGCCCGGAGGCCGGGAGGGACTCGGCCACCTCGATCACGGCGAACAGTGCGGCGACCAGACCGCCCAGAGCCAGCGTCACCTGGGCGGTGTAGCGAATCCGCCTGGGCAGGAACGCTTCCGCCAGAACACCGGCCACGGCGACGCCGAACACGATCAGCGTCGGGCACAGCAGGAAGTACTGGATGCTCGGGGTGGGCAGGGTCATCATCGCCGTCCTTCGGCTGTCCGCGGCGTGCCCATCGGCACGCTCGGAGCGGGGTCGTGCTGACCGATGGTGGTCATGGTGTTCTCGACGGCGGGGTTGATGATGTCGAGCACCGGCTTGGGATAGATGCCGAGCACCAGCAGCAGCGCGATCAGCGGCGCCACCACGACCAACTCCCGGGCCCGCAGATCGCCGATCTTCTCGTTGCCGCCGGCCACCGGTCCGGTCATCATGCGCTGGTAGAGCCACAACATGTACACCGCGGAGAGCACCAGCGCGGTGACCCCGAACGCGGCTGCCAGCCAATACCGGTTGAAAGTGCCCAGCAGGACCAGGAATTCGCTGACGAACGGCGCCAGACCGGGCAGCGAGAGGGTGGCCATGGCCGACACCAGGAAGGTGCCGGCCAGCACCGGCGCCACCTTCTGCACGCCGCCGTAGTCGGCGATGGCCCGGCTGCCGCCGTGCCGCGATATCAGGAACCCGGCGATCAGGAACACCGCCGCGGTGGACAGGCCGTGGTTGAGCATGTAGAGCGTCGAGCCGCTCTGGCCCTGGCTGGTCATCACGAAGATGCCCAGGATGATGAACCCGAAGTGCGAGATCGAGGTGTAGGCGATCAGGCGCATGACGTCGGCCTGACCGATGGCGACGATCGCCCCGTAGATCACCCCGATGACCGCCAGCACCACGATCAGCGGGCGGAAATACGTTGCGGCGTCGGGGAACAGCTGCAGGCAGTAGCGCAGCATGCCGAACGTGCCGACCTTGTCCATCACCGCCATCATCAGCACCGCGGTCGCCGGCGTCGCCTCGACCGCGGCGTCGGGCAGCCAGCGGTGGAACGGCCACAGCGGCGCCTTGATCGCGAACGCGAACATGAAGCCGAGGAACAGCGCCTTGGACACCGCCGGGTCGGCGCCGTAGCGGCCGGAGGCCACCCCGGCCACGATGTCGCGGAAGTCGAACGTGCCGGCCCCGTGCTGGGAAGTCACCACGTACAGCCCGATCACCGCGGCCAGCATGATGAGCCCGCCGAACAGGTTGTACAGCAAGAACTTCACCGCCGCCCGCGACCTGCCCGATCCGGCGCCGAAGCCGCCGATCAGGAAGTACATCGGGATGAGCATCGCCTCGAAGAACACGTAGAACAGCAACACGTCCAGGGCGATCACCGAGACCAGCACCATCGACTCGATGGCCAGCGTCAGGGCGACGTAGGCGTGCACACCGCGCTGCCTATCGCCGCCGTCGTTCCAGCCGGCCACCTGCAGCACCGGGATCAGCACCGCGGTCAGCAGCACCAGCACCACCGCGATGCCGTCCACGCCCAGCGTGTAGCCGGCGCCGAAAGCCGGGATCCACTGGTGTTTTTCGACGAACTGATAGGGGGCGCCGCCGGTTTTGAAGCCGGCGGTGACCACGATCGCCACCGCCAGGGTCAGCACCCCGAACACCAGGCCGGTCCACTTGGCGAGCTGCCCCAGCCCGGGCGGCATCAGGATGATCAGTACCGAGCCGGCCAGCGGCACCAGCCACAGGATGCTCAGCCAGGGCAGGTGATTCACCACAGCCGCACCGCCAGGATCAGCGCGATCACCAGTACCGCGCCGGTCAGCATCGACAGGGCATAGTTGCGGGCGAAGCCGGTTTGCAGGCCCCGCAAGCGATTCGACGTCGCGCTCACCAACGCCGCCAGTGCGTTGACCGAGCCGTCGACGCCCGCGTCGTCGACCTCGACGAGCGCGTGGGTCAGTTGCGCGCCGGGGCGCATGAACACCTCCTCGTTGAAGGCATCGCCGTAGAAGTCGTTACGGACCGCCGTGGTCAGCGGCGACACCGACAACGGCGCCACCCTGGGGATGGCCGCGGTGGCGTAGAGCCGGTAGGCCACCGCGATGCCGATGGCCACGACGCCCAGCGCCAGCGCGGTGCTGATCCACACCGGGACGGCGTGAGTCACCTCTTCGTGCCTGCCGACCACCGGCTCCAGCCAGCGCTGCAGCGTGCCGCCCACCGCGAACAGTCCGCCGGAGAACACCGACCCGACGGCCAGCAGGATCATGGGCCAGGTCATCAGCCCCGGCGCCTCGTGCGGATGGCTGCCTGGGGCCCAACGCTTTTCGCCGAAGAAGGTCATCAGCATCACCCGGGTCATGTAGAACGCGGTGACGCCGGCGCCCAGCAGCGCCGCCCCGCCGAGCAGGTACCCGCGGACGCCGCCGGCGGCCAGCGCGGCCTCGATGATGGCGTCCTTGGAGAAGAAGCCCGCGAACGGCGGCACCCCGATGATGGCCAGGTAGCCCAACCCGAAGGTGACGAACGTGACCGGCAGCGCGGCCCGCAGCCCGCCGTAGCGCCGCATGTCCTGCTCCTCGTGCATCGCGTGGATCACCGCGCCGGAGCCGAGGAACAGGCCGGCCTTGAAGAACCCGTGGGTCAGCAGATGCATGATCGCGAACGCGTAGCCGGCCGGGCCCAACCCGGCGGCCAGCACCATGTAGCCGATCTGGCTCATGGTCGATGCCGCCAGCGCACGTTTGATGTCGTCCTTGGCGCAGCCGATGAAAGCACCCAGCAGCAAGGTGACCGCACCCACGATCACCACCGCCAGTTGCGCATCCGGCGACAGGTTGTACAGCGGGTTGGACCGCACGATCAGGTACACGCCCGCGGTCACCATGGTGGCGGCGTGGATCAGCGCGGACACCGGGGTGGGGCCCTCCATGGCGTCGCCCAGCCAGGCCTGCAGCGGCACCTGCGCGGATTTGGCGCAGGCCCCCAGCAGCAACAGCAGACCCATCGCGGTCAGCGCGCCCCGACCGGCCGCCGGCGCCCCCGCGAACACCCCGGCGTAGGACAGCGTCCCGAAAGTGCTGAACATCAAGAACATTCCCAATGCCAGCCCGGCGTCGCCGACCCGGTTCATCACGAACGCCTTCTTGGCCGCGGTGGCCGCCGTCGGCTTGTGGTACCAGAACCCGATCAGCAGGTAGGACGCTAGGCCCACACCCTCCCAGCCGACGTAGAGCACCACGTAGTTGTCGGCGATCACCAGCAGCAGCATGGACGCCAGGAACAGGTTGAGGTAACCGAAAAACCTTCGGCGGTCGGCATCTTCGGCCATGTAGGCCACCGAGTAGATGTGGATCAGCGACCCCACTCCGGTGATCAGCAACACGAAACACACCGACAGCTGGTCGATCTGCAACCCCAGGTCCACCTGCAGTTGGCCGACCGGGATCCAGCTGAACACCCTTTCGTGGATGGCGCGCTGGTCGGCGGGACGGCCGAGCAACTCATCCAGCAGGCCGACGCCGACCACGAACGCCGCCACGGCGGTGGCGCAACCCAGCCAATGCCCCCACCGGTCGGTGCGTCGCCCGCCGAACAACAGGATCGCGGCACCCGCCAGCGGCAGCGCCACCAGCAGCGGAGTGTAGTGAGTCATGTTGGCGTGCTCAGCCTTTGAGTAGGTTCGCGTCGTCGACGGACGCCGATTTGCGGGTACGGAAAATGGTCATGATGATGGCCAGGCCGATGACCACCTCGCAGGCGGCGACCACCATCGTGAAGAACGCGATCATCTGCCCGTCCAGGTGGCCGTGCATCCGGGCGAACGTGACGAACGCCAGGTTGACCGCGTTGAGCATCAGCTCGACGCACATGAACATCACGATGGCGTTGCGGCGCAACAACACACCGGCCGCCCCGATGGTGAACAGCAGCGCCGAGAGATACAGGTAGTTGATGGGATTCACGACGCACCGCCTTGCGACAAACTGGGGCTGGGCTCCGGTGCGGCGACGTCCTTGCCATCGCCGCCGCGGCTTTGCAGGATGGGCGACACCGACAGCTTCGAATACGAGCCGTCCGGCAACAGGGCGGCCACGTCGACGGCGTTGTGGCGGGCGTAGACACCGGGGTTGGGCAGCGGGGTGGGGTGCCCGCCGGCCCGGAAACGCTCCTGGGACAGTTCGCGCTGGGTCTTGCGGCGCTCGAAACGCTCCCGGTGCGCCAGCACCATGGCCCCGACGGCCGCGGTGATCAGCAGCGCGCTGGTCAGCTCGAAGGCCCACAGGTAGCGGGAAAAGATCAGGGCGGCAAGCCCTTCCACGTTGCCGTTGGCGTTGGCGGTGGTCAGCCCGGCGAACCCGCCGCTGGCCACGTTGCCGACCGCGGCGATGAGCAGGATGCCGAACCCGACACCGGCGGCCACCGCGGCGACGCGCTGGCCGCGCAGCGTCTCCTTGAGCGATTCGGCCGAGTCGACGCCGATGAGCATCAGCACGAACAGGAACAGCATCATCACCGCGCCGGTGTAGACCACGACCTGGACGACGCCCAAAAACAGCGCGTCCTGGATCATGTAGAACACCGCCAGGATGATCATCGTCATGGCCAGGAACATGGCCGAGTAGACGGCGTTGACGGCCAGCACCACCCCGAGCGCACCGATCACGGCCAGCGCGCCCAGCACCCAGAACGTCACTGCCTCGCCGGTGGATGTGCGGACGATGGTGTCCTGGGAATAGCTGGAGGCCAGCGTGGCGGCGACGGCGTGGCCGGCGAAGGCACTCACCGCGGGTCCCCGGCCCGCTGGGCCTCCCGCAGCCCGTGCGCGGTGACATTGCCCAGGTAGTAGTCCTTATCGGTGGCGCCGGGGGCGCGGGGATGCGGCGGCGCGGTCATCTCGGGCAGCAGCGGGGCCAGCAGCCGGTCCTTCTCGTAGATCAGGTCGGCGCGGTTGTCGTCGGCCATCTCGTAGTCGTTGGTCATCGTCAGCGCCCGGGTCGGGCAGGCCTCGACGCACAGCCCGCAGCCGATGCAGCGCAGGTAGTTGATCTGGTACACCCGGCCGTAGCGTTCCCCGGGCGAATACCGCAGTTCCTCGGTGTTGTCGGCGCCCTCGACGTAGATCGCGTCGGCCGGGCAGGCCCACGCGCACAGCTCGCAGCCGATGCACTTCTCCAGCCCGTCGGGGTAACGGTTGAGCTGGTGACGGCCGTGGTAGCGCGGCGCGACCGGGCCCGGCTTCTCCGGATACTCCTCGGTCACATGCTTTTTGAACATCGACGCGAACGTCACGCCGAATCCGGCGACCGCGTCCAAGAATTTAGCCACGTGCTTTCTCCTTACTCGCGGCCGTCAGCGCTTTCGCCGGCAGCGGCGGTGTCGGGAATACCGGGGTGGAATCCGGCGCGGTGGGCAGCTGCTTGGCCTGGCGGCGCAGCTGCCGCCGCAGCGCGCGAATATGCGGCGTGGTGAACGGTTTTCGCAGCGAGAGCACCAGCGCGGCGGCGAACACGATGCTGGAGATCACCAGGATCGGCGTCCAGTGCGCGTACCCCTGGTTCTGCAGCGTGCGGATCACCGCCGCGATCAGCACCCACACCAACGAGGCGGGGATCAGCAGCTTCCAGCCCAGCCCCATGAACTGGTCGTAGCGCAGCCGCGGCAGGCTGGCCCGCAGCCAGAAGTAGATGAACAGGAAGGTCCACATCTTCGCGGTGAACCACAGCACCGGCCACCAGCCGGTGTTGGCGCCCGCCCACATGTTCAGCGGCCACGGCGCATGCCAGCCGCCGAAGAACAACGCGGTGGCCAGTGACGACACCGTCATCATGTTGACGTACTCGGCCAGCATGAACATTGCGAACTTCAGCGACGAGTACTCGGTGTGGAACCCGGCCACCAGCTCGCCCTCGGCCTCGGGCAAATCGAAAGGCGCCCGGTTGGTTTCACCGACCATCGAGATCAGGTAGATCACGAACGACGGCAGCAGCAGGAACACGAACCAGACCCGGTCCTGGGCGGCCACGATCTGCGAGGTGGACATGGAGCCGGCGTAGAGGAACACCGCCGCGAACGACAATCCCATCGCCACCTCGTAGGAGATCACCTGCGCGGTGGAGCGCACCCCGCCCAGCAGCGGGTAGGTGGAGCCGGATGCCCAGCCGCCCAACACGATTCCGTACACCCCGATCGCCGACAGGCCCAGGATGAACAGCACCGCGACCGGCAGGTCGGTGAGCTGAAGCGGGGTGCGGTGGCCGAACACCGACACCACCGGGCCGAACGGGATGAACGCGAACGCGGTGAAGGCGGGGATGGTCGAGATGACCGGCGCCGCGAAGTAGACGAATTTGTCGACACCGCCCGGGGTGATGGTTTCCTTGAGCGCCAACTTGATTCCGTCGGCCAGGCTCTGCAGCACACCCCACGGGCCCACCCGGTTGGGGCCGGGCCGCAGCTGCATCCAGCCGAGGATCTTGCGTTCGAGCAGGATCGCAACAAGCACGTTGAGCATGAGGAACACGAAGATGGCCAGCGCCTTGCCCAGCACCAGCCACCAGGGGTCGTGCCCGAAGGCGGTCAGTGGGGTCGTCACGAGCCAACTCCAATCCGCACCGTGGCGCCGACGGTGACGCCGAGCTGGCGGTGCACCGCCGAGCCGGAGGAGTTCAGCGGCAGCCACACCACCCGGTCGGGCATGTCGGTGATCACCAGCGGCAGGCTGATCGATCCGCGCGGCGTGCTCACGGTGACCGCATCGCCGTCGGCGGCGCCGATCTCGGCGGCGGTGTCGGCCGACAGCCGCAGCACGGGCTTGCGCGCCGTGCCGGCCAGATGCGGTTCGCCGTCTTGCATGCGACCGTTGTCCAGCAGCATCCGCCAACCGGTCAGCACCGCTTCACCCGCCCCGGGCGGCGTCGGCTCGGCGGCCGCGACGTCCGGGCCGGCCGCGCGTTTGCCCTCCCAGTAGGGCAGCGCGGCGTATTCGGTGCGGATCTCCTCGACGGTCGCCGTCCCCAGGTAGACGCCCAGCTCGTCGGCCAAAGTGTCGAGCACCTGGTGATCGGATTGGCCGGCCTGCGTCATGCTGCCGCGCAGCGCGGCCTGGAACGGGCGGAACCGGCCCTCCCAGTTGACGAAGGCGCCCGCCTTCTGGGTGGTCGGCGCGACCGGGAACACCACGTCGGCGCGCTGCGTGACGGCGCTGTGCCGCAGCTCCAGGCTGACCACGAAGCCCACCCCGTCCAGCGCCGCCAGCACCGCCTGCGGATCGGCGAAGTCGTCCGGGTCCACACCGCCGACCAGCAGTGCGCCCAGCGTGCCGTCGGCGGCGGCAGCCAGCATCTCCTGCACGTCACGCCCAGGGCCGCAAGGCAATTCGGACACGTTCCAGGCCGACGCGATCTGCGCGCGGGCGTCGTCGTCAGCGACGGGCCGGCCGCCCGGCAGCAGCCCGGGCAGCGCCCCGGCCTCCAGGGCGCCGCGATCGCCGGCGCGCCGCGGAACCCAGACCAGCCGGGCGCCGGTGGTGTCGGCCAGCCGGGCGGCGGCGGACAGTCCGCCCGGCGCCGTGGCCAGCCGTTCGCCGACCATGATGACCGCGCCCGGGGTGGACAGCAGGTCACCCACTTCGCCGGTGGCCAGCCGGTCCAACGCCGAGGCCTCGGCGCCGGGCGCGGTTTTGATCAGCCGACCCGACACCTTGGTCAGCGAGCGGGTGGCGAACGGCGCCACCGCGTACACCGGCACCCCGTGCTTGCGGGCCGCCTTGCGCAGCCGCAGGAACACGATCGGCGACTCGTCTTCGGGCTCGAACCCGGCCAGCAGCACCACCGGTGCGGACTCCAGGTCGGAGTAGCTGACGGTGATCGGCCGGCCGGCGATCCGGGCGGCCAGAAAGTCGGTCTCCTCGGCCGAGCTCGGCCGGGCCCGAAAGTCGATGTCGTTGCTGCCCAACACGATTCGGGCGAATTTCGAGTACGCGTAGGCGTCCTCCCAGGTGGCCCGACCGCCGACCAGCACCCCGGTGTTGCCCAGCGCGGATTCCAACCCCCGGGTCGCGGCGGCGATCGCGTGCGACCAGGAGGCCGGTTGCAGCGAACCGTCGGCGTCGCGGACCAGGGGAGTGGTGATCACGTCGGGCTGGGTGGCGTAGCTGAACGCCCACCGGCCCTTGTCGCAGTTCCACTCCTCGTTGACCTCCGGGTCGTCGCCGGCCAGTCGGCGCAGCACCTTGCCGCGGCGGTGGTCGGTGCGCTGGGCGCACCCGGACGCGCAGTGCTCGCAGACGCTGGGGCTGGACACCAGGTCGAAGGGGCGGGCCCGGAACCGGTAGGCGGTGCCGGTGAGCGCCCCCACCGGGCAGATCTGCACGGTGTTGCCCGAGAAGTAGGAGTCGAACGGTTCGTTGGCGTAGATGCCGACCTGCTGCAGCGCGCCGCGCTCCTGCATGTCGATGAACGGGTCGCCGGCGATCTGCTCGGAGAACCGGGTGCAGCGGGCGCACAGGATGCAGCGCTCCCGGTCCAGCAGCACCTGCGCGGAGATGTTGATCGGCTTGGCGAAGGTGCGCTTGACGTCGGTGAAGCGAGAATCGCTGCGGCCGTTGGACATTGCCTGGTTCTGCAGCGGGCATTCGCCGCCCTTGTCGCACATCGGGCAGTCCAGCGGATGGTTGATCAGCAGCAGCTCCATCACGCCGTGCTGGGCCTTGTCGGCGGCCTCGGAGGTGAGCTGGGTGCGCACCACCATGTCGTCGGTCGCGACCGTGGTGCACGAGGCCATCGGCTTGCGCTGCCCCTCGACCTCGACCAGGCACTGCCGGCACGCCCCGACCGGCTCCAGCAGCGGGTGGTCGCAGAACCGGGGGATCTGGATGCCCATCAACTCGGCCGCGCGGATCACCAGAGTCCCCTTGGGGACGCTGATCTCGTTGCCGTCGATGCTCAGCGTCACCATCTCCGGCTGGGTCACGCGGCCTTCGGTGTCCGCAGTTTGGGTCACGAGTCGCTCCCGTTCGGTGTCAGCATGGAGTCTCGCGGGTCGAACGGGCATCTGCCGTTCTCGACGTGGGCGACGTACTCGTCGCGGAAGTACTTGATCGACGACATCACCGGGCTGGCGGCGCCATCGCCCAACGCGCAGAACGACTTTCCCAGGATGGTGTCGGAGATGTCCAGCAGCTTGTCGATGTCCTCGGCCGTGCCCTTACCGGTCTCCAGCCGTTCGTAGATCTGGTCGAGCCAGAACGTGCCCTCGCGGCACGGCGTGCACTTGCCGCACGACTCGTGCTTGTAGAAGTAGGTCCAGCGGCGCACCGCACGCACCACGCAGGTGGTCTCGTCGAAGATCTCCAGCGCCTTGGTGCCCAGCATCGAGCCGACCCCGCCCACGCCCTCGTAATCCAGTGGCACGTCGAGGTGTTCGTCGGTCAGCAGCGGGGTCGACGAGCCGCCGGGGGTCCAGAACTTGAGCCGGTGCCCGGCCCGCACCCCGCCGGCGTAATCGAGCAACTCGCGCAACGTGATTCCCAGCGGCGCCTCGTACTGGCCGGGCCGGGTGACGTGGCCGGACAGCGAATACAGCGTGAAACCCGGCGATTTCTCGCTGCCCATCGAGCGGAACCAGTCCACGCCGTTGCCGATGATGGACGGCACGCTGGCGATGGTCTCGACGTTGTTGATCACCGTGGGGCAGCCGTACAGCCCGGCCACCGCCGGGAACGGCGGCCGTAGCCGGGGCTGGCCGCGGCGGCCCTCCAGCGAGTCCAGCAGCGCGGTCTCCTCGCCGCAGATGTAGGCGCCGGCGCCGGCGTGCACCACCAGCTCCAGATCGAAGCCCGAGCCGTCGATGTCGCGGCCCAGATAGCCGGCGGCGTAGGCCTCGGCGACGGCGTTCTGCAGCCGGCGCAGCACCGGCAGCACCTCGCCGCGCACATAGATGAACGCGTGGTTGGCCCGGATCGCATACGCCGCGATGATCACCCCCTCGATCAGGACGTGCGGGGTGGCCAGCATCAACGGAATGTCTTTGCACGTACCGGGTTCCGACTCGTCGGCGTTGACCACCAGGTAGTGCGGCTTGGCGGCCGCGCCGGTGTCGCCCTGCGGGATGAACGACCACTTGGTGCCGGTCGAGAAGCCCGCGCCGCCGCGCCCGCGCAGCCCGGAGTCCTTGACCATCCCGATGACCGCGTCGGGCTCCATCGCCAGCGCCTTCTTCATCGCCGCGTACCCGCCGTGCCGGTGGTACGTCTGCAGCGTCCACGACTCGGGATCGTCCCAGAAGCGGCTGATCACCGGCGTCAGCGGCGTCGCCTGCGGGGCCCCGGAGGCCTCCGAAGTCTCCGAAGTCGTTGTCATTGCTGGCCTTCCGGCGGGTACGGTGCCTGCATGCCGTGTTCCTTGGCGACCTTCAGCCCGGCCAGGGTCGCCGCGCCGGCGCCGCCCTGCCCCTGGTCGGGGCGCTCGTCGGGCAGCCCGGCCAGGATGCGCGAGGTCTCCCGGAAGACGCACAGCGGCGCGCCGCGGGTGGGGTGCCGGGGCTTACCGGCGCGCAGCGAGTCGACGAGTTCGCGCGCCGACTCGGGTGTCTGATTGTCGAAGAACTCCCAGTTGACCATCACCACCGGCGCGTAGTCGCAGGCCGCGTTGCATTCGATGTGTTGAAGCGTGACCGACCCGTCGGGCGTGGTCTCGTCGTTGCCGATGCCCAGATGTTCCTTCAGCGCATCGAAGATGGCGTCGCCACCCATGATGGCGCACAACGTGTTTGTGCACACCCCGACGAGGTAGTCACCGGTCGGCCCACGCCGGTACATGGTGTAGAAGCTGGCCACCGCCGACACCTCGGCCCCGGTCAAACCCAGCTGCTCGCCGCAGAACTCCAGCCCCGCCGGGGTCAGGTAGGAGTCCTGCGACTGGACCAGGTGCAGCAGCGGCAGCAGCGCCGAGCGTTTGTCGGGGTAGCGGCCCATGATCTCCTTGGCGTCGACCTCGAGCCGGGCCCGCACCTCGGGCGGGTAGGACGTGGGCGCGCCCTCGACCACGAACGCGTTGGGCTCGTCGGGCGGCGGGCCGAGCCGGAGGAACACCGGCTGCCCCTGTGGGCCGGTCATCGGTCCACCCCGCCCATCACCGGGTCGATGCTGGCGACCGCGGTGATCAGGTCGGCGACCATGCCGCCCTCGCACATCGCGGCGACGGACTGCAGATTGGTGAACGACGGGTCGCGGTAGTGCACCCGGTAGGGGCGGGTGCCGCCGTCGCTGACCATGTGCACGCCGAGCTCGCCGCGCGGCGATTCGACCGCCGTGTACACCTGGCCCGGCGGGACCCGGATGCCCTCGGTGACCAGCTTGAAGTGGTGGATCAGGGCCTCCATCGAGCCGCCCATGATCTTGGCGATGTGCTCCGGCGAGTTACCCAGGCCGTCCGGGCCGACCTTCAAATCGGCGGGCCAGGCGATCTTTCCGTTCTCGACCATGATGGGGCCCGGCTGCAACTTGTCCAGACATTGCTCGACGATCTTGATCGACTCCCACATCTCCTTGACGCGAATCATGTAGCGCCCGTAAGCATCACACGTGTCGGCGGTGATCACGTCGAATTCGTAGTTTTCATAACCGCAGTACGGTTCGCTCTTGCGCAGATCGTGCGGCAGCCCGGTGGCGCGAAGGATCGGCCCCGTGATGCCCAGCGCCATGCAGCCGGTCAGGTCCAGGTAGCCGATGTCCTGGGTGCGGGCCTTCCAGATGGCGTTCTCGTTGAGCAGGTCGCCCATTTCGCGCAGCGGTTGGCGCAACTGGTCGAGCGCCTGGGCGATTTCGGTTTTCGCATTCGGCGGCAGGTCCTGGGCCACGCCGCCGGGCCGGATGTAGGCGCTGTTCATCCGCAGCCCGGTGATCGACTCGAACAGGGTGAGCACGATTTCGCGGCCGCGGAAGCCGACGAACATCGGTGTCATCGCGCCCAGCTCCATGCCGCCGGTGGCCAGCGCCACCAGATGCGAGGAGATCCGGTTGAGCTCCATCATCATCACCCGGATGACGTTGACCCGCTCCGGTATCTGGTCGGTGATGCCGAGCAGCTTCTCCACGCCCAGGCAGTAGGCGGTCTCGTTGAAAAACGGTGAGAGGTAATCCATTCGGGTCACGAACGTGACACCCTGGGTCCAGTACCGGTATTCGAGGTTCTTTTCGATGCCGGTGTGCAGGTAGCCGATTCCGCAACGCGCCTCGGTGACCGTTTCGCCCTCGATCTCCAGGATCAGCCGCAGCACCCCGTGGGTGGACGGGTGCTGGGGTCCCATGTTGACGACGATGCGTTCGCCGGGGTCGGCGCTGCGGGCAGCCTCGACGACCTTGTCCCAGTCCTGGCCGCCCGCGACCACGAGGGTCTCGCCGGCGCCGTCGTGCGTCGATTCGGTGGTGGTGCTCATCAGTTGTACGCTCTCCGCTCGTCGGGCGGGGGTATCTGTGCGCCTTTGTATTCGACCGGGATCCCGCCGAGCGGGTAGTCCTTGCGCTGCGGATGCCCGTGCCAGTCGTCCGGCATCTCGATGCGGGTCAGCGACGGGTGCCCGTCGAAGATGATGCCGAAGAAGTCGTAGGTCTCGCGCTCGTGCCAGTCGGTGGTCGGATAGATCCGGTACAGCGACGGGATGTGCGGATCCTCGTCGGGCACAGCCACTTCCAGGCGGACGCGGCGGTTGTGCGTGATGGATTGCAGCGGATAGACGGCGTGCAGTTCGCGACCCGTCTCGTGCGGGTAGTGCACGCCGCTGACGCCCAGGCACATCTCGAAACGCAGCCGCGGGTCGTCGCGAAGGTGCTGGGCCACGTGCGGCAGTGCCGCCCGGTCGACGTGCAGGGTGAGCTCGTCGCGGTACACCACGACCTTCTCGATCGCCTGGTGGAATTCGATGCCGTTGCTCTGCAACGACTCGGTCAACGTGTCGACGACGTGGTCGAAGTAGCTGCCGTAGGGTCGCGGGCTGCTGCCAGGCAGGGTGACCGTGCGCACCAGCCGCCCGTAGCCGGACGTGTCGCCGGTGCCGGCGGCCCCGAACATGCCGCGACGAACGTCGATCACCTCGTCGTCGCCCTGGGCTATCGCCTCGCGGGGGTCCTGGTCGGGCGAGCTCATCGCAGCAGTCCGCGCATCTCGATGGTGGGCCGGGCCGACAGCGCCGCCTGCTCGGCTTCGGCGATGGCGGTTTCCCGGTTGACGCCCAGCGGCATCTGTTGAATCTTCTCGTGCAGCTTGAGGATTGCGTACAACAGCATCTCCGGGCGCGGGGGGCAGCCGGGCAGGTAGATGTCCACCGGGACGACGTGGTCGACGCCCTGCACGATCGCGTAGTTGTTGAACATCCCGCCGGATGACGCGCACACCCCCATGGCCAGCACCCATTTCGGCTCGGCCATCTGGTCGTAGATCTGGCGCAGCACCGGGGCCATCTTCTGGCTCACCCGACCGGCGACGATCATCAGGTCGGCCTGGCGGGGAGTGGCCGAGAACCGCTCCATGCCGAACCGCGCGATGTCGAATCTTGGCCCGGCGGTTGCCATCATCTCGATGGCACAGCAGGCCAACCCGAACGTCGCCGGCCACAGCGAGTTCTTGCGGACGTAGCCGGCGACCTTCTCGACCGTCGACAACAGGATCCCGCCGGGCAGCTGTTCCTCAAGACCCACGCTTACCTCAATCCCCTCTCGGCCCTCAGTCCCACGTCAGGCCGCCGCGGCGCCACACGTAGGCGTAGGCCACGAAAACCGTGAGCATGAAGACCACCATCTCGATCAGCGCAAAGGTGCCCAGCGCGTCGTAGCTGACCGCCCACGGGTACAGGAACACGATTTCGATGTCGAAGACGATGAACAGCATCGCGGTCAGGTAGTACTTCACCGGAAACCGCTGTCCGGCCGTGGCGCGCGGGCCGCTCACCGAGGTTTCGGTGGGCTCGATGCCGCACTCGTAGGCCGCCATCTTCGACTTGTTGAAACGTGACGGGCCGGCCAGGCTCGCGATCACCACCGAGCCCACGGCAAAGGCGGTGGCGATCGCCCCCAGCACCAGGATGGGTATGTAGACGTTCAACTCGCTCCATGATCCGTCGTGCGAGCCGCCTGCAGCGGCCAGGCGGTAACCGGGCTGCTGTGACGAACCCGGTTTCGGGACCGTCACAGTGATCTTCAACATAGCGTCGCGGCGCGCGGCGCGCTTGCCCGGGGTGGGCGTTTTGCAGTATTGACGCCGCCGTGCTCGCGCTGTCCAGCGCAAAGTCAGGGGACTGCGGCCGGGCGATTGCCCCGGCGGCAACGAGGACGCGTGGATCCGGTCAGCGAACCGGGGTGCGCAACAGGTTCAGCACCGTGCGGCCGAGCAGGATGGGGTCGATGGGATGCGGCACCGCGGCTTCAGCGCGCGACCAGGACGCCAGCCAGGCATCGTCGGGCCGCCCGGTCAGCACCACCAGCGGTGGGCAGGTGTCGAGTTCGTCCTTGAGCTGTTTGGCGATTCCCATGCCCCCGGTGGGGGTGGCCTCGCCGTCCAGGATGGCCAGGTCGATGCCGCCCTGGTCCATCGTCTTGACCACCATCGGGCCGGTGGCCACCTCCACGTAGCTCAGCTCGGGCAGGTCGGGATGCAGGTGCCTGCCCAGTGCCCGCATCACCCGTTCCCGGGTCTGGGCGTTGCTGCTGTAGACGAGGATCCGCAGGGCGACGCTGGATTGGGGCGTGGAGTCCGACACGCTGCAGATGCTACTGGTGCCGCAGTGGGTTTATCGGGGTGCCCGCAAATCTATTGCGAATCTATTGCGAATCTCGGACGAAGATGACGTCGGCCGCGGCCGTCGCGGTGCGGCCGATCATGCCGAACCGGTTCCAGCCCAGGTCGAATCGGGCGCGATCGAGCGTGGTTTCGCCGGTGATCCGGATCGAGCCGTCGTCGAGCTCGAGGATCGTGACGGGCAGCGGCAGTTGTGCGCTGACGCCCTTGACGGTGAAGTCGGTGCGCAGGTCGGCGTTTTTGCCCTTGGTCGGCTGCAGCCCGGTGACCACCACGTTGATCTTCTCGAAGCGTTCGACGTCGAAGAAGTCGGGCGAGCGCAGGTGCTGGTCGCGGCGGCCGATCCCGGTGTCCAGCGATGCGGCCCGGATGTCGACGCGCCCGAAAACCGCTCCCTTGCCGGTCAGTTGGCCGTCACCGGTGAAGTCGGTGAAGCGGCCCCGGACGGTCAGCAGCCCCCACATGTTTTTGATCCTGAAAGTGATGGCCGAGCGGTCCGGCACCAGGTTCCACACGCCGGCCATCTCCGGATCGTGCAGCAGTGTCTCCAAGGTCGTCATCGATCACCCCCAACTGTCGTGGCGAATCTAGCGCCTATCACATCAGCGGCGCGATCCCGGCAGGATCGAAGTATTCGTCGATGCGCTCGATCATGCCGTGCGCGCCCACCCTGATCACGATGCACACCCGCAGCGAGATCGCTTGCCCGCCATGCCCGGTGGCGTGCAAGACGTGCTGCTGGACGAAGCCGCCGTCGAACAGCTGCCGGTCCAGGATCTGGTAGCGGCGCCGGGCGGTCGCGCCGATGAACCAGTCGATCACCCGCACGGCGCGGGCCTTGTCGTCGTCGCGGCGGGAGCCGACCCGCCACACCGCGATGTCGTCGCTCCACATCGCCGCGACCGCGGTCACGTCACCGCGCTCGATGGCGGCGAACAGCCGGTCGGCCGTGTCGACGACGGTTTTCGCACCGCTGGCGGTCATGGCACCCGCTCCCCTCCGATCTGTTTGCTATTCGTTGTCGTAGCCGGGATGGGCGACGGCCAACCGGCGTCGCACCAGCGTGCGCAGGCAGGCGATGACGTCTTCGGCCCGCCCGTCCATCTCCCCGGTGCGTATCGCGGCGGCGAGCTGCTCCTCCTCGGCGAAACCCAAGGCGGCCAGGGCGGCACGCGATTCCGCTTCGCTCTCGTCGAGCAGTTCGCGCTCGACGATGCGCAACGCGTTGGCGGCCACCCGGGCGTGGAAGTTGACCTGCCCCTCGGTCGCCGCGCGCACGTCGGTCTCCAGGAATTCGGCCACGGCGGCGACGAGTTCGGCGGCCAGCGGGCGGCCATAGGGCCCGATCATCAGGCGGCCCCTTCGAGCAGGTT
This sequence comes from Mycobacterium sp. MAC_080597_8934, assembly GCF_000523975.1. NCBI lineage: Bacteria > Bacillati > Actinomycetota > Actinomycetes > Mycobacteriales > Mycobacteriaceae > Mycobacterium > Mycobacterium sp. MAC_080597_8934. Next base: position 35,215 of record NZ_JAOS01000028.1, on the reverse strand, counting down.
GAGTAGATCCCACTCGGTCTCGCAGACGCGCCGGCCGATGGTGGCCAGCTCGACCGAGCGGTGCAGGCCGCTCAGGTGCCGCTCCGCCTGGTAGCGGCAGATCACCCCCCAGCGCAGCGTGGCCAGCACCAGCCACCAGTGGAACGCCGCCCTGTCCACGGTCGTCGCGCTGGCCTGCTCGTAGGCACGCAGGAAGCTCTCGATGCTGCCCAGGCCGCCGGCGCCGAGGCCGGCCGGGGCGCCGAATCGCCAGGCGCGGATGCAGAACCAGGCCAGGTCCTCATACGCCTGGCCGACATGCACCAGCTCCCAATCCAGCACCGCGGCAAGCTGGGCGCCGTCGACGATGAGATTGCCCATCCGGAAGTCGCCGTGCACCAACACCGCCGGCGCCGCACGGGGCCGGCGGGCGGCCAGCCAGCGAAACGCCCATTCGAAGGTGGCGGTGGTGTCGCCCATGTCGTCGAGGCGTTGCCGCCATTCGGCGAGTTGGTCTTGGCGCCTCAGGCCCGGGTCCTGGATCCGGTCTATCTCGGCTCGGTGGATGGCGGCCACCGCGTGCGCGCATTGCCCGAGCAGGTGGACCCGGGCCGCGTGGCCGTCGGCGGCGTCGAGCCGGCGCTGGATGCGCCGCGCGATGGTCTCGCCCTTGATCTCGTCGCAGATCAGGAACGGATTGCCCAGTGCGGCAGGCGAATTGTCGGCGACCAGGATGTGGGGGACCGGGGCGCCGGCGGCCGCGGCGGCGGCTTGCGCCTGGGCTTCGAGCTCCATGCCGGCGTGCACGTCGTCGGGCGGGCCGGTGCGCAGGATCAGCGGGCGGCGCCGCCCGCCGGTGACGGCGTCGAACGCCCAGGTGGTTCTGCTGGCCCCGCCGGTCAGCGTGCGCAGCTGCTCGACGGCTGTGCCGGCGCCGAGCGCGGTGGCCAGCACCCCTTCCAGTTTGGGCGCAGTTCGGCCGCGTCGCTGTCCATCACTTCTTGCCGAATTTGAACAGCCGCTGCGCCACCCGGCGGATCTGGATCTCCTCGGCGCCCTCGGTGATCCGGTAGCGGCGGTGATGGCGGTAGATGTGCTCGAACGGTTCGTGCCGGCTGTAGCCGAGGCCGCCGAAGATCTGCATGGCCCGGTCGGCGGCGTCGCAGACCAGCCGGTTGGCCCGGTAGTTGGCCATCGACACCTTGTCGGATACCTCCATGTGGTGGTCGCGGTCCAGGTGCCAGGCCGCGTACTGCACGAGCAGCCGCACCATCTGGGCTTCGGTCTGCAGTTCGGCCAGCGGCCATTGCACGGCCTGGTTGACCGACAGCGGTTTGCCGAACACCGTTCGGCTGCCGGCGTATTCGGCGGCCCGGTCGATGCAGTACTGGGCGGCACCCAGGCTGCTGGCCGCTTGCCGAATCCTGTTCTCGTGCAGGAAGGTTTGCGCGACTTCGAGTCCGCGATCCACCTCACCGAGCACCGCGTCGGCGGGCACCCGGACATCGGTCAGCTCGACCTCGCCGTGGTCGGTGGGCATGTTGAACGTCCACCAGTAGTAGGGCACCGTGAATCCGGGCGCGTCGGTCGGCACCAGGAACGCGGTGATGCCCACCGCGGTCCCGGGCTCACCGGAGGTGCGGGCGAAGATCAGGTCGTGGGTGGCGCGGTGCACGCCGGTGTTGAATCGCTTGGCGCCGTTTATCACCCAGCCGTCACCGTCGCGTTCGGCGCGGGTCTGAAGCCAGGTGGCGTCCGAGCCGTGCTGCGGCTCGGTCAGGCCGAACGCCATGGAACGTTCCCCGGTGATCAGCGCCTGCGACCACTCCCGGCGCTGTTCGTCGGTGCCGAACCGCTCCATCATGATCACCTGCGGGAAGTTCCCGACGATCGACGACTCGTTCTGCAGGTCGTTGTGCAGGCCAAGACCCTTGTGCGCCAGGTGTTCCCGAATGACCGCCATGTCGACGTTGCTGCCGTCGCGACCCCCCAGCGACGCGGGCAATCCGTACCGCAGCCAGCCCGCCCGGTCGGCCCGCCGGCGCATCTCGGCCAGCAGGTCCTCCCATTCGCGGGTGGGGATCCCGTCGTTGTCCCAATCGGTGCGGGCATGCTCGCGGCGCTGGTCGAAATACTGGATGTGCTCGCGCTCCAGCGGTTTGATCTCGTTCTCGATGAACGCGTCCATCTCGGCGAGCACGCCCGGAAGGTGTTCGGGCAGGGTGAAATCCACAGCTGTCTCCTTACACGCCGTAGAGAGTTTTCTTCCAGATCGTCGACAGGGTGGCGATGGCGTCCTCGTCGCTGATCTCGATGCCCAGACCGGACGGGCCGACGAACACGGTGGTGAAGTTCTCGAACAGCAGCGCGATGGCCGCCGCGGTGTGCTGGGGGTGCAGCTCGGCGCCGTAACCCTGCTCCTGGGCGCGGCGCACCGACGCCGCCACCAGATCGATGCCGAAGCGCCGGAATTCGTTCTGCACCGCCGCGAACCGCTGCTGGGTGGCGGCCAGCTGGGCCACCGCGATCATGATGCCGATGTTCTGCTTGAACATGTTCCAGTAACCGGTGACCACCGCGGTGAAGAACGCGTCGTCGTCGGGGGAGTCCGGCAGGTGGACGCTGAGCCCCGAGGGCGTGACCACCTCGTGCAGGAAGGACTCCGCGAGCGCGGCCAGCAGGTCTTCCTTGTCGGCGAAATACCGGTAGAACACCGCCGGGGATTTCCCGGCCGCCGACGTGATGTCGGCCAGCGTGGTGCCGTGAAAACCCCGCTCGGCGAACAGCTTGCGGGCGGCCTGCTCGATGGCCTGCCTGGTCTGGCGGCCCTTGGCGGTCAGCAGTTCGGCAGGCATCAGGGACCCCGCTCTCAACTTCTCCGCCGGTCCCCGGCGCGCAGCAGGGCACTGGGAAGGTCATGCCCCACAAGTGTTTTCGCGACACCGGCGGCGGCGATGGCGGCCTGCAGGTCGACATCCACGTCGAATCCGCTGTCGGTGAGCAGGTACACCAGGTCCTCGGTGGCGATGTTGCCGGTGGCCCCGGGCGCGAACGGGCAGCCACCCAGCCCGCCGACCGACGCGTCCAGCCGGGTGACCCCGGCGCCGACCGCCGCGTACGCGCTGGCCAGCCCGCAGCCGCGGGTGTTGTGGAAATGACCGCCCAGCGGCATGTCCCCGACCACCGGAAGCAGTTGCGCGATCAGCGAACTCACCCGGCCGGGGGTCGCCGTGCCGATGGTGTCGGCGATCGACAGCCGGTCGGCCCCGCGGTCGCGGGCCGCGGCGGCGATGTCGAGCACCCGCTGCGGGGGAGTGGGGCCTTCGAACGGTGAGTCCCACGCGGTGGCGATGACGACTTCGACGGTGACCGGCGGGCCCGGGCCGTCGTGGGCGATGGCGACGATGTCGCCGATCTGTTCGGTGGCCTCGGCGCTGGTGCGCCCGACGTTGGCCGCGCTGAACGTGTCGTCGGCGGCCACCACGTATTCGATGGCGCGCAACCCGGCGGCCACCGCCCGCCTGGCGCCGTTGGGACTGGCGACCAGGGCGGAGAATTCGATGTCGGGATAGTCGGCCAGGTGGGCGGCCAGCTCGGCGGCGTCGGCCATCGACGGCACCTTGGACGGGGAGACGAACGCGGTGGCCTCGACCTCGCGCACGCCGGTGGCCGCCACCGCGGCCAGCAGTTCGAGCTTGGCGGACAACTGGATCGGCGCCTCGATCTGCAGGCCGTCGCGCAGCGCCACCTCGCGGATGGCCACATGTGTGTTCACAGCACCTCCTGTGCCCGCAGCTCCTCGAGTTCCTCGGCGGTCTTGCCCAGCAGCCCGCGGTACACCTCGTCGTTGTGCTGGCCCGGCCGCGCCGGACCCGCGTTGCGCAGCCGGCCCGGCGATTCCGAGAGCACCGGCACGATGCCCGGGCCCAGCACGTTGCGCCGCAGCCGCTCGTCGTAATGCTCGACCAGCATGTCGCGGGCCCGCAGCTGCGGGTCGTTGACGACCTCGGCGACCGTGTTGATCGGTCCGGCGATCACGCCTGCGGCGGAAAGGGTTTCGATGATCTCGTCAGCCTGGCGCTGTGCGGCCCACTCGCCGATGATCCCGTCGAGTTCGTCCTGGTTGCGGCCGCGCGCGACGTGGGTGGCGAACCGTTCGTCGGTGGCCAGCTCGGCGCGGCCCATCGCCTTGCACAGCCGGGCGAACACGGTGTCCTGGTTGGCGGCGATCACCACCCACGAGCCGTCGGCGCTGCGGTAGATGTTGGACGGGGCGATGCCCTCGAGCCGGGTGCCCGACGGCCCGCGCACCACCCCGCCGACGTCGTAATCCGGGATCGTGGATTCCTGTACGGCCAAACAGGATTCGGTCAGCGCGACGTCGACCACCTGGCCGCGGCCGGTGACGCTGCGGCGGTACAACGCGGCCAGCGCGCCCTGGGCGCCGAACATGCCGGCCAGGCTGTCGCCGAGCGACAGCGCCAGCCGGGGCGGCGGGCCGCCGGGAAAGCCGTTGAGGTGGCGCAGTCCGCTGGCCGCCTCGGCGACCGAGGCGTACCCGGCCTTGGCGGCGTCGGGTCCGGTCTGCCCGTAGCCGGACACCCGGACCAGGATGATGCCGGGGTTGCGTTCGCACAGCACGTCATAGCCCAGGTTCCACTTCTCCAGCGTGCCCGGACGGAAGTTCTCCACCACGATGTCGGACTTCTCGACGAGCTCGCAGAACAGCTCGCGGCCGCGCGGGTGGCGCAGGTCGAGGGTGATCGCTCGTTTGTTGCGGGCGTGCACCGTCCAGAACACGTGGTGCCCGTCGACCTCGGCCTGGCCCCAGGTGCGCAGCGGGTCCGGCGCCCGGGGGAGCTCCACCTTGATCACGTCGGCGCCCATGTCGCCCAGCAGCCGGCCGGCGAACGGGCCGGCGATCAGGGTGCCCAGCTCGAGCACCCGGATGCCGTCCAGCGGTCCGGCCGCACCCGCAGCGCTCATGCCTTCTCCGCGAAGTCGTGCCGGACCAGCCAGTCGGTGACGATGCCGACCGCCGAGCGCAGCGCGTCGCGCTGGTCCGGTCCCGCGTAATAGTGTGTGGCGCCCGGGATTTCGTGCATCTCCTTGTCGTGGTGTCCGATCGCCTGGAACAGCCGCCGGGTGTGGCTGGGGGTGCAGGCGTCATCGGCCAGGTTACCGATCACCAGCGCCGGGATGGCGATGTCGGGCCCGCAGGCCAGCGCGTCGCCGCGGGCGTCGTCGTAGCTCCACTGCGACAGCCAGCCGCGCAGCGTGCAGAACCGCGCCAACCCGACGGGGCTCATGTTCACCACTCGAGGATCCCCCAGGTAGCACGTTCCCGGGGTGCGTTCGTTGGGGTCGACGGTCGGGTCCAGCCAGCGCGGGTCGGCCATCGTGCCGTGCACGACGAACCCGAATTCGTCGTCGGGGCGGCCGGCGGCCTTCAACTCGGCCAGCTTGGCTTTGACCCACGCGGTGATGCGGCGGTTGCGCTCGATCTGGGCCTGCCGGTAGCGGTCCAGGAACTCCTGGCTGTAGGGCGGTTGGTTCGGGTTGTCGGGGTCGTACAGGTCCAGTTCGGGATCGCGCTTAGTGGGGTCGGATTCGTCGAGGATGGACGCGTCCAGCCATTCGGTCAGCGTGCCGTGCCTGCTGATGTGCGCGGCGAGCAGCATGATGCCGTCGGCGGGGGTCAGGTCGAGCTTGGTCAGGTCCGGGCCGTCGCCGGACGGGCTGGACGTGATGGTCGGATTCTGCGCCTGCTGCTGGTAGAACACCGACAGCGAGCCGCCGCCGCTCCATCCGGCCAGCACCACCTTGGTGTAGCCGAGTCGCTTCTTGGCGTCTTTGATGCACTCGCCGAGATCCTCGACCACCTTCTCCATCAGCAGGGCCGAGTCGGTGCCGCGGAACCGGCTGTTGCAGTAGATGACGTGGTGGCCGGCGCGGGCCAGCGCATTGATCATCGGCAGGTAGGCGCCGCCGCCGATCGGGTGCATGAACACCAGCACGGTGTCGCTCGGCTTGTTCTTCGGCTTGAGCAGGTAGCTCTCCAGCACGGTGATCTCGGCCAGCCCGCCGTAGACATCCCGGACGCCCGAATTGTTCTGGAAGGCAACCAGATAGGGGATGCGGTCGTATTCGTGTTTCATCAGTGCTGTCCTAGGTCGTGGGCCAGTACCTCCGCCGACGGCGTCAGCCGGCGGCGGGTGTCGACGGCGATCACCTGCCAGTCGACCCGGGCGTACTCGTCGAACTTGCGGCGGGCCCGCTCCCGCGCCTTCTCCGGTGCGCCGTGGTGAACTCCTTGCGGCGCATGCGAAATCAAGCCCGGGGGCATCGGGATGCCGTACAGCGAGCCGCCGTGAAAGAAGGCGATCTCGTCGTAGTCGACGTTGCGGTGATACCACGGGGTGCGTTCGGTGCCGGGAACCCCTTCGGCGGGCTTGGGCAGGAAGTTCATCACGTAGACGCCGGTGGCCTGCATGAACAGGTGCACCGTCGGCGGTAGGTGGACGCTGTCGGAGGTCACCACGTTGTAGTCGGCGATGTTGAAGGTGAACGCGAAGTTGTCACCGCGCCAGCCCTCGACGTCGAGCGGATTGTGTTGGTAGAACAGCGTTGTCGGGCCGCCCTCATGCACCAGCCGGACCTCGTACTCGTCGCGGGCGGGATCGTCATCGAGTGCTTGCGGCTCGGGGATGGTGGCCTGCGACGGGTCGAACGGGAAGTGCCGGCCCAGCGGCCCGGGCGGCGGGACGCGGAACTCGTCGGTGGCCTCGATCATCAGCAGCGTGGTCTCGGCATCCGGAAGCTGGCGCCACGTCGTCGCCTTGGGCAGATACACCCAGTCGCCTTGGCGGTAGGGCATGGGCCCGAACTCGGTGTGCAGTAACCCGGCGCCGCCGTGGACGAAGCACAGCAGGTCGCCGTCGACGTGGCGGACGTAGAACGGCATCGGCTCGCTACGGCGCGACAGCGAGATGCGGCAGTCGGGGTTGGCGAACATCAGCAACGGCCCGCCCGTGGCGTCGCTGGCGTCGCTCGGTTTGAGTTCGGAGGTCAACACGTCGATGGGTCGCAGCGGGCCCTGCACGCGGTAGGCGGTGGGGTCGTGGCGGCGGTACATGTTGGCGGTGCGGCCGGTGAAGCCGCCGCGGCCCAGCTCGTCGTCCTTGAGCCCGTCGAGATCGGCGTGCAGCCGGCCCGGTGTCCGGCCTTTGCGCAGGTGAATAAAGGATTCCATGGTGGCTCCTCCGGTGGGGCCAAGCTCGGCGGCAGAAAACTGAAAGTGACATTACTTTTTCTTTTGGGCGGGCACAAGGCCGCCCGGGTGCCGCCGGCCGCCGAGCGCCTAACCGCGCACGCGCAGCACGACCTTGCCCTTGGCGGTGCGGTTCTCCAGCGAGGCCACGGCCGCCGCGGCCTCGTCGAGCGGATAGACCACCGGCTCGGGCGGGGCCAGCTCACCTGAGGTGAGCAGTCGCTCGAGCCCGGCCCACTGCTCGGCCAGCGCGCCGGGATGGGTGCCCGTCCAGGCGCCCCAGCCGACGCCAACCACGTCGATGTTGTTGAGCAGCAACCGGTTTACCTTGACCGTGGGGATCTCGCCACCGGTGAAGCCGACCACCAGCAGCCGCCCGCCGGGGGCCAGCGAGCGCAGCGAATCGGTGAACCGGTCGCCGCCGACCGGGTCGACGACGATGTCGACGCCGCGGCCGTGGGTCAGCTCCTTCACGGCGTCCTTGAAGCCGTCGGCCAGCACGACGTCCGTCGCGCCGGCCGCCGTGGCGATGTCGGCCTTGTCCGTCGTGCTGACCACGGCGATGGTGCGGGCGGCACCCAGCGCCGGCGCCAGTCGCAGCGCCGACGTGCCGATACCGCCGGCCGCGCCGTGCACCAGCACCGTCTCGCCGCGCTGCAGCCGGCCCCGCACGGTCAGCGCGAAGTACACCGTCAGGTCGTTGAACAGCAGGCCGGCGCCGGCCTCGAAGCTGACGTTGTCGGGCAGCTTGAACACCCGGTCGGGGGCCAGCACCGCCACCTCGGCCATGCCGCCGGACAGCATGGTGAGGCCGACGACCCGGTCGCCGGAACGCACGTGCGCGCCCTCGGGCGCGGACCGCACCACGCCGGCGATCTCGGCGCCGAGCACGAACGGCAACTCCGGCCGGTACTGGTAGAGGCCGCGGGTGAGCAGGGCGTCCGGGAAGGCCACCCCGGCCGCGTGCACGTCGACGACGACGCCGTCGCCGGCCGGTTCGTCGACGTCCGTCACCTCGATCGCGTCCGGACCGTCCAGTCGAGTCACTCGTGCAGCACGCATGGTCGAACAGCGTACTGCCGGCTCAAAAACCGTCGACGACCCGCACCACGGCCCGGCCGGAGGATTCGCCGGCGCGCTTGACTGTCGCCGAACGTGTACTCGCGGCGAGAAAACGGCCGATGTCTCGCGGTGGTTGCACGCTCGGCGTGCAACGCCGATAGCCCGGCCGCTACTTGAGTTCGGCCGACGACAGGCCCAGCAGGCGGCGGGCCACCACCAGCTGCTGGATCTGCTGGGTGCCCTCGAAGATGTCCAGGATCTTGGAGTCACGCGCCCACTTCTCCAGCAGTGACTGCTCGGAATAGCCTGCGGTGCCCGCCAATTCGACGGTCTTGAGGGTGACGTCGGTGGCCATCCGGCCCGCCTTGGCCTTGCTCATGGACGCTTCTTTGGAGTTGGGGATCTTGTTGTCGGCCTGCCACGCCGCCCGCAGCGACAGCAGATAGGCCGACTCCCAGTCGGCTTCCATCCGCAGGAACTCGGCCGCGGCCGCGCTCTGGACGTGCGCGGGTTTGTCGTAGGAGATCTCCACGCCGGCGTCGGTGAGGATCTTGCGGATCTCCTCCAGCGCGGCGCGGGCCACCCCGACGGCCATGGCGGCAACGATGGGCCGGGTGTTGTCGAAGGTCTCCATCACCCCCGAAAAGCCTTTGCCCTCTTCGATTTCCGGGTTGCCGAGCAGGTTTTCCTTGGGGATGCGGACGTTGTCGAACCGGATGGCCGCGGTGTCGGAACCCTTGATGCCGAGCTTTTTCTCGAGCCGCTCGACGGTGACGCCGGGATGGTCGCGCGGCACGATGAACGACTTGATCGCCGGGCGGCCCTTCGACTTGTCCAGCGTCGCCCACACCACGATGTGGGTGGCCCGCGAGCCGGCGGTGACGAAGATCTTCTCGCCGTTGATCACGTACTCGTCGCCGTCCAGGGTGGCGGTGGTCGACACCGCCGCCGAGTCCGATCCGAAGCCGGGCTCGGTGATGGCCATCGCCGCCCACACCTTGCCCAGCCGCTGCAGCTGCTCGTCGTTGGCGACCGCGGAGATGGCCGCGTTGCCCAACCCCTGGTAGGGCACCGAGAGCATCATCGCGAGGTCGCCCCAGCTGGCTTCCAGCGTCTGCAGCAGCGCGGCCATATTGGCGCCGTTGTGGTTCTTGTCCCGTTCTTCGTCCTCGCCGCCCAGCGCGTTCGCCCCGGCGAATTCGATTGACTCCGAAGCCCCTTCGAACAGGCTGATCAGCGTGTCCAGCTCGACCGGGTAGGCGTGTTCCTTCAGGTCGTACTTGCGCGCGATCGGGCGCATCAACTCCGCGGCGCCCTGATGCGTCTTTGTGGTCACCGCCTGCATTTTGCGGGGAAGTTCCAGATTGATTGCCATGATTGAACTTTCAGCTCGGTTCTTGCATTAACGACTCAGATGACCACGACGCCCTCGGCGACGCCGATGGCCCGCAGGTCGCGGTACCAGCGTTCGACCGGGTGCTCCTTGGTGTAGCCGTGGCCGCCGAGCAGCTGGACGCCGTCGGAGCCGATCTGCATGCCCTTGTCGGCGCCGAGCCGTTTGGCCAGCGCCGCCTCGCGGGCGAACGGCAGGCCCTGTTCGGCGCGCGCCGCGCCGCGCCAGGTGATCAGCCGCAGCCCGTCCAACTCGATGGCGATGTTGGCGCACATGAAGGCGACCGCCTGCCGGCGCGCGATCGGCTCACCGAAGGCCTCGCGTTCCTTCACGTAGGGCACCACATAGTCGAGCACCGCGTGCGACGTCCCGACGGTCAGTGCCGCCCAGCCCAGCCGGGACAGGGCGATCGCCTCGGAATAGTCGTCGTCGGTGGCCTCGTCCTCGCCGAGCCGGGCGCCCAGCGGCACCGTCACCCCGGACAGTTCGACGTGGCCCAGCTCCGCCGCCCGGATTCCCATGCTCGGATCCGCTTTCACGGTAAGGCCTTTCGTCGAGGATTCGACGATGAACAGGGCCGGCTTGCCGTCCAGCTGCGCGCCGACGATGAACAGCTCGGCGTCGGCGGCGGCGGGCACCAGGGACTTCACCCCGTCGAGGCGGTATCCGCTCGGGGTGCGCACCGCGCTGGTCTTCAGCCGGGTGGGGTCGAACAGCGGTTGCGGTTCGGCGATGGCCACGCAGGCCTGTGGCACGTTCTCGCCGGCGAACTCCGGCAGATAGGTGGCCTGCTGCTCGGCGCTGCCCCAGTGGGTCAGCGCGGAGGCGACGCCGCCCGGGGCCAGCAGCGGCAGCGCCAGGCCCATGTCGCCGTACGCCAGCGCCTCGGCGACCAGCACGTTGGTCACGCTGGAGCGGTGCGCGGCGATGCCGTCGAAGTCCTCGGGGATGTTGATCGCGGTGATGCCCAGCTCGGCGGCCTTGGCGATCAGGTCGCGCGGGTAGGTCGCCGCCTCGTCGGCGTCGTGGGCGGCGGGCCGCAACACCTCGGCGGCGAATTCGTCGAGGGTCTCGACGATCATCTTCTGCTCGTCGTCGGGGGTCAGGTCGAAGTAGTCCTTGCCGCTGGACTTGAGCCGGGTCGGCCCGCCGCGCAGGTTCTGTACCCGCTTGAACTGCCGGGACGTGGCGGCGCCGGTGGAGAAGATGGTCTTGGTGCCGTACCGCAAGCCCCGGTTGAGCGGGTCGCGCAGATGGTATTTGTCCAGGAACTCCTGCCCGACCAGCGGGGTGAGCAGCGCGATGGCGATGTCGATGCCCGTGCGTTTGTGCGGTTGCAGCCCGACGCCGGACTGGCGGTCACGCCGTTTGACGCGGGCTGGGGTCTTGGTGGAACCGGAATCGGTCATTTTCAGCAGCCTCAGGTTGATGGGCAGTGCGGATAGAGCCGATCTTACTCCGGAGTAAGATCATGGAGAACACTTGTTAACTAATTCACAGTGCGAGGCGCTCGAGCACCTGTCGCTGTAGCAGTCCATTGCTGGCCACCGCGCTGCCGCGATGCGGCCCGGGGGTGCCGTCCAACCCGGTCAGCGTCCCGCCGGCCTCGCGCACCAGGATGTCGAGGGCGGCCAGGTCCCACACCGACACCTCCGGCTCGGCGGCGATGTCGACGGCCCCTTCGGCCACCAGGCAGTAGGACAGGAAGTCGCCGAAGGCGCGCACCCGCCACACCGCATCCGTCAGCGCCAGGAATCGATCCCGCAGGCCCAGCTGCGCCCACCCGGACAGGCTGGAGAACGAAAGACTGGCCGAATCCAGTTGTGCCACAGAGGAAACCGATAGCCGACGGGCGGCGGCCCCGTTGACCGCGACGAACGCTCCCCGGCCGTGCGCGGCCCACCACCGGCGGGCCAGCGCCGGGGCGCTCACCGCGCCGACGACGGGAACGCCGTCGTGCAGCAACGCGATCAGGGTGGCCCACACCGGCACCCCGCGGACGAAGTTCTTGGTGCCGTCGATCGGGTCGATGATCCATTGCCGCCCGGTGAAGACGGTGTCTCCGCCGAACTCTTCGCCGACGATGCTGTCGTGCGGGCGCTGCCGCGCCAGCACCGCGCGCAGCTCGGCCTCGGCGGCGCGATCGGCGTCGGTGACCGGGGTCAGGTCCGGTTTGGTGTCGATGCGCAGGTCCAGCGCGCCGAACCGGGCCGAGGTCACCGCATCCGCCCGGTCGGCCAGCAGCAACGCCAGCGCCAGATCGTCGTTGCTCACCCGCGCCGCTCCCTTGGTTCGCCGGGCGGCGCATCGCCGCGGGTGCGATTCATGTGAGCAGTCCTACCATGGCCGGGTGTGGGAATTCGGACTGCTGGTGTTGTTGGTGGCCGTGTTGGCGGTGTTCCTCGTCCAGCGGTTCGTGCCGCGCGGGCCCCGCGGCGAGCTGCTGAGCGGCACCCTGCTGGTGACCGGCGTCAGCCCGCGGCCCGAGGCCACCGGCGAGCAGTACGTCACCATCGCCGGCGTGATCAACGGCCCCACCGTCAACGAACACGCCGTGTATCAGCGGATGGCCGTCGACGTGAATCAATGGCCGACCATCGGTCAGCTGTTCCCGGTGCTGTATTCGTCGAAGAATCCGGACAATTGGAGGTTCGCCCCGCCGGCGCCGCCCGAGCCGTCCCCGCCGTCCCAGCCGGGCGGCTGAGGTTCAGCCGGCGGCGGGCGGGCGGGCCATTACCGTGATCCGCACGCCGTAGCGGGGCACCACCAGCGCCGCGCGTCTGATCGTGGCGCCCGGTATCCCGGGAAGACCGGGCGCGGTCACACCGGGACGCGCGTCGGCCGCGCTCGGCTCGGACCAGCCGGTGACCGGCGCTGCGGCAACGGGATTGCCCGTCGCGGCGGTCCAGCCGGCGGGCACCGACATCGGGCCGATCCGTGCGGCCCGGGCCAGCACCGCGTCGATTCTGCCCAACCCGGACGGCGAGGCGCTCAGCGCGGGTGTCCGGGGGAGTGCGGCCGGAACCGTCGCGAGATTGGGCAGAATGCCCAAGTTCTTGTCGGCCTGGATGATTCCCGCCGGGATCCCCTCGGTGGTGAAGATCGACCTGAACGTGGTCTGGGCTCCCAGGATGGTGTCCAGGATCCGGAAATCGAGCGGGATTTCCGAGGCCCCGGCTGTCGGGGGGATCACCTGCGTCCCCGAATCCGTGCCGGTGCTGCCGGTCTCGGCCGCGGCGACGGCGGCCTGCTGGGCCGTCACCCCGCCCGGGTCGGTGGTGCGGCGGGGCGAGGGGAACGGCGAAAACTGCGCTGCCGCAGCCGAACTGGCCGAGTAGGCATACATCGCGGCGGCGTCCTGGGCCCAGTATTCGGCGTATTGCGCTTCGGTGGCCGCGATGGCCGCGGTGTTCTGGCCGAAGAAGTTCGTCGCCACCAGCGCCGCCAGCTGGGTGCGGTTGGCCGCGACGGCGGCGGGGGGCACCGTCATGGCATGCGCCAGTTCGTAGGCCGCCGCGGCGGCGCGGGCCTGCGTCGCGGTCTGCTGTGCCCGTTCGGCGGTCGTGTGCAGCCAGCCCACGTAGGGTGCGGCGCCGGCCGCCATCGCCCGGGACGCGGGCCCGTGCCAGTACAGGCCCGTCAGGCCGGCGAGCACCGATTCGTACACCGCGGCCGTGATGCTCAATTCCGCCGCCAACGAGTCCCAGCTCCCCGCGGCGGCCAACAGCGAACCCGACCCGGGGCCGGCATACATCCGGGCAGAGTTCACCTCTGGCGGAAGGAAGCCGAAATCCATTGCCCTACATCTCTATAAGCGTCGGTGAGCGGTCGATGAGCGTTGATGAGCGGCGCACGAACTGGGTGCGACGACGGGGTCTGCTGGTGGCCGGGTCAGCCGGCGGCCGGCGGGCGCGGCATCACGGTGAGCCGCACGCCGTAGCGGGGCGGGACACCCGCGCCGGCGGATCGCGCGGCGCCACCGCCGGGCATGCCGGGGTAGCCGGGATATCCCGACGCCATCGGCTCCTCGGTGCCCGGCAGCGTGGTGAAGCCGGCCGGTGCCAACGGCGAGACATGCGTGCTGGTGGGAGCGGACCAGGTTGCCGGCACCGACATCGGCCCGATCGTGCCGGCGTGCGACAGGGTTGCGGTGACGTTCCCCAGACCCCCGCCCAGGCCGCCGCCGAGGCCGGCGGTGGCGCCGCGCAGCGCGGGCGCGGCGAGCGCCGGGGCGATATTGGCCGCGGCCGCACCGGGTTTGGCCAGCATGCCCAGGTTGTTCTCGGCCCCGATGATCCCGGACACGAACTGTTCCATGTTGTAGGGGGCGCTGAAGCCCAGCCCGGTGCCCTGGATGACGTCGAGGACCCGGAAGGCGTTGCTGTTGGCCGCGCTGGTCGACGATGCGTCCACGTAGTAGTTGTTGATCGTCGTCCCCGGCGGGTTGTCGGCGAGCGGCGAAAACGACTGTGTCACAGCCTTGTTCGCGGCGGCGTTGGCGTTGGCGGCGGTCACCGCGGCGTTCTGGGCGGTCACCCCGGACTCGTTGGTGGAATTGTTCGCCGAGGCGAACCGCGGCAGCTGCGTTGCCGCCGTCGACGACGCCGAGTAGCCGGCCATGGCGGCGGTGTCCTGGGCCCAGAAGTCGGCGTACTGCGCCTCGGTGTCCGCGATGGCCGCGGTGTTCTGGCCCATGATGTTGGTCGCCACCAGCGACGCCAGCAGAGTGCGGTTGGCGGCGATCACCGGCGGCGGCACCGTCATCGCGTAGGCCTGCTCGTAGGCCGCCGCGGCGGTGCGCGCCTGCATGGCGGTCTGTTTGGTCTGCTCGGCGGTCGCGCGCAGCCAGGTCAGGTAGCGGGCCGCCGCGAAGGCCATCGCGTCGGCGGCCGGTCCGTGCCATTGCAGGCCCAGGCCGGAGAGCACCGATTCGTACCCGTCGGCGGTGGCCGTCAGCTCGGCCGACAGCGCGTCCCAGCTGCCCGCGGCCGCCAGCAGCGAGGCCGCGCCGGCGCCGGTGTACATCCTGGCCGAGTTGATTTCTGGTGGTAGAAAAGCCCAATCCATCGTGTTGTGTCCCCTCACAGTGCGGTGTGTCGGCAAACGCCGGTAGCGCCGGCGCTCGCCGCATCGGCGTTGATCTCGAATAGTGGGCCGCGTCCGTGTCCGCTTTGCCGCCCGGCAAAGCTCACCCCGCGTCGGTGATGCGCAGCCCGGCGCGATGGCGCCACGCGGCTTAACGGGCGTGGCGCTTATCGGGTCGGCGGGGCATGCGCACAGGGCATCGCAGCAGGCTTTCGGTCTCGGGCCCTTCAAACGTCGCAGGTGCGGACGACGCGTGCGGCGTTTTCCCCATTTCCCCACGACCACCCGGGGTGAATTCAGCCTTAATTCACCCTACGTTCACTGTCCGTTAACCTACTGCCCGACCCGCCCGGCGCCCCACTGAAACCCAAAGTGTTTGGCACGCTTGTTATTTGGCGTGCGCCTAAGAGGTCGGCGGCAGCGGTCACCCGGGACGGCCGACGTTGTCGACCACGCCCTGTAGCAGCTCCGGGTTGCGCAGAAAGGGGGTGATGATGTCGACCGGCAGCGGGAAGACGACCGTCGAGTTCTGGTCGGCGCCCAACTCCAGCAGCGTCTGCAGGTAGCGCAGCTGCAGCGAGGCCGGGCTCTTCGACAGGGTCTCGGCGGCCTCGCGCAGCTCCTCGGACGCCTGCAGCTCGCCGCGCGCGTTGATGACCTTGGCGCGCCGTTCGCGTTCGGCTTCGGCCTCGCGGGCCATCGCCCGTTGCATCGACTCGGGGATCTCCACGTCCTTGATCTCCACCACGTGCACCTGCACGCCCCACGGTTCGGTCTGCTTGTCGATGATGGTGCGCAGGTCGTTGTTGAGGTCCTCGCGGTGCGCCAGCAGCGTGTCCAGGTCGGCCCGGCCGAGCAGCGAACGCAGCGTGGTCTGGGCGATCTGCGAGGTGGCGACCGCGTAGTTCTCCACCGCCAGAATCGCCTTGCGCGGATCGGTCACCTGGAACATCACCACCGCGTTGACCCGGGCCGGCACGTTGTCGCGGGTGATCACCTCTTGTGGTGGGATGGTCAGTGTCACCAGCCGCTGGTCGACCCGAATCATCTTGTCCAGCAGCGGAATCAGAAACCGCAATCCGGGACCGTAGAGCGGGCGGACATGCCCCATCCGGAACACCACGCCGCGTTCGTATTCGCGCAGCACCACCAGCGACCAGAAACCCAGGACGACGAGCACTACGATCCCGGCGCCGATCAGCGCGATCACCAAGGTGGTCATGTTGCGTTGTCCTCCTTGCTCTTCCAGCCGCCCCAGCGGGTGGAGTACCGGTCGATCGCCGCGGCCACCTGGTCCTCGATCGCGGTGCGGTGCGGCAGGTGTTGCGGCGCGTTGGAGGGGGTGTTCCACAGGTGACGCGCCAGCGGCAGGCCGAGCAGCGCGACCAGCAGCACGGTGGCCGTCAACACCAGCGCGTCCGCCGCCGAGTGGTTGGTGACCAAGGTGGCCAGCGGCAACACGATCCCCAATCCGGCTACGCAGCAAGCGATCCCGCGATGGAACCGGCCGGCATCCGAATGCGGCCAGGGGTCGACCTCGCGGCTGATCTCGCGGCCGTGCTCGGAGCTGGTGCACTCCGCTTTCACCGGGCAGCTGTTACACACCACAGGCAGGGCGCGGTAGCGCATCACCCGGTGCTTCGGGTCGAAGGACGTCGGCCACAGCCAATGATCCTGCGGGCAGATCCACGCGTCGTGGTCGGGCCGGTAGGTGAATCGGCCCGTGCGCCAGCGGGCGGCGTGCGCCGAGGCCCGGCGCGCCATGACGTCGAAGCCCCAGCCGAGGACCAGCAGGGCCAGCGAATACCCGGCGATCAACCAGACCGTGGTGGCCGGTGCACCCACCGGTCAATCCTTCGCCGCAGCGGCGCCGGCCTCGGACATGACCGGGGACTCGGTGTAGAGCGGGTGCTCGGGCAACTCCTGAACCGTGGTGCCGGACCGGAAGTTACGCAGCGCGGTCCAGGCGATCCAGACGAACGGCAGCGCGCCGCCGGCGATCAGGATGACATCACCGGGCAGCCGGAGCCATTCCAGGACCGCGTTGCCGGGCTTGGTGATGTAGCCCAGCGAGCGGGCCTCGAAGTAGCCGTCGTTGACCGAGTGGTAGAGCTGCAGCACGCCCAACGGCAGCAGCGTGGCGAACACCATCCACGCCAGCCCGATGTTCATGCACCAGAACGAGATTCGCGCCAGCTTCTCCGGCCACTTGTCGGCCGGGATCACGTAGCGGAAGGCGAACATGGCCAGGCCGACGGCGAGCATGCCGTACACGCCCATCATGGCCGCGTGCCCGTGGTTGGCGGTCAGGGCGGTGCCGATCTGGTAGTAGGACACCACCGGAAGATTGATCAGGAAGCCGAAGATGCCCGCCCCCAAGAAGTTCCAGAAGCCGACCGCGACCAGGAACATGACCGCCCAGCGGTGGGGGAACGGGTTGGCGTCGCCGGACTGCTGGCGTGCGCCGAGTTGCAGGAACGCCCACGCCTCGACGGTCAGGAAGGTCAGCGGAATGACCTCGGCGGCCGAGAAGAACGCGCCCAGCGCCATGTGTTCCACCGGGGTGCCGGAGAAGTACAGGTGGTGCATGGTGCCGATGACGCCGCCGGCGGAATACAGGATGACGTCGAGGAAGATCACGCCCAGCGCGATCTTCTCGCGCACCACGCCGAGCAGAACGAACATGTAGGCCACCATCACGGTGGTGAACAGCTCGAGGAAGTCCTCCACCCACAGGTGCACCACCCAGAACCGCCAGAAGTCGGCCACGGTGTAGTGGGCGTCGCTGCCGGCCAGCAGGCCCACCGTGTAGAAGGCCGGGATGGCCAGCCCGGAGAAGAAGAACAGCCACGGCATGTTCATCTTCGACTCGCCCTTGAGCCGGCCGCGGATGCCGCGCCAGATGATGGCGATCCACATGAACATGCCGGCGATCAGCAGGATCTGCCACAGCCGCGGCAGGTCGAGGTACTCCCACTGCTGGGAGAACAGCCCGCCGGCCGGGATGACACCGTAGATCGACAGCGCCTCACAGATCAGCGAGCCGAACACCACCACCGCGACCGCCCCCAGCAGGATGTAGGCCAGCAGCGCCTGGCGCTTGGGCTCGCGGCGCGCGATGAAGGGCACCAGGAAGATGCCGCCGGCCAGGAAGGCGGCCGCGGTCCAGAACAGCGACAGCTGCAGATGCCAGGTGCGGGCCAGGTTGTAGGGCAGCACCCGGGCCAGATCCAGGCCGAAGAAGTTGGACAGGTCGGCCCGGTAGTGCTCGGCCGCCGCGCCCAGCAGCGTTTGGGCCAAAAACAGCACCGACACGATCGCAAAGAACCAGACGCAGGCGCGTTGGGCCGGCGTCAGGCCCACGTCGCCGGGCTGGCGGAAGGACAGGGTGGACGTCTCGGCGCTGTGCCAGCCCACCTTCTGGCTCCACCGCCCGTACACGGCGAACATCACCCCGATGCCGCCCAGCAGCGCCACCAGCGACAGCGCCGACCAGACGATCACCGCTGCGGTCGGCCCGTTGTCGACTCGCGGCTCGGCGGGCCAGTTGTTGGTGTAGGTGTACTTGTGGCCGGGCCGTTCGGCAGCCGCGGCCCACGCCGTCCAGGCGAAGAATGCCGTCAGGTCGCGGATTTGCGCCTTCTCGGTGATCATGTGCGGCAGCAGGCCGTATTTCGTCGAGTTCTCACCGAAGTAGGCGCCGTACCGATCCTGGATGTGGTCGAACGCGGCGGCCTGCCGGTCGGTGAACACCAGCGTCTTGGTGTCGGGGTGGTAGCGGTTGGTGCGGAACTCGGTGACCACCCGCTCGCGCGGGTCGGCGACGCCCTGCGCCCGCAGTTGGTCGGCGACATCCTGCGTTGCCGTCCGCAGATATTCGGCGGTGTAGTCGGGCCCCAGGTAGGCGCCGTGGCCCAGCACCGACCCGTATTCCATCAGCCCGCGTGCCTGGTAAAGCTCCTGGCCGCGGGTGATGTCCGCGCCGGTGAACAGCAGCCGCCCGGACTCACTGACCACCTTGTCCGGCATCGGCATCGACGCCGAGTAGGTGCGATAGGCCAGGATGCCCATCACCAGGAAGCCGAAAATCATGACCAGGGCGACACCTTGGATCCAGCCCCTTGAAACCAGCGGCTGCGACGACGTCTGTTGAGCGGAGGTCTCGGGAGCGGTCATGCGCGAGGTCTCTTTCGTCTAGGGGCCGCGGTGGTCTCGCTGTCTCGCATATCGAACCTGGTTACGTCCGCAACCAATATTCGATGGCCGGTGGTGCGATGGCAACAGTGAATTCGGCGCGTGTCGGGGTTCCCTAGGGACTTATGGCACCTGTTTGGGGACCAACGCCTCTGGGGGAGAGCGGTTTACGCGCAATAGCCTGAATGCGAACGGTGTGGCGAAACGCCCCACGAACCGCCCTGTGAAGGAAGTCGCGATGAGCACTGCGTATCCGGCCCCGGCGATCGTGGTCGGCGTCGACGGATCGCGGGCGGCAATGCACGCGGCGGTCTGGGCGATCGACGAGGCGGTCGGCCGCGACATTCCGCTACGCCTGGTCTACGTGATCGATCCGCACGGCGCGCCCGGTGGGCACGGGCCCGACACCCGGCTCGCCGCCGCCCGGGCCGCGCTGGCCGATGCGCATCGCGCCGTCGACGCCTTCGCTCAACCGGTCAAGGTGGAGACCGAAATCCTTTGGGGCAATACCGCTTTCAAGCTGCTCGAGCAGTCCCGGTCCGCGGTCATGCTGTGCGTCGGGCAGATCGGGCTCAACCATGCCTGCCACGGCGGGCCCGCGATCGCGACGTCGTTGGTCCGCTCGGCGCTGTGCCCCGTCGCGGTGGTCCAGCAGGCGCCCAGCCTGCCGGCGGCGGCCCGGGTGAGCGGCGTGGTCGCCGAAGTGGACAACGGCACGGTGCTGCGGCACGCCTTCGAGGAGGCGCGGCTGCGCGGGGTGGGGTTGTGCGCGGTGGGAAACCCTTCTGCCCGAGTGGAATTGGAGCGCAGGCTGGCGCGGTGGATGCGGTTGTATCCCGACGTGCAGGCCGAGTCGGCGGTGCTGACCGGCGGCGTGGAGCAGCACCTGCGCGCCGACCACCGGGCGGGCCGGCTGCTGGTCACCGACGCCTACCGGGCCGAGGCCCTCTGCCACGCCGGTCATTCCGTGCTGGCAGTGCGCTGCGGCAACTTGTGAGCGGGACGGATCGAGGGGGTTGGTGAGCGGACTGACGATGCCGGATCTGCGCGACCGCGCCGACGTGGAGGCGCTGCTGCGCCGGTTCTACGGCCGGGCGCTGGACGACGAGGTGCTGGCCGAGCCTTTCGCCCGATTGCGGGCGACCGGGCTGGACGACCATGTCCCGACGATGTGCGACTTCTGGGAGACGGTGCTGTTCCGGGCGGGACGCTACCGGGGCAGCGCGCTGCAGGCGCACCGTGACATCCACCGGCGCGCGCCACTGTCGGATCGTCACTTCCGACGCTGGCTCACCTTGTGGCACATCACCGTCGACGAAATGTATCGCGGACCGGCGGCCGATCGGGCCAAGATTCAGGCCGCCCGCATCGCGTGGGCCATGCACCGCCGGCTGACCGGTGCCGATTCACCCGAATTGCTTGTCACGCAACGGGTTCGTGACGATCGGGCTCCGGACCGAACCGGAAGCGACGACCGGTGACCTCGGTCGGGGTGATCCGCACATAGTGTGGCTTGAGCGTCGCGGTCCACGGCAACAACTGCGCCCGCTCGGCCCGTTGAATGTCGGTGTCGGTCTTCAGCAGCCGCGCACGACCGCGGACTATGACGCTCCAGCCCTCGACGAGGTTGTGGTCGTCCACCTCGAAGACCACCGCGTGATTGGCCACGGCCGAGAACAGCTTGGTGCCCTCGGCGGTGCGGAACAGCACGGTGCGGTCCTGCACGACGAAGTTGACCGGGAAGATCTCGGCCTCGCCGGCGAAGTTGGTGACCAGCCGGCCCAGCGCGACGCTGCCCAACAGCCGCCAGTTGTCGTCCTCGGAAAGCACCTGCACCGGCTCGTCGCTACCCACGCCCTCAAAGCTACGGAGAATCACCGCGAATCAGTAGAGCCGTTCGTCCTCTCGGCGGCGACGACGGCCGCTCAGCCGTGGCTGACCCGCAGCAACTTGGCCAAACTGGGCAGCTTGACGCGGGGGCGCCCGCGCGCCTCGCCGGCCGCCCGCTCGTGCGCGTCGATGAGCTCCCAATGCGCGGTGGTGACCAGCTTCGGCTGACGTGACGCCAGCCAGTCGGCCAGCCGGTCGGCGTGGTCGTCCGGAAAGTCGGCCAGCCCGTCCGGGCCGGCGTTGGCCAGGTCGGCGAGCAGCGTGTCCACGGTGTCCTGGGAGTCCTTCTTATTGGTGCCGATGACGCCGGTCGGCCCGCGCTTGATCCACCCCACCACGTACTCGTTGCGGCTGCCCTCGACCCGGCCGCCGGTGTTGGGGATGGTCGCCGTCTTCTCGTCGAACGGCAGCCCGGGGGTGGGCACGCCGCGGTAGCCGACCGAGCGCACCACCAGCTGGACCGGCAGTTCCTCGCGCTCGCCGGTGTCGCGGGCCGACACCCGCCCGGTCTCGTCGGTGACCAACTCGTTGCGGCCCAGCACGATGCTTTCCACCCGGCCGTCGCCCTTGATCTCGATCGGCGAGGTCATGAACCGCAGCACGATCCGGCGGTGCCCGGGACGCGGCGAGCGTTTCGCGTAATCGCGCAGCACGCTGATGTTCTGCTTGGCCGTCTTGCCGGCCGCGGCCGCGTCCTCGTCGGTCACACCCTCCAGCTGGGCCGGGTCGACGATCACGTCGACGTTGTCCAGCTCGCCGAGCTCACGCAGCTCGAGCGTGGTGAAGGCGGTCTGCAGCGGCCCGCGCCGGCCGATCACCACCACCTCGTCGACCCCGCACGGCCGCAGCGACTCCAGCGCGTGGTCGGCGATGTCGGTCAGGCCCAGCACGTCGGGGTCGGTGACCAGGATGCGGGCGACGTCGAGTGCGACGTTGCCGTTGCCGACCACCACCGCCCGCGAACCGGACAGGTCGGGGGTGGCCTCCTCGAAGTTGGGGTGCGCGTTGTACCAGCCCACGAAATCGACGGCGGCGATGCTGCCCGGCAGGTCCTCGCCGGGGATGTTCAGCGCCCGGTCGGACTGCGCCCCGACGGCGTAGATGACCGCGTCGTAGCGCTCGGCGAGCTCGCTGGCCTGCACGTGTTCGCCGACCGAGACGTTGCCGAAGAAACGGAAGCGGGGATCGGCGGCCGTCTTCTCGAACTGCTTGCTGATCGACTTGATCTTGGGATGATCGGGCGCCACCCCGGAGCGCACCAGCCCCCACGGGGTGGGCAGCATTTCGAGCATGTCGACGGCGACGTCGGGGTGCTCGGACCCGTCGGCCGCCTTCAGCAGCGAGGCCGCGGCGAAGAAGCCGGACGGTCCGGAGCCGACGATTGCAACGTGGTATGGGCGCATTCTCGACCTTCTATTCGGGCCCGGTTCGCGCGCCGGGGGCTGCCAGGATTGGCGGGCGCGCAACGTGGGCGCACATGATCGTGACTCGACTCTAAACGCATGACCGCTGGTCGTGACCTCAGCACTCGCCGGTGGCGGGGCCGCTTGGCGGTCCCCGGTAACGTTGTCGGCTGTGGAACCCGACCGTCAAGCCGACATCGCCGCCCTCGACTCCACCCTTACCACGGTGGAGCGGGTGCTCGATGTGGACGGTCTGCGCGCCCGCATCGAGAAGCTCGAGCACGAGGCGTCCGATCCGCAGCTGTGGGATGACCAGGCCCGCGCCCAGCGGGTGACCAGCGAGTTGTCCCACGCCCAGGGCGAGCTGCGCCGCATCGAGGAGCTGCGCGCGCGGTTGGACGATCTGCCGGTGCTCTACGAGCTGGCCGCGGAGGAGGGCGAGGGCGCCGCCGAGGCGCTGGCGGAGGCCGACGCCGAACTCAAGGCGCTGCGGGCCGACATCGAGGCCACCGAGGTGCGCACCCTGCTGTCGGGCGAGTACGACGAGCGCGAGGCGCTGGTCACCATCCGGTCCGGCGCGGGCGGGGTGGACGCCGCCGACTGGGCCGAGATGCTGATGCGCATGTACATCCGGTGGGCCGAGCAGCACAAGTATCCCGTCGAGGTGTTCGACACGTCCTACGCCGAAGAGGCCGGCATCAAGAGCGCGACGTTCGCCGTGCACGCCCCGTTCGCCTACGGCACGCTGTCGGTGGAGCAGGGCACGCACCGGCTGGTGCGCATCAGCCCGTTCGACAACCAGAGCCGGCGCCAGACGTCGTTCGCCGAAGTCGAGGTGCTGCCGGTGGTGGAGACCACCGACCACATCGACATCCCGGAAGGCGATGTGCGCGTTGACGTTTACCGCTCCAGCGGGCCGGGCGGCCAATCGGTGAACACCACCGACTCCGCGGTACGTTTAACGCACATCCCAACGGGTATCGTCGTGACTTGCCAGAACGAAAAATCGCAGTTGCAGAACAAGATCTCGGCGATGCGAGTGCTTCAGGCAAAGTTGTTGGAGCGCAAGCGATCCGAAGAACGCGCTGAGCTGGACGCGTTAAAAGGCGAGGGTGGCAGTTCGTGGGGCAACCAGATGCGCTCCTACGTGCTGCACCCCTATCAGATGGTCAAGGATCTGCGAACCGAGTACGAGGTTGGCAATCCTGCGGCTGTCCTGGACGGAGACATCGACGGCTTCCTGGAAGCGGGAATCCGTTGGCGCAACAGAAAAGATGACGAATAACACAAGCGTTCTCGCCGGAGCCATGACGACAGCGGCGCACCGCTGGCATGACTTCTGGCGGGGGGAACTCGGTGAGTGGATCATCACCAGGGGTCTGCGGATCGTCATGGTGCTGATCGCGGCCGTGCTGGCGGCCCGGTTCGTCAACTGGGTGGCCCTGCAGGTGAGCCGCCAGCTCACCACCGGCTTCGTCGAGAGCGACGCGCTGGTGCGCTCGGA
Organism: Mycobacterium sp. MAC_080597_8934; assembly: GCF_000523975.1. Taxonomy (NCBI): domain Bacteria; kingdom Bacillati; phylum Actinomycetota; class Actinomycetes; order Mycobacteriales; family Mycobacteriaceae; genus Mycobacterium; species Mycobacterium sp. MAC_080597_8934. The sequence goes on along the minus strand of NZ_JAOS01000028.1, from coordinate 11,435 downwards.
AGCCTCCAAGCACCGTCAGGCCGTGGCGTCGGTGATCTCCTGGGTGTCGGTCGTGATCATCGGCATCTGGGTGATGCTGCAGATCGCCAGCATCCTGCAGTTCTCGGTGGGCGGGCTGGTCGCGCCGGCAACCGTGGTCGGTGCCGCGCTGGGTTTCGGCGCCCAGCAGTTGGTGAAGGATCTGCTGTCCGGCTTCTTCATCCTCGCCGAGCGGCAGTACGGCTTCGGGGACCTGGTCACCCTGACCGTCGTCGCCGCCACCGAGGCCAGCGGCACCGTCGAGAACGTGACATTGCGGGTCACCCGGCTGCGATCCCCGGACGGCGAGGTGCTGACCATCCCCAACGGGCAGATCGTCAAGGTGGTCAACCTGTCCAAGGACTGGGCGCGCGCGGTGGTGGACATCCCGGTGTCGACCAGCGCCGACCTGAACCGGGTGAACGAGGTGCTGCACCAGGAATGCGACCGCGCGATGGACAACCCGGTGCTGGGCCAGCTGCTGTTGGACTCGCCGACGGTGATGGGTGTGGAAAGCATCGAGGTCGACACCGTCACCCTGCGGTTGGTGGCGCGCACGTTGCCCGGCAAGCAGTTCGAGGTGGGCCGGCAGCTGCGCGTGCTGGTGATTCGGGCGCTGGCCCGTGCCGGCATCGTCACCGCGGCCGACGCGCGGGTGGGGCTGGTGGAAGACGCCAGCGTGCCGGCCGCCCAGGCCGCCGAACAGCAATCCGACGATGACGTCCAAGGTGCGGTGCAGAAGCGTTGAAGTTCACCCTGAACATCCTGGAAAAGCGCGGCAGCGACGATGACACGGAGGCCGAACACCGCTGGCCGCAGTACGTCTTCGGCGGGCGGATGCGCACGTCGACGTTCGTCCTGATCGTCGCCTTCCTGCTGGTGTGGTGGGTCTACGACACCTACCGCCCGGAACCGGCGCCCAAGCCGCCGGCCCAGCAGGTGGTGCCGCCGGGCTTCGTGCCCGACCCCAACTACACCTGGGTGCCGCGCAGCCGGCTGCAGCAGCCGCCGGCCACCGTCACCTACACGCCGACCCCGACCAGCACGCCGCCACCACCGCCCCCGCCACCGCCGGTGACGACCACCACAACGACGACAACGACGCCGCCGTTCCAGTTGCCGAAGCTGCCGTGCATCCTTCCAGCGCCGTTCTGCCCGCCCAGTACCACGCCGTCCACGCCCGCTCCGGAGCAACCTCAGCCAGGGCCGGGTCCCACGCCGACGTCGCCACCACCGGCCAGTTGACTTTCGCTTGCCAGCGAAATTCACCGCTACACTGGCGTGCCGTGATGATCACCCTGGACCACGTCACCAAGAAATACAAAGCGTCGGCGCGCCCGGCGCTGGAGGACGTCAACGTCAAGATCGACAAGGGTGAATTCGTCTTCCTGATCGGCCCGTCGGGTTCGGGTAAGTCGACGTTCATGCGACTGCTGCTCGGCGAGGAGAACCCGACCACCGGCGACATCCGGGTATCGAAATTCCACGTCAACAAGCTGCGCGGCCGCCACATTCCGAAGCTGCGCCAGGTGATCGGCACCGTGTTCCAGGACTTCCGGCTGCTGCAGCAAAAGACCGTGTACGAGAACGTCGCGTTCGCGCTGGAAGTGATCGGCAAACGCACCGACGCGATCAACCGGGTGGTGCCCGAGGTGCTCGAGACCGTCGGCCTGTCCGGCAAGGCCAATCGGCTGCCCCACGAGCTGTCCGGTGGCGAGCAGCAGCGGGTGGCGATCGCCCGCGCGTTCGTCAACCGGCCGCTGGTGCTGCTGGCCGACGAGCCGACCGGCAACCTCGACCCCGACACCAGTAAGGACATCATGGATTTGTTGGAGCGGATCAACCGCACCGGGACGACGGTGCTGATGGCGACGCACGACCATCACATCGTCGACTCGATGCGCCAGCGCGTCGTCGAGCTGTCGTTGGGCAGGCTGGTTCGCGACGAGCAGCGCGGCATCTACGGGATGGACCGGTAAGTGCGCTTCGGCTTCCTGCTCAACGAGGTCCTGACCGGGCTTCGCCGCAACGTCACCATGACGGCCGCGATGATCCTGACGACGGCGATCTCGATCGGCCTGTTCGGCGGCGGTCTGCTGGTGGTCCGGTTGGCCGACAATTCCCGGGAGATCTACCTCGACCGCGTCGAGACGCAGGTGTTCCTGACCGACGACATCTCCGCCAACGACGCGACCTGTGGATCCGCGCCGTGTAAGGCGTTGCGGGACAAGATCGATGCCCGTCAAGACGTCAAATCGGTGCGGTTCGTCAACCGGCAGGACGCCTACAACGACGCCATCAAGAAGTTCCCGGAGTTCAAGGACGTCGCCGGCAAGGACTCGTTTCCCGCGTCGTTCATCGTCAAACTGAACAACCCCGAGCAGCACGCGGAATTCGACGCCGCGATGCAGGGCCAGCCCGGGGTGCGCAGCCTGCTCAACGAGAAGGATCTGATCGACCGGCTGTTCGCGGTGCTGGACGGGCTGCGTAACGCCGCGTTCGCGGTCGCGCTGGTGCAGGCCGTCGGCGCGATCCTGCTCATTGCCAACATGGTCCAGGTCGCGGCGCACACCCGGCGCACCGAGATCGGGATCATGCGGCTGGTCGGCGCGAGCCGCTGGTACACCCAGCTGCCGTTCCTGGTGGAGGCGATGCTGGCCGCGGCCATCGGTGTGGCCATCGCGGTGGTCGGCCTGATTCTGGTGCGGGCCTGGTTCCTGGACAACGCGCTGAGCCAGTTCTACCAAGCACATTTGATCGCCAAGGTCGACTATGCCGACATCCTCTACATCTCGCCGTGGCTGTTCGTGCTCGGCGTGTCGATCGCCGGCCTGACCGCCTACGCCACCCTGCGCCTATACATCCGGCGGTAGCTGTGGCCAAGGGTTCCGGCCGGGCCAAAGCGGCGGGCGGCAAAGGTGGCAGCAAACAGATCATTGCCACCAATCGCAAAGCGCGGCACAACTATTCGATCATCGAAACGTACGAGGCCGGGGTGGCGTTGCAAGGAACCGAGGTCAAAAGCCTGCGGGAGGGCCAAGCGTCGTTAGCTGACGCGTTCGCAACGATCGACGACGGCGAAGTCTGGTTGCGCAACTTGTACATCCCGGAGTATCAACACGGTAGCTGGACCAATCACGACCCACGCCGGAACCGAAAGTTGTTGTTACATAGGCAACAAATCGACAGACTGGTCGGCAAGATCCGGGATGGTAACCTCGCCTTGATGCCGCTGTCGCTGTACTTCTCCGAGGGCAAAGTGAAGGTCGAGCTCGCTCTCGCGCGCGGCAAGAAGGCGTACGACAAACGCCAGGACCTGGCCCAGCGCGACGCACAGCGCGAAGTCGTTCGTCAACTGGGACGCCGAACAAAGGGGATGATCTGATCGGGGCCGCTTACGCCCAGCTGTCGGCCGTCACGTACGGCGTCAGCGATTTCGTGGGCGGCGTCGCAGCTCGGCGGGTAGCCGCGCTGCGCGTGATGCTGGTCGCCTACCCGATCGAGACGTTGCTGCTGGGCGCGCTGGCCATCTTCGTCGGCGGGCCCATTCATCCCGGTGCCCTGCTGTGGGGCGGCCTGTACGGCATCGGCATGGCGTTCGGCATGTGGGCGTTCTTCGCCGCCCTGGGTTCCGGGCCGATCTCGGTGGTCTCACCGCTGGCGGCGGTGCTCAACGCCGCGGTGCCCGTCGCGGTCGGGATGGCGTTGGGGGAGCGGCCGGGCCAGGCGGCCCTGGTGGGCGTCGTGCTGGCGCTGGCCGCGGTGATGCTGGTCAGCCGCGAGGCCCCCGCCGAGGGGACGCCGTATCGGTTCACCCCAAAAGTGGCCTGGCTCACAGTAGTTGCGGGTTCGGCGATGGGCCTGAACCTGGTGTTCCTGCATCAGGCGCCGCACGCCTGCAAGCTCTGGCCGCTGGTCTTCGCCCGGGTGGCCGCCAGCCTGGTGGTGTTCGCGATGGCCGGAACGAGCCAGAACCTGAAGATGCCGCGCGGCCGACCGTTGCGGTTGGCGGTGGCGGTGGCCGTGCTGGACATCTTCGCCAACATCACCATGCTGGCCGCGCTGCACACCTGGCTGCTGTCCTTGGCCAGCATCCTGATCTCGTTGTATCCCGCCGCGACGGTGGTGTTGGCGATGGTGGTGCTGCGTGAGCGGGTGACCCGCTGGCAGGGCATCGGCATGGTGCTGGCCATGGGGTCGGTGGCGATGATCGCGTCGGCCTGACGGTTGGTGTCGGTCTAACGCGTCGGCCCGACGGCCGGTGTCGGCGGCGAGTCCCGCGGCCTACGATCGGTGACCATGGCCGATCGTCTCGTCACCAAGGTCGACAAGTCCGCCGTGCTGGCCGGCCTTTTCGCCGTCTGGGACGACATCGATGCGCTGTTGGCCGGCTTGTCCGAGACCCAATGGCGCGCGCCGAGTCCGCTGCCGGGCTGGGACGTCAAGGCTGTGGTGTCGCACATGATCGGCACCGAGTCCTTCCTCGCCGGCATCGCCGCACCCGAACCCGACGTCGACGTCTCGGCGCTGGAGCATGTGCGCAACGACATCGGCGCGATGAACGAGTGCTGGGTGCGTCATCTGAGCGCGCACGCCGACGCCGACGTGCTGGAAAGTTTCCGCGCGATCACCGATGATCGGCGCGCGGCCTTGACGAGCATGTCCGACGAGGAGTGGGACGCGGTGACGATGACGCCCACCGGCCCGGACAGCTACGGCCGGTTCATGCGGATCCGGGTGTTCGACTGCTGGATGCACGAGCAGGACATCCGCGTGGCGTTGGGGCGGCCGCCGTCCGACGCGGACCTCGCCGGCCCGGCGGCGTCGCTGGCCGTCGATGAGATCGCCGCCACCATGGGCTACGTCGTGGGCAAGCTGGCCAAGGCCCCGCAGGGCGCCCGCGTGCAGTTCGAGCTCACCGGTCCGCTGGCCCGCGTTATCCGGGTCAGCGTCGACGGCCGCGCCACGGTGGTCGACGATTTCGCCGGCGAGCAGGCGACCGCGACGATCCAGTGCGACGGGCTGCAGTTCACCCGGCTCGCCGGGGGGCGCCCGATGTGCCCCGCACGCGACCAAACCGTCGAACTCGGCGGAGACAAAGGCCTGGCCAGCCATGTCGTCCAGCGCCTCAATTTCGTGATCTGATCGCCGCCCGGCGGGGAACATAATGCCGTTGCCGCTGGTTGATAGCCATGTACCATTGATAGTCCTGCCGAAAGTCGGCGGGGATGCGAGGGGCTGAAAGGTTTCGACTTCGCGCATCGAATCAAGGGAAGCGTGCCGGTGCAGGCAACTGACCACCGTAAGCGTCGTTGCAAATAGATAAGCGCCGATTCACATCAGCGCGACTACGCTCTCGCTGCCTAGGCGACAGCTAGTCCGTCAGCCCGGGAACGCCCTCGACCCGGAGCCTGGCGTCAGCTAGAGGGATCCACCGATGAGTTCGGTCGCGGGACTCATCGGGACACCAACAGCGACTGGGATCGTCATCCTGGCTTGTTCGCGTGACCAGGAGATCCGAGTAGAGGCATAGCGAACTGCGCACGGAGAAGCCTTGAGGGAATGCCGTAGGACCCGGGTTCGATTCCCGGCAGCTCCACCACTTGAACACTGCGCCCGCCGACGCGTGCATCAACGGCACCGTCCATGGTGGTTCCCGGGCCGTCGGTTTCCAGGCCACTGGGGCTGCTGAAACTTACGCGAGATACGGACCGCGCCTTGGACGATAGATCTGCGCAACTTCAAACTGAGATCGACCAGCTATCAGAAAAGCTAGGCGTCCGTCCTATGCTCGTCGGCTTGCGAACCAACGACGGCCTGAATATTTATGTCGCCGATGACGGTTCTTATCACTTCACCTTCTACGAACGCGGACAACTTGGCTTCGACCGCGTGGGCAATCTCGACGACCTGCTGTACTGGTACACCCAGAGCGTGGTCACGGGCCAAGCGGCCAAATCGGTGGGCGATCGCGCGGAACGCTTCAAATACGAGTACCAGGTGCTAAGCGCCTTGAATAGCGAATGGGCAAAAAGAAATATCCGGGAGACGGCGGAGTTATTTCGCAGATACGGTCAGCCAGAAGATATTTCCTTGCTCCCCGACATTAGTGAACCGCTCTGACACTCGCTACCAGCAAGTTGGGTACGTGCGACCGATGGACGAAAATGAGAGAAGAGTTCTTGAATGGGGTCCGTGCCGTTGTGGAACCTCTGTTGATCCAGCTTGGATTCCAGCTAGACGAGTACAGCGACGTGGATATGCATGGACGGAAAGATCGCGCCATTGGATGCTGCGAATGTGATCGGTTTGTACGATCGTTCCGGGAAGTGGCAATATCTTCCCCGTTTTGCCATCAGGCAAGGTGTTTCGCTTGACGAAATCATGAGCGACAGCCGAACGGTCGATTTTCCGACAACGCATCAGTGGCTTGAGTCCGTCCGAGATCGCATCCAAAAATACTTTCCCGTCGCGCACCAAGGCGTCTTAGGAATGGGTGGACCAAATATCTGAGCTCCTCGAATCACGTTGCCGGCCTGGCTGATTCGCCAGGACGGATCCGTCGGCAGGTGCTTCGCGACAGCGCGTCTCATCCGGAAGCGGCTGCGCACCGCACACGGTGTCCTCACGCACCACTTCCAGCCGCGGGTCGGCCGGCGAGTCGATGTCGATATGCTCGGCCTGCCGATCGCCGCGGAGGAGTTCATGCGCAGGAGCGGGTCATGACGGATCCCCTGTGGACCGCCTATGCCGAGAAGGTGGACAAGGTCGACGGCTGGTTCTTCGAGGCCGACGTCGAGCTCTTCAGTCATCTGCTCGCTCGCCAGACGGCCGTGACCGCGCTCGCTGAAATTCCCCACTGATGCTCATCGAAATTCCCCATCCGTGTGGCTCCGCCGAGAAGGGCGGGCCTCCTTCGATGCTGCTGGTGTCTGATGCCAGTTGCTTCGTTGAAGGAGGCCCGCTTTCTCATGCTCACATGGGAGGACGATGTGGAAGTACATGCTCTACGCAAACGTGGTTGGACGATCTCGGCGATCGCCCGCCATACCGGGTTCGACCGCAAGACGGTCCGCAGATACCTCACCGGTGAGGGCAAGCCTGGGGAACGGGCCCGGCCGGGCCCGGATCCGTTTGACCGGTTCGTCGACTACGTCACCGCGCGTCTGCTGGAGGACCCGCATCTGTGGGCCCGCACCCTGTTCGATGAACTCGAAGACCTCGGGTTCGGCCTGTCGTATCAGAGCCTGACCCGCAACATCCGCACCCGGAATCTGCGGCCGGTCTGCCAAGCCTGCCGCACTGCCACCGAACGTCCCAACGCGGTCATCACGCATCCGCCCGGGGATGAAACCCAATGGGACTGGCTGGAATTGCCGAATCCACCCGCGTCCTGGGGATGGGGCAAGACCGCCAATCTGTTGGTCGGTTCCCTGGCGCACTCGGGCAAGTGGCGCGCCGCCTTGTCTGCCTCGACCGACCAACCGCATCTGGTTGCGGCTCTGGACCGCGTCGTGCGCGGCCTGGGCGGGGTGAGCCGAGTGTGGCGGTTCGACCGGATGGCCACCGTCTGCGATCCCGGCAGTGGGCGGGTGACGGCGTCGTTTTCCGGAGTGGCCAAACACTACGGCGTGGCGGTGGCTATCTGCCCCGCCCGGCGCGGCAACCGCAAGGGCGTGGTGGAAAAGATCAACCACACCGCCGCCCAACGCTGGTGGCGCACCTTGGCCGACGAGGCCACCGTTGAACAAGCCCAGGCCAGCGTGGACCGCTTCGCCCGGGTGCGTGGTGACACCCGTATCCGGGCTACCGCCGATGGTCGCTCGTCGGTGGCCACCGTCGCCAAAACCGAACCACTGCAACCGGTGCCGACCGTGCCGTATCCGGTGATCGTCACCGAACAACGGACCGCATCGCGGCAAGCGTTGGTGTCCTACCGCGGCAACCGCTACTCGGTGCCCCCGGAGCTGGCCGCCGCCGCGGTGGTGGTCAGCCATCCGATCGGCGGTGAGTTCTGCGATATCGCCACCACAGGCGGGATCGTGATCGCGCGGCACCGCATGGCCACCGACGGGCTCGGGGTGATGGTCCGCGACAGCGGGCATGTCATCGCCCTGGACGCCGCCGCGCTGGCCACCGCGGCCACCGGGCGACCGCACCGCCGCAAGGAACGCATCCCACCCGGGCCGGTAGCCAAAGCCGCGGCCGCACAACTCATTCAACTCCAAGACGGTGGTTCCGTTGCTGCCGAACCCTGCACGCCGCCAACCGATTCCACTGTCATCGACCTCTCCGCTTATGAGCGGGCCGCCCAGAAAAGGACCCTGCAATGACCCCCACAGCACGCAGCCCCAAAACCACCCAGGCTGTCGTTGAGTCACCGTCGGCGGCGGCCAGCCGTTATCAGCAGCTGCGCTCGCATCTGGCCGAACTCAAACTGCACGCCGCCGCCGAAGCCCTCCCAGCAGTCCTCGACCAGGCCAGCGCCGACGGCCTCTCGCTCACGGTGGCCTTGGAACGACTGCTCGCTGTTGAGGTCGACGCCACCGCGGCCCGCAAACTGGCGGGGCGATTGCGGTTCGCCTGCCTACCGACCCCGGCCACCCTGGCCGACTTCGATATCGATGCCGCCGCCGGGATCGACCGGGCGTTGATCGATGAGCTGGGCACCTGCCGCTACCTGCAATCGGCGACCAACATTTTGTTGATCGGCCCGCCGGGCACCGGCAAAACACACCTGTCGGTCGGGTTGGCGCGGGCGGCCGCCCATGCCGGCTACCGCACCTACTTCACCACCGCCGCGGATCTGGCCGCTCGCTGCCACCGCGCCGCCATCGAAGGACGTTGGGCCACCACCATGCGGTTCTTTAACGGACCCACACTCTTGGTGATCGATGAACTGGGCTACTTACCGCTGCCGGCCGAAGCGGCCTCGGCGTTGTTTCAGGTTGTCTCCCAACGATATTTGAAGACCTCCATCGTGATCACCACCAACCGCGGCGTCGGCGCCTGGGGTGAAATCCTCGGCGACACTACCGTCGCGGCAGCCATGCTCGACCGCCTCCTGCACCGCTCGGTGGTCATCAACCTCGACGGCGAGTCCTACCGACTACGCGACCACCACGCCGCCGCCGAAACCCTGCGCCGCGCCACCACGGCAACCCGCCAACCGATACACTGACCCCCGCTCACAGGTGAGGAATTTCAGCGAGCACACCTGGGGACTTTCGACGAGCGCGATCAGCCGAGGGGATCAGCGGCGACATGCTGGAAATCGGCACCTACCAAGGCAAGTCGGCCATCCTGATGGGCTACGGTCTCCGCGACGACGAAGAACTGGTGATCTGCGATTTGTTCGAAGCGGTGGTGGACCACACCCACGGGTCGCCGAGCTCACGCGACCAATACTCGGGCTTGGACCAACAGCAGTTCCTGGCCAACTGGGACCGCTTCCACACTCGCCGGCCGGTCATCGAGGTCTGCGAATCATCGCAGCTCGACCTGGGAGAGCGCGCCGTGCGCCTGGCCCACATCGACGGCTGCCACGCCTACCCGTGCGTCGCCCATGACATCGAGCTGGCGGTGAGACACACGGCTAGCCGGGGCGTGGTCGTGCTGGACGATTACCGGGGCGTCGAAACCCCCGGCGTCGCCGCGGCCGTCTGGCAGGCTGTCGGCAACGGTGTCTTGTTCCCGTTCGCGGCGACGTACATGAAGCTCTACGCCTGCGCGTCGCCCGCCGACCAGCATTACTGGTTGGAACAGGTCCGTGGTCGCGGTGACATCTGCGCCTTCCCCGACTTCGAGTTCCCCTCCTATCGGAGCGTCTCCGAGGCGCAGCTTCGCCCCCTCGATCGCTGAGCGGTCAGCCGCAAGAACCTTGGCGCGCTGCGTCTTCCAAGACATCGGCCGCTGCCGACGCGCTTTCGGCGGGTGTTCTCATCCGCGCGGCCACCGCACGGGTACGGGCGACGTAACCGGGATCGAGGACCGACCGCAGATCCGCCACCAGCGAATCCGGGGTCGTCTCCGAGAAATGCCGTCCGATGCCGACTTCCAGCTGGTTGATCACCGCGGCCCACAGCGGTTGGTCGACCGAGACGGCGAGCACCAGGCTGGGCACTCCCGCCCGGATCCCCGCGAACGTGGTGCCGGGACCGCCGTGGTGGACGACCGCGCGGCACGCGGGAAACACGGTCGAGTGGTTCACCGCGCTCACCGCCTTGACGTGGTCGCCGGTCGGGATCTGGGTGAGATCGCTGACGCCGCTGCAAATCAGCGCCCGCTGGCCCAGCTCGGCGCACGCCGCGCTGATCATTGCGATCACATCACCCGGCGATGCGACCCGCGCGCTGCTGCCGAAGCCGAAGTAGATCGGCGGCGTCCCCGCAGCGATCCAGGACAGCACCTCGTCGTCGGCCTCGGTCGGCAACGCCAGCGTCAGCGCACCGACGAAAGGGCGTCGGACCTCGCATTGGGCCCATTCGGCCGCCAGCCCGGGAAAGAGGAATTCGTCGTAGGCCTGCAGCTCCATCGGCCGTCGCGCCGCCGGTGCGGTCGGCGCCGACAGGCCCAGCGCCCGGCGCTGGGCGGATTCGGCTTCCTGGGTCAACTGCGCGGCCCCACCGCTGGGGTAATAGTGCAGTGTGGCCGCCGGAATGTCGTAGTACTCAGCGACATTGGCGGCCAGGCCGTGCTCGCTCGTGTCAGTCAACAGCAAGTCGGCCCCGTCGGCCAGCGACGTCAGCGCGGTGCCCAACGAGGGCCAGAGCCGCTTGAGATCCTCCGAAATCACCCACGCCAGAAACATCGGGTTCGGCGCAGTGCCGTATTTGCGGACGATGTCCTCGTTCTGCTTGACCTGGTCCGGGCCGTGGGGAACCGCGGAAAGCCCCGCCGACTCGACGAAGCGAATGTAGTTGGGCGGCACCGCCATCCGTACCTCGTGACCCCGACGCTGCAGCTCCCGGCCGATCGTGGCGAACGGCTCGACATCCCCGCGGGTTCCCATGGTCGCGAGCGCAAATCTCATTGCCGGGGCGTCACGCGTTCTCGTCGATCCAGGTGGTGGTGAAGCGCAGCATCTCGGGAATGCCCTTGGCCAGATCGGCGCCGATGGTCTTCTCGAGTTTGCGGCCCACCAAAGGGATTTTGACCTCGACGCGCACGGCGGAACGCAATCGCGAGCCCCCGTCTTCGGCCGGCTCCAGCCAGCTTTCCGCGCGACCCGACCCCAATCCGCCCGACGCCGAGACGTCGACCTGGCCGCGCACCTGGCCGTCACCGTCCCGTCGCCACGTCTCGGTCTGCACGATCTTGACGTCACCGCGAACGAATTTGGCCACCGCGCCCGGCAACAACTGACGACCGAGGTGCTGGGTGACGCGGACCGTCACCGTGCCGTCGCCGTCGACCAC